>CALMPB010000001.1 GCA_937871985.1 uncultured Burkholderiaceae bacterium
TGCAGATTCCGGCGATCGCGATCAGCCATTCCGATATGATGGCGCGCAGCGTTCCGAGATGATCGCGATCAGTGGCGGTCACCCGGTCGACGATTGATGGGTGTCAGTCCTTGGCGGCGGCGTCAACTGGGCTGGAGGACTTTATGCGGCGCAGGCTTTCACCACTGAGTTCGACGCGATGCGCGTTGTGAACGAGACGGTCGAGGATGGCGTCGGCGTAGGTGGCATCGCCTATGGCGTGATGCCATGAGGCCACATCGAGCTGACTGGTGACGATGGTGGATTTTCGGCCGTAGCGATCCTCAAGGATCTCAAGGAGGTCATGGCGTGCCTGGGCATCGAGGGGCTGTAACCCCCAATCGTCCAGAATGAGCAGTTCGACATTGGCGAGGCTTTTCATTCTGCTGGCAATGCGACCATCACCGCGTGCGAGCGCGAGTTCATCGAGCAGACGCGGGAAGCGAGTGTAGAGGACGGAGCGGTTGTCGCGACAGGCTTTGTGGCCGATGGCGCAGGCGAGCCAGCTCTTGCCGATCCCGGTCGGGCCGCAAATGGCCAGATTGTCGTGGGCGTCGATCCAGTCGCCCTTGAGGAGGGCGTCGAACAACCGGCGGTCGAGACCGCGAGGGCTGCGATAGTCGACATCCTCGGGCACGGCACGATGGCGTAATTTGGCATGGCGGAGCCGGGCGGAGAGGCGCTTGTCGTGCCGCCAGGTGGCTTCCCGGTCGAGCAGCAGGCCAAGCCATTCGGCATGGCTCAGCGTGTCGGCATCGTCATGCCGGTCGAGTTCGATGAAGGCCTTGGCCATCCCCTGCAGGCCAAGGGTGTGGAGCTGGTCGAGCGTTGGGTGGGTCAGCAAATCTGTTCTCCTCAATGATAGTATTTGGATCCGCGGATGTTGGGATGATCGACGCTGACTTCGCCGGCCGAGCGCAGCCGGGGCAGCGGCTGTCCGTCGAGCTTTTTCTCGAGGATCGATTTGACGGCGCCATAGCGGCGCGCGCCGATCTCCAGCGCGCGCAGCGCGGCGGCATCGACCCGGCTTGCGCCATAGGGACGCGCCAGCCGCAGAATGCCGAGGCAGGAGCGGTAGCCGTGCTCAGGATGCGGGCGCTCCGACAGGATCATCTCGCACAGCATTCTGACCGATGGCCCCAACTGCCCGGCCTCGTCGAGCAGACGTTCGACGGTCCAGTCGCGATACCGGCGATGGCTCGACGGCATATGCTCGCTGACGGTGGTGTGGTGGCCGTTGCCGGACCCGCGAAGATGCGAGGCGATGCGCTCGCCCTTGAGGAAGATCTCGACGGTTCGCACCGTCAGGCGCACCTCGACCTGTGCCCGGGCATGACGGTAGGGCACCGAGTAGAAATGGCGGCCGACCTCGACATGATAGTCGAGCCCGACTTTGCAATGTCGCCATTCCGCCAGCACATAGGGTTCCGCCGGCAATGGCCTGAGGCGGGGGCGATCCAGTTCTTCGAACAACTCGGACCGGGAGCGACCAAGGCGGCGCATGGGGCACCCGTTCAGTTCGACCAGCATCGCAGCCACGGCGCCGCGCAGTTCGTCGATGCCGTACCAGACCCGGCGCCGAAGGCGCCCCAGCAGCCAGCGCTCGACGATACCGACGCAAGCCTCGACCTTCGCCTTGTCGCGCGGCCGATACGGTCGTGCCGGCAGCACCGCGGTGTCGTAATGCGCGGCGAGTTCGCTGTAGGTGCGGTTGACCTTCGGCTCGTACAGACAAGCCTTGATAACCGCGACCTTGGCGTTGTCCGGCACGAGGAGACGCGTGGAACCGCCAAAAAATTCCCAGGCGCGGACGTGGCCGTCGACCCAGTCCGGTAGCGCTTCCGTCCAGGTCGGCCAGGCAAAAGACAAGCTCGACGCGCCCATCACCGCGACGAAGAGATGCGCTTCGCGAACTTCGCCGGTCAGGCGATCGACCACCACCGGCACCGTGTCCCCGGCATAGTCGACGAACATCCGGTCACCGCCAAGATGCGTCTGCCGCATCGTGACCGGAAGCCGTCCTTCCCAGGCTCGATAGAGCTCACAGAACCGGCTGTATCGGTAGCCGTCTGGATGCGTGGCGATATACTCGTCCCACAGGATCTGCAGCGTGACGTGCTTGCGCTTCAACTCGCGGTTCACCGCCGCCCAGTCCGGTTCCGGGCGGTCCCGCTGGCCCTGTCGGGTCACCGCGACGCCGTATAGCTTCAGCTCCAACGCCGCGTCCGTCAGCCCTTCCGGCAACGGCCAGCCCAGCTCCGACGCCCGGAAGCGCTGAAGCATGACCCGAACTCCGGTGCTGCCCACACCAACCCGGCGGGCCACCTCGCGCGACGCCAGCCCGGCGTCGTAGGTCAATCTCAAAATCTCGCGCACCCTGCGCATCGGCAATCGCTCCGTCGGCATCCGCTCCTCCCCAAAAGGGAGCAGAATGCGCCGACCGGATCACACCACCAAAATCCCCCGAAACTGATCGCGATCATCCCGGAATGCTGATCGCGATGATGTCGGAAGCCTGATCGCCATCATGTCGGAATGCTGATCGCGATCATCCCGGAATACTGATCCCCATGATCCCGGAATCCGCA
>CALMPB010000002.1 GCA_937871985.1 uncultured Burkholderiaceae bacterium
CTGATCCACGTTTCGTTCAGGACCTAAGGGACGGGCGCAGGCCACGCCGCAAAACCTGCCAGAAAGTTTCGGAATTTCTTGCGAGCTCAGAGGCAGTTGACCCTAGGTACTAGCGAAATCGAGGCCACCGCCTTCCGAATCTCGTTGCCTCGTCATCAAGCATCCATTACGCTTACCCATACAGAAACTGGTTTAGCCCAGTTTCTTGGGGGATGTGGGAATGGATAGCGATTCGGGATTGAGGCGCGGGGTTGAGAGCCGCCTCGAATTCATCGAATTCAGGCTCTTCTGGGAGGGCCACGTCAACCGGAGTGACCTGATCGACGTTTTCGGTGTTTCGATCAATCAGGCTTCGACGGATCTGAACAGATATCTCGGCCTGGCCGAAGCAAACATGGTCTACGACAAGAGCGCCAGGACGTATGTGCGTAGCTCGTCCTTCAGCCCCGTATTCCACCAGCCCGACGCAGCCCAATATCTCTCCCAGCTCAGATCGCTCTCGGATGGAATCATTGCCGCCGACGACAGCTGGATCGGAGGCTTGCCGAGTTTCGCCTGTGCCCCGACTCCCGCCCGGGGTGTCTCGCCCAAAACTCTGAGGGCAATCGTAACGGCGATCAAGCGGCACGAGGCGATCGAGGTCTTCTACCAATCGATGTCATCCCCCGAGCCTGCTTGGCGGTGGATCGAACCCCATGCCTTGGTGTTTGACGGGTTCAGATGGCATGCTCGCGCGCATTGCCCACGCAGCGGCGCCTTCAAGGACTTTGTTCTCTCGCGCATTACCGAGTCCCGCTCATCAAAGCCTGCTGATGCGCGGTCTTTGGACGATAGCGATTGGGAAGAGCAGGTTGATCTGCAGATCGCGCCACATCCCGAACTGAGCGCTGGTCAGCGCAAGGCGATTGAGCTCGACTACGGCATGGAAAACGGGCTGACGATCATCCCTGTCCGGCGGGCAATGCTTTACTACGCACTCAAACGGCTCGGATTGGACACGGATCCCGCTGCGCGAAGGCCTCACGACCAGCAGATCGTACTGTTGAACGCCGCAGAAATTCGTTCGGGAACGCGTGTAGGTAGCGTGTCTCAGCCAGAGGGGCCGCACTATGCTTGAGCGGTTGCGAGAGCTTACTGAAGATGCAGCGACACTGAAAAGTAAGCTGATTCTCGTAGTTGCGAGCGCTGGCGGCGGCAAGACTGATATCCTGTCGCGTCTAGCCGAAAGCGAAGGCTTGCCCCGGGTCAATGTCGGCATCGAATTGTCGCGTAAGCTACTGCCAGTTCCATCGCTTCAGAGAAGTTCCGAAGTTATGTCATTGCTTCGGGAATTGATGGATCAAAATGGTTCTGAAAAATGTGCGATCTTCGACAATATAGAGATACTTTTTGAGCAAGATCTCCGCATAAATCCGTTTGATGTCCTGAGAAAGCTTGCTCACGCTCGTCCACTAGTGGCGGCTTGGCCAGGTGAATTCCGGGATGGCCGACTGACCTACGCCCGCACGGGGCATCGTGAACACTGCGAGGTGCCACTCGATGGTGCTGTCGTATTCGAGTTGAATTAAGCTTTGAAGGGAATTTCCGAGATGACCATGCAGTATGGCGATCTCATTCAGTTTGAGCCTATCGAGTCGGTTATCCAGCTTCTGGATGCTAACCGCCCGGATGAGGCGAAGAAGCTCGTTTCGACCTACGTTATCTCGGATGACATGGCCGAGCGGATTGCCATGCAGATGATCCCCCAGCTTTCGTTCGATGAGGCTGTCGACCACAAGGGCGTCCTCGTAGTCGGGAACTACGGGACCGGTAAGTCTCACCTCATGTCCGTGCTCTCGCTCGTCGCTGAAGATGCGGACTATGTGTCCATGATCCGCCACCCCAAGGTGGCCGAGGCAGCAAGTGCGATCGCTGGCAAGTTCAAGGTTCACCGGATCGAGATTTCCAGCCAGATGTCGTTGCGCGACATCATCACGCAGCAGCTTGAGGTTTTCCTCGACAAGCAGGGGGTTAGCTTCTCCTTCCCTGCGGCTGACAAGGTCATCAACAACAAGGCTGCTTTCGAGGAGATGATGGCGGCATTTGCCGAGGTCCATCCCAATCACGGTGTGCTGCTGGTGGTGGACGAGTTCCTCGAATATCTGCGATCGCGCAAGGATCACGACCTCGTTCTGGATCTTTCCTTCCTTCGCGAGATCGGAGAGGTGGCGAAACACCTGCGTTTCCGCTTCGTGGCAGGGGTCCAGGAGGCCATCTTCGATAGCAGTCGTTTCCAGCACGTTGCCGATAGCTTGCGGCGCGTGAAGGATCGCTTCACCCAGATCTTGCTGGCACGGCAGGACGTCAGTTTCGTGGTCGCTGAGCGTCTTCTCAAGAAGACCACCGATCAGCAGGACAAAATTCGCTCGTATCTGACTCCATTCGCGAAATTCTATGGCTCCATGAATGAGCGCATCGACGAGTATGTCAGGCTGTTCCCAGTCCACCCTGATTATATCGGAACCTTCGAGCGTTTGGTCTTCACCGAGAAGCGCGGTGCCCTTGTCACGCTTCGTGACCAGATCCAGGCCATTCTGAAGGATCAGGTGCCGGAAGACCGACCGGGCCTGATCGGCTACGACAAGTTCTGGGAGACCGTGACGTCCAACTCGGTTCTGCGCGCAGACCCGAATATCGGGCCCGTCCTGAAAGTCTCCGAAGTTCTTTCGGAGCGTGTCTCGAAGGCATTTACCAGGCCTGCGTACAAGCCGATGGCTTTGCGCATCATCGATGGTTTGTCGGTCCACCGGCTGACCACCGGCGGTGACATTTACGTTCCGGTCGGGCCGACAGCTGAAGAGCTTCGCGATACGCTTTGCCTGTTCCAGCCCGGCATCGAAGACATGGGCGGCGAGCCTGAAGCTGACCTACTCTCGCTCGTGCAGACTGTGCTGCGGGAGACGCTGAAGACGGTCAATGGTCAATTCATTTCCAAGGCTGCGGATACCGAGCAGTACTATCTCGATCTGAAAAAGGACGTCGACTACGATGCTCAGATCGAGAAGCGTGCGGAGGCGCTGTCAGACGATGCGCTCGATCGTGCTTACTACAGCGCGATCCGTCAGCTTATGGAGCGGACCGACGACACTGCCTACGTAACCGGGCATCAGATTTGGCAATACCAGATCGAATGGCAAGAACGCCGTGTCGAACGCAGCGGGTATCTCTTCTTCGGCGCCCCGAACGATCGGCCCACTGCCCAGCCGGAGCGCGACTTTTATATCTATTTCATCCAGCCTTTCGAACCTCCGCGTTTCAGGGATGACACCAAGGGGGATGAGGTCTTCTTCCGCTTGAAGGGCCTGGATGAGGCGATCAAGCGCCATCTCTCCTTCTACGCTGCGGCGCAGGAGCTCGCTTCGACCGCCAGCGGCGGTGCGAAGACAGTGTACCTCGATAAGGCCAAAGACGCCCTGCGGGACATGAGCAAGTGGCTGCAGGAAAAGCAGATGGCGGCCTTTGAGGTCACCTATCAGGGCAAGAGCAAAACCCTGCAGGAGTGGACCAAGGGGGTCTCGCTTCGTGATAAGGCGCGCCTGGGGCCTGACGAGCGCATTAATTTCCGTGACGTTGTGAATGTCATCTCGGGTTTGGCGCTAAGCAATCAGTTTGCCGAGGTAGCCCCCGAATATCCGATCTTCTCGGCGCTGGTCACTGAAGCCAACCGCAAGCAGCTGATCGGAAATGCGCTGCGCGCGCTGGCAGGTGGAAATCGAACGAAGGATGCCGTCGTAATCCTAGACGGTCTCGAAATGCTCGACGGTGATCGCATTGATCCGACCCAGTCTCGGTATGCGCAAGAGGTCCTCGCTCGGCTGAAAGCTAAGGGGCATGGCCAGGTCCTGAACCGGTCAGAGCTCATCAGCGGCGAAGCCGAAGTCGATTATTTTGCACCGATCACGTTCAGGCTTGAGCCCGATCTCCTCGTCGCTGTGCTGGGTGGACTTGTTTACGCTGGCGACATTGTACTGGCGGTCACGGGCGACAAGATCGATTCCGGAAAGATTACGCTGCTTGCCGAGCGGCAGCTCGACGAGCTGAAGCAGTTCAAACATGTCGAGGCGCCGAAAGAGATCAACGTTGCTGTTTTGCGCTCACTCTTCGAGATGTT
>CALMPB010000003.1 GCA_937871985.1 uncultured Burkholderiaceae bacterium
GATCTCGCGCGGTTAATTGGCCAGATCCAGAAAATGGTACGGGAATCTGGGGATCTCCAGGGGTTTGAGGCGGCGGTGTGGCTTGCCCGTTGGCTAGGGGAGCCTAATCCGGCATTAGGCGGTGTGCCGGGAGAGTATCTGGATACGGCGGCGGGAAGGGCGCTTGTGAGTCAGGTGGTTGCCCGAATGCAATCGGGGGCGTACTCGTGAGCAAGCATTAGAGGCGCAAATGCGGGAGGCTCGTTGAGAATGGTCAGCGGAGTTTGTCTTGGTCGGCCGAATGACTCGTGGGCCGCGAAGCGATCCAAAAGCCGCCGGCAACAAGTCCCGCAAGAATTAGGTTTGCGAAAATCAGGGCAAACATCAATTGTTCCGTTGGTGGAGGGATGCCCGTGGTGTTGCCTAACGTCCCTGAGAGCTATCTACGCACAGCCCTATTGTATGGGTTCACAGGAAGTTAGGGCATGATTGGTTACGGTTTTCTACTTATTGGGCAACGAAATCAGTTGGCAGCGATGAGGTAGTAACAGTGGCTTAGTTACTGGGGCTCGGCCCGCCTAACGGCGAGCTAATGGGAGGCAGTGACTACCTTAGGTCCGATATTTCTGAAAGGTACTTTTGGGTGCCTTCATTTTGGGTGTGTGGTGGTGGGCATTTGCTAGCGAGCACCATAAGGTGCCTACCTTTTGAGCAGGTGCAGGATTTTCGGTCGCAGGGCGAGATTGATGGCTGCTTTGTAGATCCTACGCGGTTGCCTGCTCTGGGCCGCGTTCTGTCAATCAGCGCGGGCTATTTTTGGCCAATAACGGGCATCAAGTCACTTCGTTTAGACTCCTATGCACTTCTTGAATGAAGCGGCCGACGTGTTTAAATCCCCTTTTGATGGATTAAAAATTCCTCTGACGTACAAATCCCTCAGCAGATGAGTCTTCTTTATGTTCCAGAGTTCGGGATTCGTTTTCAGACACGCAGCGATCAACCAATCCTCCAGGAACTCGATCGCTGGCTTCTTCCCACCAGCGTTGGCCAATGTCGTCGCTCTGCCTTTAGGAGTGGTCGATGGGAGAAAGTACAGGGCCGGATGACCACTTTTGTAGGTGTCGAATATCTCGTTGTACAACTGCAAGTGTTGATCGTTCGTAGCTTCTTTCATGACAGGCTGTCGCTCTGCTTTGCCAACGTACCATGGAATGATTCGCTGTGCACCGGAGGGTTTTACCCCAAACACATAGCAACCGGGGGCGGTTGAAAGAACGCCGCCATATGCACTCTCTGTGATTTCCTCGCGTATCGTTACCACGTGCTCTTTCTTTATGATGGTCTTCGTATTTAAAAAGTACGGGCCGAACACTTCAAATTTCATCGCTACTCCTCATCATGAAATGAAATGTATCAGAATACAGGAAGAGACGGTTGACGCCTGCACCACGAGTGGCGGCCGTCGATACGGCAATTCTAAGAAAGGCTCGTCTGCTTTGTCTGCCAAGGGTCGGAGTCAGCCATCTGTGTTTGGCTACAATCGGTCACCTAGAGAAGTCCAAGACGGTGAATCGAACGCCCGGACCGCAGCCCAAATTAGTCATCCAGACTCGGGGCTGGCGTGGATCGGCAGAGCATCGACGGTTGGGCCCATCGTCCTACGCTCTTGATCGCGGTTCGCGAAAGGCCGCGCAAGCCCGTTTCCTCCTCGAGGCTGCTGGCAAGGAGGATCGGGAGAGAGACGGGACGCAATGCCGAGCTGTACAACCTGTGACGCAATTCGATCTAGGCGGAGTACGTCGCGCGCTCCTTTGAAGCCCTTGCGACGTCGGGATCCTCAACCGTTTCAACCATCGCGATGTGTTCATCGAGGTAGTCCTGCGGGAGGCCATGTTCCTGGGCGCCGGCCAAGACATGATCCTTGTACCAACTGTAAGGCCGGAGGCTTTCATCGATGGCGTCGTTCGAGGCGATATATGTCAGGACCTTCCTCCTGCAGCCCTTGTCATTGACGACCGTCACCATGGCGGCGTCATAACCCTTACCGGTACCCTCAGCAGCGTCGAGCTTTCTACGTTCTGAGGGATCAAAACAAAAAAGAACACCGACCACAGCGTTCTCAGTGTCATTCGTCGCGAATGCGTTGCACTTTCCCGAACCGTCCTTGCTACGCTTGTGAAACCGCAGTTCATACCCAGAGAGGGTGGCGACCCCCAGCGGCTTGGCACTCGGAATTCGTTGCCGCAGCCGCGCGGTCGCCATGTTCGACCCATAAGCGAAATATTCGGTAAGCTCCGGCGACCCGGTATCTGCGTCTTGTAATGCTTCGACCGCCGGATCGCCTGGCTTCCGGATGGCACGCAACGGCACGGTCATAATGCTGTGGTCATGGGTCTCCTTGCCTTCACGGGTTATGAGTGGCCGCCCGTTCCCAGCATCAAGGATTGGAACAGGTCTGCCGGCCCATCCGCAGTCGGCGCAGCGCGGTCGTTCCCAGACCACGTCCGGCGCCGCAGCGTTTTCGCCCTTTTCGGGGACAAGATCGGGCGATCCGCAGTTCGGACAAGCCTCCGGAACGCCGCGTAGCTCACGAAGGATCAGGGAGATGGCCATACCGATGGCATGCTGAATCAACGTGTGTGCCAAGTCGGCATCGAGCCAGGTAGCTGATTTTGCATGCGTCAGCCAATTGGAGAACGTCCAAGCGGTATCGAGCGCACCTTTCAAAGCACCGCGGCGCTCCCGATTGCTGCTGCCGGGCACGAGAGCATTGCAGATGATTTCCGACCACTCGCGGAAATTGGCACGCTGAGGCGGCGTTTCCGTCCAGACCGCGGCGTCCTGGGCGACACCAATCAACTCAAGCAAAGTCTCTCGGCAACGAACACCAACCGCCTGGTAGTCCGCGAGATTGTGGGCGTGGCTGACTGCATCGCCGACCTCTTCCATCTTTTCGAAGACTGGCCCGAACGGCAGGAGGCGCATGTCGTCCCGTTGGTCCTGCTCGGTGCGGGGGATACGCAGAATCAGACCGATGTGGAAGGTCAGCGCCAGATCCATATTAGGGAACTGTTGCTGGGAATAGAGGTTGGTGCCGCCAGTGATGACCCACCATCGGTCTTTGTTGGTGTGTATGTCCCATACGTCGTGGCACATGTTCAGCACCGCTTCAGAGTAGACCTTTTGCATGAAGGTTACTTCTAGGTCGGGGGCTTGCCATTCGAAGTATTCCCGAATGGACTCGATTTCCTCTTCGCTGGCCTTCAGCATCCTGGCTCCCATTTGAGGCGGGCGGTCTCAAGCAACAATTTCGTTCGTGGCCACTATAACTCTGCGCAAACAACAGCAGGAGATACAAACGGGCGAACCCAGCGTCGCCCTCGGCATCCTTCGGAGTCATGTATCCCTTCTTTTGTTCATGGCCCATATTATCGTCCACCGCTATAATTAAAGGTAGACTCGCAAGATCATCCGCGTTGACATGAACGCTTTCTATGCTCCGATCGAACAACGGGATAACCCAACACCGCCGGGTAATCCGGTGGTTGTCGGCCACTGGGCGAGCCTCGCGCTGAATCACTTCGGTCTACCCGCCGCCGAAAGGCATTCGGCTGGTCGGCGTCACAATGTCGAACTTCGCGGCCATAACCAAGCCCCCGCGTTGAACAACGTGGAGGGCGCCCTCCTATGAGCCTGAGCGACAATCTTCCAAGGGTGTTCCAAGCCAACACTGACCGTCTCTTTCAGCGGTTGATCTGGCCCGGTTTAAACGCGCTGCCGATCCACGCCGAGCTTCGATTCGGCGAAGCCGCATCGATGAACGAGTTCCTCAACTGTGCAGCGGCGCAGGTCGATAACCATACCGCGAACGAAGCTGCTAAGGCTTTTACCCTCACTCTAGCCGGCCTCTTTGAACGTCAGCTGCGCATGTGGGGGCGCAGCCTCGGCGTAGACGGCAAGAAGCCCGGTCGGGAGCTATTTCGCGAGCACCTTCCCGAATGCGCCGCAAAAGGCGGCGTCGATCTCAGCGGCATCTGCGACAGTCTTGTAGAGATGTTCCTCGTCGCGAACGTCTATCGCCATGGCGATGGGACCTCGGTGAACGATCTACGCGCCCACGCACCAGAACGTTGGACCTACGATCCCTCGCGATACATCGACATTCTTCCGCCGAACCCCGAGGAGAGTGAGCAGCTCCTTATCCGACCCGAGGACGTCGTCCGCTATGCTGGTGCCTGTGCAAGATTTTGGGGGCGGGCCGACAAGCTGCCTGGCGCGGTATCCGAGCCTGGCTACGGCTGATGCGATCATGCCTTTGACAATGATGATCGATGAGGCTGGAACGCATCGCCAACCGCCTATAATAGACAGACACTTATGAATCCGTTCGACGAACTGCCGCGCCGTGATCAGAACCACGAAATAGAGGACCAAGCTCTTGCCGCCTTCCAAAAGCGGCTGGCCGACAGCGGTTGTTTTATCCTTCAGGCGTCGGATCGCAAGGACTACGGCACAGACTGCCAGATTGAGGTCGTCGCGGGCGGTCTGGCGACAAACGTCCGGGTGCATGTTCAGGTGAAAGGTACAGCCCGGAACCTGAATGCCGACGGGTCGCTCAGCGTCTCCGTCGAGCGCGCGAACCTGAACTACCTGCTGATGCAGCCCTACAGCTTCTATGCCTGCTACCACGTCCCGACGGGTACGTTGCGCATCTGCCTGGCCGACGCTGTCCTGCAGCAATACGAGCACGACGGGCGTTCATGGACGGACCAAAGCTCGGTCACCGTCACCTTCACGCGCGAGATGACGATCGATCAATTGTGTAAGGTGGCCGCGCTCGCTCGGTCCGGCGCCAAGTCTTCACGGGACCGTCGGGTCGCTCAAACCTCCGCCGGTCCTAAAGACTTACCAAACGCCATCCTGGACGCCGCACCGGAGGTCCATGTCCCGGAGGATCAGCTCCAAGCGGCGACGCTGCTGCTGCAGCTTTATGACCAGAATGCAGACGACGTGATCAGCGCAAGCTTCGAGCGGTTCGCCGCAGCGCTCGGCGCTGATCACGACTTCATGGGTATCCCCTATATGTCGGAGATCAATCTCGGCATGGCGCGCCAAACTCGGCATCCAGAGCGGATCGTCGAAGGAATCGCGTTTTTCCAGAGGCAACTTGCAAGTGGCCGCTTTCAGGCTGCCAGCCTGCATTACACCATTGGAAACGCATATTCGGCGATTCCCGACGATGAGCAGGCCAAGTTGGCCTATCAAACCGCCCTTGCAGATCCAGGACTTATAGGCGCCTCCGAGTTGGCGGCCCAGATCCACAAGAATCTAGGCACGAGCTTCGAGCGACTCGGCGATCAAGATTCGGCCGTTGAGCACTATTGTGAGGCGCTGCGGCTGGATTCGAATCTGGCCGAAGCGCACAATGCCATGGGCAACCATCTCGTTCGGATCGGCCGTTACAAGGACGCGCTGAATCACTTCGACCGAGTCACATTCGTAGATCGCAACCAGGGAAAGATGACGGCGGTGTCCGGGTGGCGCGTCAACGTCTTGTTCAACCTCGACCAGGGCTCAGCTGCATTCCGCGAGATCAATGCTCTAATCGGTCAGGCCGACCGCTACGAATGGATTTGGCCGTGGTGCCTGCGGCTGGTGGCGAGTTTCGGCCGCACCACGATCGACAACGCAGTGTACGCTCGCGCCTTCTGGCAGCGCTACGCCCAAGCTCATCCTGACAGCTCGCAAGGGCGATGGGAGTTGTTAATGAGTAATTTCTACTTGCGAGGGCAGGGCTATGACCTCAAGAAAACCTATGCCGAATTCAGAGATGAATTCAACTGCCATATCGCTCACGTCAGTGCGGATGACGCCGCATTGCCGTGGGATCGCCTGGGCCATTGGGCGCAGGAGAACGGGGACTGGGTGGAGGCTGAACGCTGTTTCCGCAAGGCCTACGATCTCGAAGGCGGCCACTATGGCTATTGCCTTGGAACAGCGCTGAACTTTTTAGAACGCTTTGACGAAAGTCTACCGATCCTCTTGGAGCAGGCCAAAGCGCTCCAGCCGGACGCAATGAGTTGGTTTCAGGTCGGCGTGGCATACGCGCATCTTGGGCAGGCAGAACAGGCGATCGATGCCTTCCATCGGGCTACCATCTTAGATCCCGAATATGCTGCGGCAATGTTCGAACTCGGCGGTGTGCACTGGAACAGTGGCGACCACGCAAAGGCGAAGCAGGTTTGGTCAGTGGCCTGTGAACGCTTTCCTGACCACGAGCTCGTCTCTCAAGTGAAAGCACTTTTGCAGTGAGCAAACCTTATCGCTCGCGAACAGGAGGCGAAAAGCGACGTTCTTGGAAATGGAATTCGCAGCAGGATCTGGCGTTATGTCACGGAACACCATGCCCCGGCGTGCGAACCAGTGTCAAAGCATCTGCATAGCGGTCGCTACATCGGATTGGCTCGGGAACGCTCTTCCCGGCAAGCGAGGGAGCAATACTAGCGTCAGCGCACAGGCTCATCCAGTGCTGACGCCGACACACCATCATTTGTCAGACTCACAGGCTCGCAACCAACGGCCGTTTGGCTCCAGAAAGTGGTCATCTCTACAACCGTGGTGAGGGGCGGCTGCGGGTCGGGAACGGCCGTTCATCAATGGCTGCTATCGACCTATTGTGTTGAAAAACTCTTTGTGAGTGGTCTTTGATTCATCCAACGGAGTACTTGACCCTTTACCCGACATCCGATCGTGGAATCTGAGCGATTCTGAAGGGTCAATTTTTTCACCATTCGAATTCGCGCATCTCGAATCAAGTTTTTCAACACAATAGACCTGAAGCAGCCGGTGGCGATAACAAAAAACACTCAACGTTTGAGTTAGAAGCGCGATGCTGCATGGGCAGGCCTTTCAACGATCTCTGCGATATCAGCAATGCTTCCGATTGTGAGCAGAACGGGAGATAGCTCTTCAACTCGCTGGTAGGGGTGCCACGCAAAACGCCACTCATGCTGTGATATAAATTTAAGTGGCTTGGAGAAAACTGCACCAAGCCCACTTTTACCTCCATACACGACGGCGGCATCCATGCCCGCCCACTGAGGCAGAGCTATCTCCGCCGCATGATGTAACCTTTCGCAGAAATCATCTACCTCATGGATGACTAGGCATGCATCGGTGCCTGGAAAGTCATCAAACTGATGTTCATCCCAGAGCTTTGAAAAACAGATGGTCAAATAATTCGTTCCGACTTCTGTTCGATAGACAACCTCGCCAATTGGTTTGATAGTTTGCCCCGTGCTCATATTAGTGATCGATACGGAACTGGCCGGAGACGTTTTAATACGAACTAATTCATCATCATGTCGTGCTGCGTCAGTCTCTTGTTGTTTATAGTCAGTCGCGGGCCGAAGACGAAACTCACCGAGTGCAATAGAGCGCTCTAGCCATTTTTTTTCGGAGTATCTATATAGCTTTGGCGGTCGCATAACGTCGATTCTCATAAGTCCCTAACGTAATGTAGACCGAACCCATCTGCATCCAATATCTGGCGCTTGCAGTTTAATTCGGTCAAATTTCTCAGAAATAGATTGCATGTAATGTAACAGCACTCGCCTGATATCGCCTTGAATGGCTGCTTTTAACTTTGCCTTGGCAGACCGCTTGGGATCGAAAAAAGTTCGCGAATGCAAGTTTCCCTATACATAGTACATAGGGCGAGGCGATTTCACTCGCGCTTTGTTGCTCCGGTCCTACTGGCAAGCACCCAACCTTTGATTTAGAGAAGTGGGTAATTCAAATTTGCCAGGGATTCGAAGACTGTTACCGTCAGTTTCGTCGGGGATATGTCGTAAGGTAATAAGTAAAAGGAGCAACAATTGCCGGAAATTTTAGTGATAGGGTATTAATTGCCGGAAATTTGTACTCAAAATCTAAAATCCAGGCTTTTGTTTGAAGCAATATAGACACTTAAATGCCGGAAATTGCGATCATTAATTGCCGGAATGCACAACCATCCCGCCAGGTGTTTCCCGTTGTGGCGCCTGCTGCCGGTTGCGGCGGGTTGGCGCTGTCACGCTACCGCACTGCCGATGGCTTCGCGGATGTTCGCCATGCCGTCGCGCTGCATCTCGCTCAAAAGCTCGGACTTTATTTTGTGGGCAA
>CALMPB010000004.1 GCA_937871985.1 uncultured Burkholderiaceae bacterium
GCGCCCGCTTACTCCAACCGCGCGGCCGCCTATGAGAAACTCGGCAAGATCGACAAGGCGATCGCCGACGACAGCGAGGCGATCAAGCTCGATTCCGCCGTGCCCGAATATTTCGACAATCGTGGCCTGTCCTATGCGAAGAACGGCGAGTACGACCGCGCGATCATCGATTTCACCCAAGCGATCCGCATTGCGCCTCAAGCTAAATTCCTGACCAATCGCGGCAACGCCTGGCAATCCAAGGGCGATCTCGGTCACGCGATCGCCGATTACGACAGGGCGATCAGGATAGATCCCACTGACGCGGACGCCTGGAACAATCGCGGCACCGCCTGGCGGGGCAAGCACGATATTGACCGCGCCATGGCGGATTACCGGGAGGCATTGCGCATCAATCCGAAATTCGACACGGCGGCGGAAAATCTGGAATCGCTTCGCCTGCTCCGCGCAAAGAACGGAAAGTGAAGGGAAAGCGCCAGCATGGCGCGGGGCAGACGTAAGCTCGATAGAAACGACTACGGCGGCACTTGCGAAGAAAAAATAAATGCATGAAGAGCCCCGCTTCCATAGCGGATGGTCAACGCCAATTGAAAAATACCATCGATTTTTCCCGACTTTATCCCAGACCGTTCGCCATGCCATCCAAATAGCGCACGTTTTGGCGCCATGCTATACTTGCATTGCTATATGGAGGAGGAAGCAATGACTGACAACAATGGTCTCAAGCAGGTGGTGCTACATCCCGATGATCTATTTCGCATGCAAAGACTGTCGGAAGAGGTTAGTGGACGCCTGAAGGAGATGGGCATGATCGTGGCCCGCACCCTCGGCATACCTGTAGACGCCAACACTATCTTCAAGTTCGAGCCGAGACCCGCTGGCGTCGTCTTCGGCTATCCAGGCGGCCAGCATGTAAATCTCGTTTGCACGCCAGACGGAAGCGTCTGCGGCTGCTACGTCGACCCGCCAGGCATTTGCGTCCAAGGGAACCCGACCACCGGCTGCTAGATGTACCCAGGCCGGCGCGGCTGAGGTCGCCTGACAACCCGCGCCGGCCGAGCGGGCACGTCACGGTCCGCCGCGCGCCCATGTGTGGATGGAAACGACTGTTCGTCGACTGCCAGACCCCGCAGGAGTGCGGGTCGCGCGCAAACAACCTTCACCGTGCGGGCGCCGTCCGGTTCTGCGAGTATGAAGACGGCAAATCGCACTCTTTTCAGAGCCGAACTGGCATCGTAAGAAGTCGCGGCTTTAGCCACCGTCGCCGGTCGGCGTATGATTTTGCTACATGAAGGTCAGCTCATGCCCATCCCACAATATGATTGGCAGTCCAGGGACGCAGCCGCCGAAAACGTCCAACTCGCCGAAGCCGAGAAGAGCCGGGCGGGACGTATCACCAACATGAAGGGGGTTCTTCTTCATTCCGTCCCCGCCTTCAAGCTGTTTTCCGCGGTCCTGCCCCTCAAGGAGCGGTTGCGCGATACGCTCGGAAGTCGGGCGGTCGACGTTTTCTCGCTGGCGATCTCCGAGGATTCGCATTGCATCCTCTGTTCGCTTTATTTCCGACGCGCTCTAATCGCCCACGGGGTTGACCCGGACGAGTACACGCCAACCGAGGACGAGGCCGCGCTTATCGAGATCGCCCACCGGATCGCGGCCGAGCCTGCCGCGCATCGCAACCCGCCCCCGATGGCCTTGCAGACGCTGAAGGCGAAATACGGCTCGGAGCTGGTTATCGCCGTCGTGTCCTATGGCTCGGCAATGCTCGCGACCAACCGCCTCAACACCACGCTTGGCATCCCGATCGACGACGATCTGCTGCCGACGCTGGAGGCGACCAGCGCGCCGGATTCGAACGCCGCCTAAGCCCGGCCATCAGCCGGGATCGCGCCTGTCGTTAGCCGCGTTCGCACCCCCTGCCCAGGACTGGAGCAACCGGTCGGCCAGGATCGCCAGGAAGGCGATCGACAGGCCGGCCACCAGACCCATGCCGGCGTCGGCCTTGCCGAGGGCGACATAGACCGCCTGGCCAAGATCGCGCGTGCCGACCAGGGCCGCGATCGCTAGCATCGAGAGCGCCGCCATGATGGTCTGGTTGAGGCCGAGCATGACGACCGGCAGCGCGAGCGGCAGCTTGGCCTGCAGCAGGGTCTGCATCGGAGTCGCGCCCATCTGCTCGACCGCCTCGACGACATCGGCGCGCACATGGCGCAAGCCGTGCTCGACATAGCGGATCGGCGGCACGATGGCGTAGAGCATGATGGCGATCAGCGCCGTGAACTCGCCGACCTTGAAGAACATCAGCGCCGGAATGAGGAAGACGAATTGCGGCATGGTCTGCAAAGCGTCGCAGATCGGCTTCAGGATGCGCGAGACGCGGTCGCTATGTGCCGCCCATGTGCCGAGCGCGCCGCCGACCAGAAGGCAAAGCAGGACAGCCAGCGTGCAAAGATAGAGCGACTGCACCAGTTGCGGCCACAACCCGTTGACCAGGATCAGCCCGAAGCCGGCCACCGCGAAGAGGCCGAGCCGTGGCCCACACACCTGTGCGGCGAGCAAGGCGACGGCGAGGATGAAGACAGGCCACGGCAGATCGAGAAAGCCGGTATAGAGAATGAGGCCGGCGGCCAGCGCGGCGACCGCCGCCCGCCAACCGAAGCGGCGGGCAGCCAGCCCGGCCAGGGCCAGGACCAGGGCGACGTAGATGGCCAGCACCGATGGCGGCAGGGAAAAGCCCCACATTGCCGGCGTCGCCGAGCCGGAAATGCCGACGCGCAGCGGCAAAAGCAGGCAATAGAGCACGGAATTGCGCACGCCATTGAAGAACCAGGCATAGTCGCGCACGAGCCCCAGCAGCCATTGGTTGACGGCGCCCATCTGCATGCGCAGCCCTGTTTGCGGCAGCAGCGTTGCATCGGGCATGGCAAGCCGGATGACCACGGCGAGGGCCAGCGCAATCGCCAGGGTCATGGCCAGGCGGCGCGGCGTCATCCATTGCATGGCGCGCGTCGGCCCGGTCTCGGGCGCCTTGGCGAAGCCGATGGTGAGGCGGTCGATGAGGATGGCGAGCAGCGCGATCACCAGGCCGGAGAGGATGCTCTGGCCGAACTCGGCCTTGCGCATGGAGGACAACACCTCCCAGCCGATATCCTCGAAGCCGCCGATGATGGCGGCGACGATGACCATCGACAACGCCGCCATCGTCGTCTGATTGAAGCCGACGAGAAGCTGCGGCAGCGCCGTCGGCACTTCCACCTGCCAGAATTGCTGGCGGCGCGTGCAACCGCTCATAAGGCCGGCCTCGCTGATCGCCGCCGGCACGCGGTCGAGGCCGAGCATGGTGTTGCGCACCATGGGCGGCGTCGCATAGATCGCGGAGGCGATCAGCCCGACCACGGGGCCGAAACCGAACAGAAGCAGCAGCGGGATGAGATAGGCGAAGGCAGGCACGGTCTGCATGAGGTCCAGCGCGCCGAGCAACACCGGACGCCAACGCGGGCGAGCGTAGCCGAGAATGCCAAGCAGAAAGCCGAGCACGGTCGAGATCGGCACCGCCAGCAGCACCAGCGCAAGCGTGTTCATGCTCTGCGGCCAATAGCCGGCAAGCAGGATATAGCCGAGCGTAAAAACGGCGAAGATTGCCAGCCGCTCGCCGCTCGACTTCAGCGCAAGGGCGACGACTGCCAGCATCACCGCCGGCCACGGCAGCCAGGCGAGTGCCAGCCGGGCGCCCCGCATCGGCGCATCGAGCAGGGCGGAAAGCGCCCGGAACGCGGGTTGGATGACGGCGACGACAACGTCGGTCACGGCGTTGATGTAAGTGGCCAGCGGCAGCGTCCATTCCTTGGGGAAATTGACCAGCCAGGGAAGCTCGGCTTTCAGCAGCAGGCAAAGCACAGTCAGCACGCCGAGGCCGCACCAGGGAACCAGGGCCGGCGCGATGGCGACCCTCCGCGGGGATCGTGCGATCGCGGCCGGCGCCGTCATGAGCGCGTCCGCCTCGCCTGCTCGCGCTCGAGCACGGCAAGCACCGCGCTGGCGCTGAGCAGCGCCGGTGGGGCATCGCCGGCGGACTGGACGGAGAAGGCCGCCACGCCGGAGGCAAGTTGCGGAAGCAAGGTTTCAAGGCTGGTACCGGCTGCAACGCTGCGCTCAGGCAGAGCCGCCCCGTTGGCGGGGGTCGCGATATCGCCGGCCGTGATGACGCGCAACAGCGGCATGTCCTCGGTGAACTGCGCGACATAGTCGTCGGCCGGGTTGAGCACGATGTCGGCCGGCCGGCCGATCTGGACGATCTTGCCAGCCCGCATGATCGCTAGCCGGTCGGCCAGGCGAAAAGCCTCGGCGATGTCGTGGGTGATGAAGATGATGGTCTTCTTCAGCATGCGCTGCAGGCGCAGGAACTCGTCCTGCATCTGCTTGCGGATCAGTGGATCGAGCGCCGAGAACGGCTCGTCGAGAAACCAGAGCTCCGGCCCGACGGCGAGCGAACGGGCGATGCCGACGCGCTGCTGCTGGCCGCCGGAGAGCTGATGCGGGAAGGACGCCTCTCGGCCTTCGAGCCCGACCAATGCTATCATTTCGCGGGCGCGGGCCTCGCGCTCCTTGGGCGGCTTGCCCTGGATTTTCAGCGGGAACGCGACGTTGCCCAACACGTTCAGGTGCGGCAGCAGGCCGAAATTCTGGAACACCATGCCCATGGCGTGGCGGCGCAGTTCGATCAGTTCCTTGCCACTGGCGGCGAGCAGGTTCCTGCCATCGAGCAGGATTTCACCGGCGCTGGGTTCGACCAGGCGCGACAAGCAGCGCACAAGGGTCGACTTGCCGGAGCCGGACAGGCCCATGATGACGAAGATCTCGCCCGTCGCCACCTCGAAACTGGCGTCGACCACGGCCGGCAGATGCGCTTCGGCGCGCAGGCGCTGGGCCAGCGCATCGGGATCGATGACATAGCCGCGTGAGTCGAAATAATAGCCCGGGCGCCGGCCATAAACCTTCCAGACATTTCGACAGGCAAGCTTTACCGGACGCGCGGCAGTGTCCATTACCATCAACCCGTGCCGATTGTTCGCCCGGCTCCGCGCATCGCGGAAACCGGGCCTTTGTTAGCCTCAGCCCTCATCAGGCATATCGGCGAATTATCCCTTGGCGCCATCCAGCCAAGGTTTCCACACCGCCTCGTTCTTGTCGATCCATTCCTTGACGACGGCGTCGAGATCCTTGCCCTGCTTGTCGACCGCCAGCATCAATTTCTGTTGTTCGGTCGCATCCATCTTGAACGCCTTGAGGAAGGCGTAGGCCGCAGGCCACTTGGCGCCGAAGCCCGACCAGACGATCTTGTCGACATCCGGAGGCGTGATGCAGTGGTCGTTGGTCTGCTGCTTGCAGGGCGGCATCGTCACCCAGCCCACATCGTTCTCGGCCAGCGCGTAATGCGGACCCCAGAACATCATGATCAGCGGCGTCTTGGCCGCTTCGGCTGCTTCCAGCTCCGCGACCAGCGCGCCTTCCGAACCCGACGGCACGGCCGTGTAGGGCATGGCGTTGTCGGCCAGGATGGTCGCCGCGCGCGAGCCCCAGTCGGACGGGTAGTCGAGGAAGCGGCCGTTCGGCGCCGTCTCCGGCGTCGCCAGCGCCTGCACGCATTCAGGCTTGGTCAGCGCATTCCAGTCCGGCAGGCCGGGGCAGATCTTCTCCATGAACTTCGGATAGATCCAGCCTTCCTGCGTCTTCAGGTCGAGCTTGCCGATGTCCTCGATCTGCTTGGCGGCCAGCACCTTCGGATAGATGTCGCCGACATTGTTGAGCCAGATCTCGACGGAGGCGCTGAGCGAGCCATCGGCGAGGCCTGAGAATTGCGGGAAGTTGCCGGCGGTGACGTATTCGACCTTATAGCCGAGCTTCTCCAATATCTGTCCGGCGATGTGGGTCGACACATGCGCACCCGTCCATTCCAGCATCGCCAGCTTGATCGGCTCATCCTTCGCCCCGAGATCGGCG
>CALMPB010000005.1 GCA_937871985.1 uncultured Burkholderiaceae bacterium
CTGATACATATGCAACAAGCCCTGACCGGTTGACCGGTCAGGGCTTGAATGTTTTCACGGCGGGAAGTCTGCGTCTGGCGCGAAGCAACTATATGGGCCTGAACCCAGGGAGCGCGTCAGCCAACTACAAGGCCCTGCCTGGGATTACCCCCTGATCATTCGTCCATCTGGGTTTGCAGGTAGTTTTGCAGCCCCACTTTTTCGACGAGCTCGATATTGGTTTCCAGCCAGTCGATGTGTTCTTCAGTGTCGTCCAGAATGTCCTGGAACAGGTCGCGCGACACATAGTCGCGCACCGACTCGCAATACGCCATGCCTTCCTTGACCGTGCTTTGAGCACCGCTTTCCAGCTTGAGGTCACAGGCCAGGATTTCGGGTACCGACTCGCCGATGAACAGCTTGTGCAAGTCCTGCAGGTTGGGCAGGCCGTCCAGCATGAAAATACGCTGGATCAGCCGGTCGGCGTGCTTCATTTCGCCGATGGATTCGTCGTACTCGTGCTTGCCGAGCTTGTTGAATCCCCAATGATTAAGCATGCGGGCGTGCAGGAAGTATTGGTTGATCGCCGTCAGCTCGTTCTTGAGCTGCGCGTTCAGAAATTGAATTACTTTTTTATCGCCTTTCATGGCCATGCTCCCAAATCTTGTAAAGCCAGCTTGGCGCCGGCAGAAACTGCAGCATCAAAGGCGGCCTGCAAAGGACCTGGCTCGTGGATGCCGGGGCAAGCGCTGCGAAACCAGTTTGAAATTCCCCCCGAGCGCTTCCCTGTGACCAATAGGCTAACACGGCTATACGGCAAAAACATCGGCGCAGAACGCCAAATTCCCCGCATAGAACGACGCAATGCGTGACAAGGCACAAATGGGAATGAAACTGTTTATTGAAACGGCTACTCGACAAAAGCCGTAAACTTGGGATGCAACAGCCGAAGGAAAGAGGAAACCGCCGGATTTTCAGGACGAACGAACGGCCTGATCGGCACGAGGACTGGCAGTATTTTTTTCGGCGCCGGCGCCGGATTTATTGTAACCACTTACGACAACGACCCGGGGAAAGCGCAAAAGTAGGCGTGAACAACGCCCTGGACGATTCAAGCGCGACCGTTCAGACTCCAGGCTTGGTTTTTTGGATACGCGGCTGGTTTGGGTGCGATTCAGGCGCGCCGTGCGATTTCTTCGATCATGACGACCGAGACGGAGGCGTCGTTGGCCGCATCGACAACCAGGGCGCCGAGCTCGGGCGCGGGGATGTGGCCGGCATAACGGCCGCCCGGCAGATATTCGGCCGCCGTTTCGGCGCAATGCCCGCAGCACGTCGCGACCCCAAGTTGCCCTTGAAGGTCGGACATAGTGAGCGCACCGTCCGCGACTGCGGATTGAACCTGGCGCTCGGTGATAGCGTTGCAGATACAAATGAACATGAGAACAATTATCATCTGGTCGCGACAAAAATGCAATCACCCAAAGGATTTATTTTGTATCTGCGGCCAAAATCGCACGCCTCGCCGTTGAAATTAAGGGAATACCCTAGTCCTGGCAGCGGAAACAGCCCGGCGGCGGCAAAGCCGGAGGCCCAAGCCGTCAGCGCTTGAGCTGCGCCCGCGCCTTGCGCAAGGCGGCGGTTTCAATACCCGCCGCTTCGCGGTACTTGGCCACCGTGCGCCGGGCGATCACCACCCCCTGCTCGGCCAGTTGGGCCATCAACTGGCTGTCCGACAGCGGCTTTTCGGGCCGCTCCTGCGCAACCAGTTTCTGGATCAGGCTGCGCACCGCCGTTGCCGACGTGGCATCGCCGCCGTCGGTGTCCAGGGCCGCACCGAAAAAATACTTGAGTTCGAACACCCCCCAAGGGGTCTGCATGTATTTTTGCCGGGTCGCGCGCGACACCGTGGACTCATGCATTTCCAGCTCCAGCGCAATATCCCTCAGCAACAGCGGACGCATGGCCTGGGGCCCTTGCTCGAAGAACGCCTGCTGGCGCTCGACCACCACCCGGGCAACCCGCAATATGGTTTCGAACCGCTGCGCCACGCTTTTCACCAGGCCGTGGGCGGATTGCAGCTGGCTGTGCAGATCGGCGCCGGGCCTTGCCTCGGACACCGCCGCATCGACGGCGTCAACGGTATCGGCCCGACCCAAAGCCTCGGCGGCAGTGCCGTCTTCGGCGCCGTCTTCCTTATGGCGCGCGGAATGCGCATCCGGCGCCGGATTCTCCCCCGCTGCTCCGGATCCAGCCCCGCGAACCGGCCGGCTTTCGCGCAGCAGCTTTTCATACAGAGCATTCACGCGCACGCGGGGCACGACATTGCTGTTGAGCCGCGCCTGCCAGCGCCCCGCCGCCTTGCGCACGAGGATTTCCGGGTTGATGTAGTCGGCCTGCGACCCCGACCAGGCCCGGCCCGGTTTGGGATCCAGGCTGAGCAGCAGCACATGGGCCGCGCGCAGCTGTTCGTCCGAGCACGACAGCGCCTCGCGCAGGCGGTTGAGATTGCCCCCGGCCAGCAGATCCAGATGCTTGTGCACCAGCTCGCGCGCGCGCCCCAGCACGTCGGGATCGACCGTGCTTTTGTTCTGCTCCAGTTGCAGCAGCAGGCATTCGCTCAGCGACGACGCGCCGACCCCCGGCGGATCGAACGACTGGAGCAGGCGCAGCACGGCGCGCAGCTCGTCGATATCCACGTCCAGCTGCTCCGGCAGATCGTCGTGAATTTCCTGCAACGGCGTCACCAGGTAGCCGTTTTCATCCAGGTCGTCGATCAGCACGGTAAGCAGCGCCCGGTCGCGGGGCGAGGCATGCGTCAGTTGCAACTGTTTCAGCAAATGCTGCGACAGGGAATCCGGCGCGCTGGACTCGAACGGCGTGTAATCGTCGTCGCCCTGGCCACGATTGACGGCGCCCGGCATCGGCAGGTCGTCGTGCTCGACAGGCGCCGTTTCCGCTACCGCAGGTGCCGCTTCGGTGTCATACTCTTCATCGAGCTCCAGCAGGGGGTTGTCCTCCAGCGCCTGCGCCAGCTCGGCGTCGAGATCCTGCGCCGAAATCTGCAGGAATCGAATCGACTGCTGCAGTTGCGGGGTCAGTGCCAATTGCTGGCTTTGGCGAAGCTCTAGAGATTGACGCGATAGCATAGGTAAAATAACCGGCATGAATTCGATTACACAACACCAGCCCACCCGTCAGGACGACGCCGTATTGCGCAACACGCTATTAAAGCTCACCGCTGCGCAAAAAATACTCTGCACCGTCGTGGTCGCGGCCGTCGCCCTTGTTTGGTACGACCTTCTGAACCGCCTCATCGCCTTCGGCCGAGACCTGGACTATACCGGCTTGCACGCCCTGGGCGCGCAAATCGTCGAGTTCCTGAAACGCTACAACCCGTTTTTCTGGTGGGGCGTGGTGGCGCTGTGCACCCTGATTATTGCCTATTTTCTGTACGGATTTATCCAGAGCACCCGGCGCTGGTCGCAAGCCCGGCTGGTCAGCGCCGAAACCCTGGCCGAGCTTCTGAAGCATTTGTCCACGCCCGCCCGCGAGGTATTGAATTGGGCCTGGCAAGACAGGCGCGACCCCATGACCGTTGGCGATTTGCAACGCGCCCACCGCGAATTGCGCGCGGGGCGTTTCGGTAAAATCCAGCTTTCCGCCAGGCATGCCGCGCTTCTCGACAGCGAAGCCCCCTAGCGCGGCACCGGCCCGCCCTTGCCAAAAGGGTCAAAATATGTTTGACTGTCAATCATGAATCCCGCGCACCATTTCTTTGCAAACGCCTCCAGCCGCCACGCGGCTGGTTCGGCTGCGGGTACTCTTCTTGCGCGCCTTCCCCTGGCGCTGTCGCTGCTACTACCGACCGGTTGCCGAGCCTAGCGCTTCGTGGCAGTTCGGCAGCCTGTATCCGCCACCTTGTTTTCCTCTGTATTGCCGTGGGCCCCTAGCCCGTGATCCGGGTTTCACCCCAGGCTCTTCGGTAATAAAATAACGTACAGACTCAGTCAAATAGGTGCACCAAATGCTCTCCAACCCATCCGACAAATATCGCCCATTTGTGCCGTTCGCGCGCGACTTCGCCGAGCGCACATGGCCCAGCAAGCGGATTACCCATCCGCCCATCTGGATGAGCACCGACCTGCGCGACGGCAACCAGGCGCTGATCGAACCCATGAGCGTCGAGCGCAAGCTGCGTATGTTCCAGCAGCTCGTCAAAATCGGCTTCAAGGAAATCGAAGTCGGCTTCCCCTCGGCATCGCAAACCGATTTCGACTTCGTGCGCAAGCTGGTCGACGAAAACCTCATTCCCGACGACGTCACCATCATCGTCCTCACCCAGTCCCGCGACGACCTCATCCATCGCACCGTCGAAGCGGCCGCCGGCGCCAAGAAGGCCATTGTGCACATGTACAACGCCTGCGCGCCCGCCTTCCGCAAGATCGTCTTCAACATGAGCAAGGACGAAGTCAGGGATCTCGCGGTAAACGGCACCCGGCTCATCAAAAAGTACACCGGCGAACATCCCGAAACCTACTGGCGCTACGAATACTCGCCCGAAGTCTTCAGCACGACCGAACCCGAATTCACGCTGCAGGTATGCAACGCCGTCACCCAGGCCTGGCAGCCCACGGTCGACTCCAAGATCATCTTCAACCTGCCCGCCACCATCGAGGCCACCACGCCCAATATGTACGCGGACCAGATCGAGTGGATCCACAACCGTCTCGAACACCGCGACTGCATCGTGCTCAGCGTCCACCCGCACAACGACCGCGGCACCGCCGTGGCGGCGGCCGAACTGGCCGTCATGGCCGGCGCCGACCGCATCGAGGGCTGCCTGTTCGGCCACGGCGAGCGCACCGGCAACGTCGACCTGGTCACCTTGGCGCTCAATCTGTACACCCAGGGCATTCACCCCGGCCTGGACTTCTCCGACATCGATGAAGTCCGCCGCTGCGTCGAATACTGCACCCAGTTGCCGGTGCACCCGCGCCATCCGTATGCGGGCGACCTGGTCTTCACCGCCTTCTCGGGCTCGCATCAAGACGCCATCAAAAAAGGCTTTGCGCAGCAACAGCCCGATGCGCTCTGGGAAGTGCCCTACTTGCCCATCGACCCGGCCGACCTGGGCCGCAGCTACGATGCGGTCATCCGCGTCAACAGCCAGTCGGGCAAGGGCGGCGTGTCGTACCTGCTCGAACAGGAACACGGCCTGGTCTTGCCGCGCCGCCTGCAAATCGAGTTCAGCCGCGCCATCCAACGCGTCACCGATGAAACCGGCCGCGAAGTCACCGCCAGCGACGTCTACGATCTGTTCAACAAAGAGTATCTCGACCTCGAAAAACCCTGGAAGCTCGTGCGCCACCGCATCACCGGCGATCCCAAAGCCCAAACGGGGCGCCAGTTCGCCATCGACGTCGAACTCGAGCACGACGGCGTGGTCCGCCATCTCAAGGGCCAGGGCGACGGCGCCATCGCGGCATTCGTCGACGCCCTGAACCTTGGCGTGCGCATCATGGACTACCACGAACATGCCATCGGCACGGGCACCGACACGCGCGCGGCAAGCTATGTCGAACTGCGCGTCGGCGACTCCAGCTCCGGCTTCGGCGTGGGCGTGCATGCCGACATCGTCACGTCGTCGTTCCTGGCCATTCTCAGTGCGGTCAACCGGCACTTCATCAACAAGGCCGCCGAGGCCATGGCAGCCTAAGCGCCGCAAGCTCCGGCCCCTCGCCGGGGCCGCACAAGCCGCATTGGCACCTCGCGGTCGGCGCGGCCATGCGGCACGCATCGGGCGAACCTTGGGGTTCGCCCTTTTTGCTTACATGTCCGGCTGGTCCGCCGAGCGCGCCTTTTAGTACACTTGGACTCGTAATCCGACATCCGACCCCAAGGCTCATCATGCTAAAAGACGAACTGCTGTGGCGCGACTGGCACCCCGTCATGATCGTCGCCGACATGGCGGCAAACAAGCCGTACCAAACCACCGTTCTGGGCGTTCCCATCGTCTACTCGCGCGACGCCCAGGGCTATCACGCCCGCCGCGTGCAAGACGACGGCCCCTGTACCATTGCGGAACGCTATGCCACGGTATGGGTCTGCCTGAGCCGGGATCCGCTGGATTTCTTCGCCATTCCCGAGTTCGACGAACCGGATCGCCGCGTACTCGGCGCCGGCTCCATCCGCCTGCACGTGTCCGGGCTGCGCGCGGTCGAGAACTTCCTGGACATGGGCCATTTTCCCTATGTGCACGACGGCTACCTGGGCAGCGAACCGTATACCGAAGTCCTGCCCTACGATGTCGACATCGATCCGCAGACCAACGAAATCTACGCCCGCAACTGCCGTTTCGTGCAGCCCCGCGCCTCGGCCATCGCCGACAAACCCATCGATGTCAGCTACATCTACCGGGTCGCCCGGCCGTACATCACCCTGCTCTACAAGACCTGCGTGCCGGCTCCCAACAGGCAGGACGTGATCGGCCTCTTCGTGCAGCCGCTGTCCGAAGAATGGTGCGTCGCGCATACCGTCATGATCTACCTCGACGACATCAACAGCGACGAAGAATTGCGCAAATTCCAGCAAACCGTCTTCGGCCAGGATCTGATGATACTCATCAACCAGGTTCCCAAGCGCCTGCCGCTGGAAACGCGCCACGAGGTTCCCGTGCGGGCCGACGCCATGTCCTCGGTCTACCGGCGCTGGCTGCGCGAAAACAAGATCGCCTACGGCACGTACTCCGAGCCCGAAACCGCAACGGCCGGAGCATGAGCATGGCAGTCCTGGATCCCCACGCCTGGTACCCCATCGCCCGCAGCGAAGAAGCCCCGCGGCGCCATGTCTACCAGGCCCAGTTGTCCGGCTACGAGTTCGCCGTCTGGCGCGACGACCACGGCGCCCTGAACGTCTGGGAAAACCGCTGCCCGCATCGCGGCCTGCGGCTGTCTCTGGGCATCAACAACGGCAAGGAACTGCGCTGCCAATACCATGGCTGGACCTACGCCAGCCAGACCGGCGTCTGTACGCACGTGCCGGCCCACCCTTCCCTGGCGGAGCCCACCAAGGCCTGCGCCCGGCCCATCCCGACCGTCGAGCACGAAGGCTTCATCTGGATCGCGCTCGATCCTCAGACCGCCCGGCCCGGCTTTACGCTGGCCCAAGCGGATTCCCGGCTCAGCCTGCGCAGCCTGCCCATCAACCGCGACATGACCGCCGTACGCGAGGCCCTGGCCGGCTACCGCTACGTCCCCCACAGCCACGATGGCGTCATGACGGCAGGCAGTAACTCACGCCAGGCCGCGCCCCACATCGTGGAGCTGCGCGTCCAGCCCGAGGCCTCCCGGGGCGGCTCTGCGGCCGTCCTGTGCTTTTTGCTGCAGCCCGCCACGGAACACAAAACCATCGTGCATGCGGTTGTTGCCGGCATCGACGGCGACCCGCTGCAAATCCGGAAACATCACAACCGGCTGATGAATGCCTTGCGGGCCGAACTGGAAAGCGCGGCGCCGCCAGCGCCAGCGCAGGCCTGTACCGATCCGGCCGTTCCGCTATACAAGCTGCTGCCCGTGCCGCGCCCCGCCAAACAAAAGTTCGACTGCCGCATCGTCAAGCGCCGGGTGGAGTCCGAGGGCGTCATTTCACTGGAACTGGCCGCCGCCGATCCCGCGCATCCCCTACCCCTCCTGGCGGCGGGCGCGCACCTGAATCTCACGACGCCCAGCGGGCTGACGCGCCAGTACTCCGTCGTCAACGGTCCGTCCGAACGCGACACCATCATCATCGGCATCAAGCTCGAGCCCGATTCGCGCGGCGGCTCCCGATCCATGCACGAAGCTGCCGCGGAAGGCGTTGTTCTGCAGGCCTCGGTGCCGCGCAATACCTTTCCGCTTGTTCCCTCCGGCAAACAGCCCATACTCATTGCCGGCGGCATAGGCATTACCCCGCTGCTCTCGATGGCGCAAACCCTGCAGGCCATGGACGAACCCTTCGAACTGCATTACTTCGTGCGCGCCCCCGAATACGTTTCGTTCAAGGCACGCATCGAAGCGCTGGGCCGGGCGGTGCAAGTGCATGTCGGCCTGAACGCGGCTCAAACCGGGGCGAAGCTCGCCGAGATTCTTGCGCCGCGCACCCTGGGGCAATCCAAAGTCTACGCCTGCGGGCCCGGCCCGATGCTCGACGCGGTGAAAAACACAGCCCTGGCCGGCGGCATCGACGACAGCGACATCCATTTCGAATACTTCAAGAACGACGCGCCGCCGGCATCGGGCGCGCCGTTCACTGTGCGGCTCAACCAGTCGGGGCGCGAGTTCGAGGTCGCCGGCGGCCAAACGCTGCTGCACGCCCTGCACGAACAAGGCATCGAGCTGGAGGCTTCGTGCGAACAAGGCGTATGCGGCACCTGCTTCACCACTGTGATCGCGGGCGATGTCGAACACCACGACCTCTATCTTTCCGCCTCCGAAAAAGCCTCCGGCAAATGCATCATGCCCTGTGTATCGCGTGCGCGTTCCGGCACGCTGATCCTCGACCTGTGAGACGCGCATCATGATCAAGCTTTTTGACTTCGAACTCTCCGGCAACTGCTACAAAGTGCGGCTCATGCTGTCCATATTGGGCCTGCCCTACGAAACCGAGAACATCGAGTTCTTTCCCGGACGCCAGCACAAATCGGAAGCCTTCCTGCAGGTCAACCCGCTGGGCCAGCTGCCGGCCTTGCAGGACGGAACCCTGACGCTGCGCGACGCCCAGGCAATACTCGTGTACCTGGCCAGCCGCTACGACCCGAACCGGAGCTGGTATCCCGCGGATCCCGAAACCATGGGCAAGATCACGATGTGGCTGGCCTTCGCCGAGGGCCTGACCAACTCGATTTCGTCGGCGCGCCTGCACGATCTGTTCGATTACGATTTCGACGCCGGCAAATGCCGCCAGCGCGCCCACGAACTGCTGCGCGTCCTGGACGAACACCTGTGGTTCGAAGAAAGCCAGGGTCGGCAATGGCTGTGCACGGCCGATCAAGCCACCATTGCCGACATCGCCTGCTTCCCCTACGTCATGCTGTCCGACGAAGCGGACATCTCCCTCATCGACTACCCGGCCGTACGGCGCTGGACCGACCGCATCAAGCGTCTCGAAGGATTCACGCTCATGGCGGGAATCTTTCCGACGTCGGCCGCGCCCGCGCCGCGGGCCGCTGCAATCTAGGGCCTGTCGATACTCAACAAGCCCCCCACCCCCAGGAGACAAAATGGAACGCCGTACCGTATTGAAAGCCATGCTTGCCGCGAACATGACGGCCATCCCCTTGGCGCGGGCGCTTGCCGCCGGCGATCCATTGAAAGTGGGGTTCATCTACCTGGGCCCCGTCGGAGATTGCGGATTCGCCTATCAGCAAGATCTCGGGCGGCGCGCGCTGGAAAAAAACATGGGCCAGCAAGTCAGCGTGCGCGTCGTGCCCGACACCGACGAAGGCCCTGACGCCGAGCGCGTCGCGCGCGAATTGACCCACGACGGCTGCAAGCTGATTTTTGCGGCCTCGTTCGGCTACATGAATCCGGTCATGAAGGTCGCGCGCCAGAATCCCGACACGTACTACACGATAGCCAGCGGCTACCGGACCATGAAGAATTTCGGCGGCTACAACGCCAAATGGCAGGAAGGCAGCTACCTGGCCGGCATTGCCGCGGGCAAGATGACCAAGTCCAACATCATCGGCTATGTGGCCCCGCATCCGGTGCCGGACGTCATGTGGGCCGTCAATGCCTTCCAGCTCGGCGCCCAAAGCGTCAACCCCAAGGCCCGGGTGCAGGTCATTTTCGTGAACTCCTGGTACGACCCGGGCAAGGAACGCGAGGCGGCCCTTACCCTGATGAACCTGGGCGCCGATTTCATGACCCACTTTACCGATACCCCCAGCGTCGTCCAGGCCGCCGAGGAAAAAGGCGTCTGGTCGGTCTCCTTCCACTCCGACATGTCGAAATACGCCCCGGTCAAATATGTGACAGGCATTACGCACAACTGGGGGAACTACTTCACCCAGGTTGCCAAAAAAGTGATCGCCGGCACCCAGCAGGGCGAGCTGTATTTCGGCGGCATCAAGGAAGGCGTGGTGAAGATGGCGGCCTTCGGCCCCCATGTGCCGGCGGACGTCGTCAGCCTGGTCAAGGCCAGGGAACAGGACATTGCGTCGGGCAAGCTCAATGTGTTCGCCGGCCCGATCAAGGATCAGGCCGGCACCATGCGCGTTGCGGCCGGCAGCGCCTACCCCGAAGCCGATCTGGGCAAAATGGACTGGTTCGTCGAGGGCGTGACCGGCAGCACCGGCAGATGACGCAGCGAACCGGGGGCGGACGCCCCCGTTCAGCTACCAGACAGGCGCCGGCTCCCAGGTGACGTCGGCGCCATGTTCGCGCGAGAGGCGCAGCATGGCCAATAGCGGAAAGGCCCGCTGGCGAAAAGTGACGGGCCGCGAGATGGGATGCTCGCGCGCATCGTTCTCGTCGTCGCTTTCTTTGAATTCTTCGGAAGCATCGACGGAAATGGCTTTTTCGATTCCCGCAATCGCCGCCGTCAGGTCGGCGTAAGTAATGACTCCTCGTTCAGGCAGCGTATCGGTGTAAGGCTTGCCGGCAGCCTTGAGAATCGGCAGTGCATGCTGGGAAAACATGAGCACTTCCGCGGCGGGTTTGGAGTGAAAGACGATCAGCATATTCGGTTTCCCTCAATAGACGAATACATACACTACCCTAACATTCGGCATCTGCCAAGCGGCACTATATGGCTTTCCTTTTCATGTGGAAAGCGGCATGAACAAAGCCTTTGCAATCTTGCGCGGCGGCATGGCCGCCTTGCTGCTGGCCGGCGCGGCGTATACCGTCGCCGCGCGCGCCGAACCCGTCTGCCGGCCTTCATCGCTGGGCTCGCCTTGCGCCTCGGGCGGCATTGCCACGCAGGCCGCCGCCGAACCGGAACTCAATCTGGGAGCCGGCAATCCCGTTCACATCGTCACCGGCAACAAGTACCAGCACGAACGCGATCTCCCGCCGTTCCTGTACGCTCCTTTGCTGGAAATCTCGCGCCACTACAACGCGCTCGACCGACGGCCTTCAAGGCTGGGCCAGGGTTGGACACTGGCCTACGATACGCGGCTGCATGTGTTCGCCGATCGCTGGCAAATCGTGCAGGCCGACGGCAGCCGCATCGTTTTTTCGGGCGCCGGCAAAGCCCAGCGCTCGAACCGGCACGGCACGCTCAAGCGCAACGCCGCGCAATGGCTCTGGATCTGGCCCGATGGCCGCCAGCTTGCATTCGACCGCCACGGCAGGCTGGCGCGGCTTGCCCTGGGGCCGCCTCTGGCATCGGCCATAACACTGCAACGCCACGACGAAGCCGGGCCGCTGCGAGACGCCATACGCACCATTACCGACAACAACGGCCATACGCTGGCGTTCCGCTACATCGTCCACCAGCAGCGCGCCTACCTGGATCGCGTCGCCACGCCGGCCGGCATCTTTCGCTACCACTACGAACCCGCCGATCCGGCATTGCCGGGCCCGCTGCGGTTGCGCGCCGTGACCCGGCCCGACGGCATGCAGCGCCGCTATCTGTACGAGGCGCCGCGTCAAAGCGGCAACCCCTTTCACCTGACCGGAATCGAAATCGTCCCGGCCGGCGGCAAGCCGGCGCTGAGGCTCAATACCTGGGCCTACGACCCGCAAGACCGCGCCGTGCTGTCCATCCAGGGCGAGCCCGATTCCCGCGCCAACGAAATCCACATCGACTACGTCCGCGCGCCGGATGGCGAGCGCAGCGGGCTGACCATCGTGCGCGACGCCAGGAATCGCGAAACCCGTTTTCGCACGTCCATGCAGGGCGGCCGGCATGTCCTGCTCGAGGCCGGCGGAGCCGGCTGCCCGGGCTGCGCCGCGCCGGGCAGC
>CALMPB010000006.1 GCA_937871985.1 uncultured Burkholderiaceae bacterium
GCAGCCGCATGGACGAGGTCATCTACGAAGAATTCAAGGGCACCGGCAACTCCGAGGTCCACCTCGAACGCCGCCTGGCCGAGAAACGCGTGTACCCGTCCATCAATCTGAACAAATCGGGTACCCGCCGCGAAGAGCTGCTCATCAAGCCCGAACTGCTCCAGAAGGTCTGGGTTCTGCGCAAGTTCATCCACGAAATGGACGAAGTGGCGGCCATGGAGTTCATCCTGGACAAGATCCGCGCCACCAAGAACAATGCCGAATTCTTCGACATGATGAAAAAATAGCGGGGCCGCAAGCTCGCCAAAACCTCTCTTCCGAGAGGTTTTTTGCCTGCATGCCCTGGATTCCCCTCCCTGCCGCAAACCGGATATACACGGTAGACGCCTTTCAACCCTGGTCGGATTTCCACCGGCACACACCAAACAGAGTACCTTCGATGACACTACCCACGCTCAATCAATTTCTGAACCAAGTTCAAGCCCGCGATCCGAATCAACCCGAATTCATGCAGGCCGTCAAAGAAGTCATGTCATGTTTGTGGCCGTTCATCGAGCAAAATCCCCGCTACGCCGAATACGACCTGCTGTCCCGCCTGGTCGAACCCGAGCGCGCCATCCAGTTCCGCGTTTCCTGGGTCGACGACCAGGGCAAGGTGCAAACCAATCGCGCCTTCCGCGTCCAGCACAGCTCGGCCATCGGCCCCTTCAAGGGCGGCATGCGCTTTCACCCGTCGGTGAATCTTTCCATCCTGAAATTCCTGGCCTTCGAGCAGACCTTCAAGAACGCCCTGACGACTCTGCCCATGGGCGGCGGCAAAGGCGGTTCCGACTTCGACCCCAAGGGCAAGTCCGACGCGGAAGTCATGCGTTTCTGCCAGGCCCTGATGATCGAGCTGTACCGCCACCTGGGCCCGGATACCGACGTGCCCGCGGGCGATATCGGCGTGGGCGCGCGCGAAGTGGGCTTCATGGCCGGCATGATGAAAAAACTCTCGAACTCGGCGGCCAGCGTCTTCACCGGCAAGGGCATTACCTTTGGCGGCAGCCTCATCCGCCCCGAAGCCACCGGCTACGGCACGGTTTATTTCGCCGAGGAAATGCTCAAGCATGCCAACCAATCGCTGGACGGCCTGACGGTTTCGGTTTCGGGTTCGGGCAATGTGGCGCAATACGCCATCGAAAAATGCCTGCAGATGGGCGCCAAGGTGGTGACGGTTTCCGATTCGCACGGCTGCGTGGTGGATCCCGCCGGCTTCACCCACGACAAGCTGCAAGCGCTCATCGAACTTAAGAACAACCGCCGCGGCCGCATCGAAACCTACGCCAAGGAACACAAGCTTACCTACGAAATCGGCAAGCGCCCCTGGCACGTGCCGGTCGACGTCGCCCTGCCCTGCGCCACCCAGAACGAGCTGGAACTGGAAGACGCCAAGACGCTCATCAAGAACGGCGTGCGCTGCGTGGCCGAAGGAGCCAACATGCCTACCAGCCTGGATGCCTGCGATGCCTTCATCGGCGCCAAGGTCCTGTACGCGCCGGGCAAGGCCAGCAACGCTGGCGGCGTGGCGGTTTCGGGCCTGGAAATGAGCCAGAACGCATTGCGCCTGTCCTGGACCCGCGAGGAAGTGGACGGCCGCCTGCGCGCCATCATGCGCAACATCCACGAAAACTGCGTGCGCTACGGCGCCCAGGGCAAGGATGTCAATTACTTGAACGGCGCCAACATCGCCGGCTTCGTCAAAGTGGCCGACGCCATGCTGGCCCAGGGCGTTTACTAAGCCCGGCATTCTTCAAGACCCGGGTTTACCAAGGCCTGTTCCAGAACCGGTTGCGCGGTGACGCCGCGCAACCGGTTTTTTATTGTGCGGCGCGCGCTGCCCCTGGCGGCGAAGCATCCGCCGCCTCTCCATCCAGAGGCGTTCCGACGGCTTTTGCGGCCGGCTTGACGGCTTCCGCTTTTGCCGGGGCCTGCGCCTCGGCCGCCGCCTCGGGCTCGCTGGACACTTCGTCCAGCTTGGGTTCGTCCCAATCGCCCGATACGTGGTAGTGCACCGCCATGGCCTTGGACAGGGGGTTGCGCAACAGCCACTGCGTCACAAACGCCCCAAGCCCCACAATGGGGTTGATGGCGATGCCTGCCGCGATCGTCGCGCCGCTCATGTCCAGATTGGGCGCCACCATGGCCTGCAGGTTCAGCTTTTCCTGCTGCAGATCGACATCTCCGCCTATGCTGATGTTGCCCGCGGGCCCATCGACATGATAGTTGTTGACCGCCATGGTGCCATTTTGGATGTGCAAGGTGCCATACAGTTTGTCGAACGGAAAGCCCTCTTTGAAAATGCTGGCCGGATTGATGCTCAACGTCGCCAGGCGCCGGATGGACTGCAGGGACAACAGCTCCAGCAGACGCGCCGAACGCGAACTGACCGAACTGAAACGCCCCCCTTCGAGATTGGCATCCACCTGGCCGCTCAAGTCGGCGATATCGAATTTCCAGGGCATATTGCGCCAGTTGAACTTACCCTTCAGCGTGCCTTTGCCGTTCTTCACGATGCCGGCGAACCCCAGTTGATCCATGTAATCGCCGAGATTGCCGATGTCCGCGCGCGCATCCAGGACGAAGCCTCGATCCGGCCCTTTCAAGCGCCACTGTCCGGTACCGCTGATTTTTGCCGCGGGACTGTCCAGGTTCAGCTTGTCCAGGCGCCACAAGCTGCCCCGCTCCTGGCTCACGCCTTGCAGCAGCAGGCTGCCGGCCAGGCGCCCGTACAACACCAGCTTGTCCACCTGCAAATTGACGGCGGGAATATCGCTCAAGGCGTCGTCCGGTATCTGCGCCTCGTCGTCCGGGCTGTCGGGATTCACCTGAGCCTTGTCGGCCGACCCCAACTCCAGGCGCTGGAACCGCGCGTCGACACTGCCGGGGGTTTTGCCCTGCGCCTGGTTCCAGAACACGGTCCCCGTGGTTTGCGAAGAATCGATATCGAAACGCCAGCGCCCCGGCTCGGGCAGCGTCGCGGCAAGCGTGGCCGCATCCAGCGTCAGCCCCTTCAGGTGCAACTGCTTGGCCTGCACTTGCGCTTGCCGGACATCGGGCAGCAACGGACGGCTGCGCGACGGAGGACTGCCCGGCAAAGGCTTGGAAAAATCATCGACGACGTCGTCCCAGGCATCCAGATCGATGAAAGGCGCCCGGACCGTGACATCCATGCCCGCGGAGGGCAAGGACGCATCCGCGTCCACCGCCAGGCTGCCGGCCAGGAAATACGCGCCTTTCTTGTCGCCCTCTTTATGGATCAGGTGTACCTTGATGGTCGACCCCAACGCAATATCCAGCGCCATACGGCCCTTCTTCTGCGCCCTGGCCCAGCGAACACGCAAAGGCAGGGCCTGTCCCGCCTCCTTGCCCCACGGCACGGGCATGTCCAGGGCCAAACCCTGCAACGTGGAATCCACCGTAAACACGGAACCCGTGGATTTGGCATGCCGCCAGGTCAGCGTATAAGGCAACTGGCCTTTCAGGCGCTTCATTCCTTCCAGGCCGACATAACTCGTCAATGCCTCGGAACTTGCCTGCCCCCGTATCGACAGGCCCTTGAGCTCACCGCCGACGCCGCCGCTGAACACGACCGGCCCGCCAAGCAGGTTGGCGCTCAAGCCGTCGGCGCTGACGCCCGTATCGGAAAACAGCAGGCTGCCCCCCACGTCCTCCAGGACGGGGATTTCAGGCATGAGCTTGAACGAGCCGCCGGCAAAGCGTATGGCGCCGTGCACCGTGCTGTCGCGGCTGTTGAGCAGCGGAATCCGCAGCCACAACGGAACTTCCCAGTCGCCCTGCGCCGTCGCTTCGTCGAGCTGGTCGTCCAGCATCTTGCCCAGGGGCGAGTGTCCGGCCAGCGCCAGATAGGTCTGGGCCGGCGCCGCCGTTTGCCCCTGTATGGTCAGTACGGAGTGATGCTCGAGATTGGGAATCTGCGCCCGGACATCGCGCAGCACGATGGGGGATTTGTCGGTGGGCCAGATACGCGCCTGATCGGCGACGATGCGCAAATCGGCCCGATGCAGGGCCACCTTGCCGTGCATGTCGGTCAGCCGGGGCCAGCCGCGATGCGTCCCCTCGGCGGGCAGATAGTCGATGATGCCGTCGACATAATCGCCCGCGATCAGGAAATCGCCCTCTGAGGGCTCGTTGCCCCACGGAAACTTCTCCAGGTCGCCTTTCAGCACCACCCTGGCGTTTTCGATCTGCCCGGCCACCAGGCCTTTGGTCAGCCACTCCCGGGCATCGAGATTCACGGTATTGGGCATGTATAGGTCGATGGCGTCCAGCGAAGCCCGCCTGAACTCCCCGGCGATGTCGGCCACGCCGGCCTCGCCCGAGCCGCCTTGCCGCCAGTTTCCGTGCAGCGTCAAATCCATGTCGGGGTTGAGCAGGCGCAGCTGTTTGACGCTAACCTGCAGATCATGGCCATCGTGCAGGCCCAGCCCGGCGCGCAAGGCAATATGGTCGAAACGCATAGGATGGTCGAACAAATCGTCGGCATGCACCTGCAAGTCACTGGCCTGCAACGCCACGTCGATATCGCCGGCGGCATCGGCCGCGGGCTCATCGGCCGCGGGTCCATCGCCCGCGGCTCCGGCAGTCTTGAACGCGGCCGCATAAAGCCGGGCATAGTCGGAAACCCTGCCGCTTACGTACCATCGGGCCGACTCCGCCTGCACATTCGTCTGGGCATCCAGCGACCAGCGGGCATGGCGCAGGTGGACGTCGGAGGTGAAGGTCTCGGCCCGGCCATGCTGGAAAGCCAGCCACCACTGCGCCGACACCTCGCCGGATTCCAGCCCCGGAGGAATGCGCAGCCATGGGCTCCAGTTTTTCGGGACCATTTTGTCGATGTGCACGTACAGCCGGCCCCGCAAATCCTGCAGCGCCAAGGACGTGGGATCGCGCGCGCCCAGGTCGGCGTTTGCCCGCAGCTCGAACGCTTCGCCCAGCCCCTTGGGCGGCACGGCCCGCAACGCCATGCTGGGCGTGCTGGAAGCGCCTTGAAAGACGAGATTGACATGGTCGAGAACCAGCGGCTGGCCCGAGCGGGTCGCGTCCTCCCACTGAACCACCGCATCGGTCAACGCCACATGCGGCTGGCGCAGCAGCCAAAGCAAGAGGCCGCCGTCGGCGCCGGCCGCATCCGGACTGTCCAGGTCGAACGACTGGCCCATGACCCACAGTTTATGGTTGTCGTCCCGGCGGATTTGCAGGTTCAGGCCGGAAGCTTCCAGCAACACGAACTGCAAGGATCGGGAAAACAGGCTGCGCCAGCTCAGAACCGCCCGGATCTGCGGCAGATGCAGAACCTGACGCTGGTGCTGGTCGGTGAAGTCGATGTCGCGGATTTGCAGGCTGGGATTCAGCCCCGACCAGTTCGCCTTGACCTCGCCCAATTGAACCCGCATGCCCGCCGCCGAGGACAATTGCTGCGCAATCTGCGGACGCCATTGGTCGATATTGGGCAGAACCCAGTAGCGCACCCCCAGGAACGCCCCCGCCGCAAGAAAATACACGACCAATACGATCCGGAAAAGCAGGCGAATATAGGTGACGGGTTGCAGCACGGATCGAAATTAGCCAGGGCAGGGGTATTTGCAGTATCTTTGACGACTTGTACAAGACTTATACCTGAAATCCCGCCTCTCGTCCTCACTATTTGTAAACATTATGCCTGACCCTTCTCCCTTGGCCCGAGCCCTGCGCTGGTCCGGCGCGCTGCGCCGTAAAATCGTGGCCAACACCGCGTTCGAACAATGGCTGACCCAGGCCTGCGCCCAGCCCGTCACCTCGGCCGTCATTCACGCCTGGCTCGACGAACTGCAGGAGAATCCCGGCAAAACAGTCCCGTCCATCGACGACACCCGCCGGCTGCTGCGCCAGGTGCGGGAGCGCGTGTTCTTTACGCTGCTGGTTCGCGACATAAACGGCGAGGCGCCCCTTGGCGAAGTCGTTTCGGCCATGAGCCTGTTCGCCGACCTGGCGATCGCCCGCGCCTACCAAAGCGTCGTCGCCGATCTTGCCGAAACCCACGGCATGCCCATGGATTCCAGCACGGGCAGGCCGCAGGAAATGCTGGTCATCGGCATGGGAAAACTGGGCGGCAAAGAACTGAACGTGTCGTCCGACATCGACCTCATCATGCTGTACGGCGAAGAAGGCGAAACCACCGGTCGGCGCAAAATCAGCTATCACGAATTCTATGGGCGGGTCACGCAGCGCATGATGCCGGTGCTGTCCGAAATCGACGCGCACGGCCAGGTCTTTCGCACCGACCTGCGCCTGCGCCCGGACGGCGACTCGGGGCCTCTGGCCTGGAGCCTGGACGCGCTGGAAAACTACCTGATCACCCAGGGCCGCGAATGGGAACGCTATGCCTGGCTCAAGGCCCGGCCCATACCCTGCAAGGCCTATGCCGACAGCGACCCCAGCGAGCAGCTGGCCCAGCTCGAAGCGCTGCGCACCCCCTTCGTCTACCGCAAGTATTTCGATTTCGACTCGCTTTCCGCCCTGCGCGCCCTGCGCGAGCGCATTCGCCAGGACTGGCAGCGGCGCGCCATGGCGCGCAACGGCATCGACACCACCCATAACGTCAAGCTGGGCGACGGGGGAATCCGCGAAATCGAATTCGTCGTGCAGTTGACGCAACTCATCCGCGGCGGACGCATGCCTTCGCTGCAACAGCGCAATCTGCTCAAGGCCCTGCGCAAACAGGAAGCCGCGGGCGTCGTTTCCAGCGAAATCGAACAGCAGCTGGAAGCCGCCTATACCTTCCTGCGTCGCACCGAGCACATGCTGCAGTACCGCGAGGACGAGCAGACCCATCTGCTGCCCCACGAGCCGCAGCTGCGCAAGGACCTGGCGCAGGCCATGGACATGGATCCGGAGGATTTCGAACGCACCCTGGCCGCGCACCGCGCTTTCGTCAACCAGACATTCCGCGACGCCTTTCGCATTGCAGGCATGGGCGAAGCCGACGGCGACGGCCACAACGGCAACGGCGCCGCCGAATCCGAATGCTCCAGCCTGCGCGAACAGCTCGACACCGCGTTCGGCGGCAATGCGAACTCGCTGGCCCAGCGCATCGAGTCGATGCTCGACAGCCACCGCATACGCAGCCTGCCCGCCACCAGCCGCAAGCGCCTGGAAACCCTGCTGCCTTCGGTCGTCGCCGCGGCGGCCAAGACGGACTACCCCGAGCAGACCGCCATCCGCCTGTTCGATCTCATCGAGCAGATCGCGCAACGCAGCGCCTACCTTGCCTTGCTGGCCGAATACCCGGAAACCCTGGCACGCGTGGCCCGCATCGTGGGTTCCAGCCCTTGGGCTTCGCAATACCTGCGCCAGTATCCGCTGCTGCTGGACGGCCTGATCGAATGGCGCTCGCTGATGACTCCGCCCGACTTCGTGCAGTTGGCCCAGCAATTGCACCAGGAAATGGACGCCTGCGTGCTGCCCAACGGCCAGCCCGACATCGAGCAGCAAATGAACCTGATGCGCGACCAGCAGCGCCAGATCAGCTTCCAGTTGCTGGCGCAGGATCTGGCCGGCGAGCTCAGCGTGGAAAAGCTGGCCGACCAGCTTTCGGCCCTGGCCGACATGCTGCTGGCCGAAACGCTGCACCGCGTCTGGCCGCTGGTGCAGCCCAAAGGCCAGAACCACGGCGATCTTCAGCCGCCGCGCTTCGCCATCATCGCCTACGGCAAGCTGGGCGGCAAAGAACTGGGCTACGCCTCGGATCTGGATCTGGTCTTTCTTTACGACGACGGCCGGGACGACGCCGCCGAGATCTACGCCCGGCTTGGACGACGCATGGCCTCGTGGCTGTCGACCATGACTTCGTCGGGCAGGCTGTACGAAATCGACCTGCGCCTGCGCCCCGACGGCGATGCCGGCGTCCTGGCCGCGTCGGTGGACGCGTTCGCCCAATACCAGAAAGCGCACGCCTGGGCCTGGGAGCACCAGGCCATCACCCGCGCGCGCTTTGCCGCGGGAGATGCCCAGGTGGGCGCCCGCTTCGAGGCCATACGGCGCGACGTCCTGCTCATGCCGCGCGATCCCGCCAAGCTCAAGGAAGAGGTGCGCGGCATGCGAACCAAGATCAGCGCCGGCCACCCCAACCAATCGGGCAATTTCGACCTGAAACACGACCGCGGCGGCATGGTCGACCTGGAATTCGTCATCCAGTACCTGGTGCTGTGCCATTCCGCCCGGCATCCCGAACTGCTGGACAACCTGGGCAATATCGCGCTGCTGCGGCTCGCCGCGAAAGCCGGGCTTATTCCGGCGGATCTGGCCGAGCGGTGCGCGGATGCCTACCGGGTGTTCCGCAAGACCCAGCACGCGCTGCGGCTGCAGGGCGCGGAAAAGGCACGGATCGCGCCCGACAGCTTTCCGGCCGAACGCGCCGCCGTCAATACGCTTTGGGACTCGGTGATAGGCGGCTGAGCCCCATCGCCGCCCCGGCGCGGCGCCCTCCCCCGCGCTATCGGCGTAGATCGGCCCGGTTCGATGGGGTTCCGCAGGGCGTCGGGGAAGGCGGCCCGGCTTTGGGATTACCGGCGATGGGGATTAAAATACCGGTCATGACCGAATTTCAACGCCCCATCCTCAACCTGCCCGAGTCGCGCAAGAAAGTCTTGCTGCATTCGTGCTGCGCGCCCTGCTCCGGAGAAGTCATGGAAGCCATGACCGCCTCGGGCATCGACTACGCCATTTATTTCTACAACCCCAACATCCATCCCGACCGCGAATACGAAATCCGTAAAAACGAGAACATCCGTTTTGCGCAGGAAAACGATATCGAGTTCATCGACGCCGACTACGACAAGGAAAATTGGTTCGAGCGCGTCAAGGGCCTCGAACACGAACCCGAGCGCGGCGCGCGCTGCACCGCGTGCTTCGACATGCGTTTCGAGCGCACGGCCTTGTATGCGCACGAGCATGGCTTCGACACCATCACCAGTTCGCTGGGCATTTCGCGCTGGAAGGACATGAAGCAAATCAACGGCTGCGGCGAACGTGCGGCGGCCAGGTATCCAGAACTCATCTACTGGACCTACAACTGGCGCAAGGGCGGCGGCTCGGCCCGCATGATAGAAATCAGCAAGCGCGAAGAGTTTTATCAGCAGGAGTACTGCGGCTGCATTTATTCGCTGCGCGACACCAACCGCCACCGCCGCGAACAGGGGCGCGAGGCCGTCACCATCGGCGTCAAGTTCTACGGCAAGGACGAGCTCGACCTGAACCCTCCGCCCAAGGCCGAATAAACACGAATGAGCGGACTGAGCGGCTGATTGCACTCACCCACAAGCGCCGTGGACCCAAAAAAGGGGAGGAAGCCATGCTTCCTCCCCTTTTTTTGCCGCCCGGCGGCGATGCTGGCGGCACCGGCGCCGCCAGCATGCTTGCTTACCGCATTGCTTACTGCAACGTCCTGGAAAAAACGAACTTGTCGTTTTTCCAGTCCACCGGCACCACATCCTTGGGCCCGAACTTGCCTTCGAGAATCAGCTTGGCGATCGGGTTTTCGATGTGCTGCTGGATGGCCCTTTTCAACGGACGCGCGCCGAACACGGGATCGAACCCCGCGCGCGCCAGTTGGGCGAGCGCCGCATCGGTGACCTCCAGGCGCATTTCGTGCTGCGCCAGGCGTTCGGCCAGGCGCTGGATCTGGATGCGCGCAATCGATTCGATATGCTTGGCCTCCAGGCCATGGAACACCACCACTTCGTCGATGCGGTTGAGGAACTCGGGCCGGAACGCGGTTTTCAACTCGTCCCAGATGACTTCCTTGATGACCTCGTAGGGCTGGCCCGCCATGCTTTGAATATGCTGCGAACCCAGGTTCGACGTCATGACGATGACCGTATTGCGGAAATCCACGGTACGGCCCTGCCCGTCGGTCAGGCGGCCGTCGTCCAGCACCTGCAGCAGCACGTTGAAGACATCGGGGTGCGCCTTTTCAACTTCGTCCAGCAAAATCACGCTATAGGGCTTGCGGCGCACGGCCTCGGTCAGGTAACCCCCTTCTTCGTAGCCGACGTAGCCCGGAGGCGCTCCGATCAGGCGCGCCACGGAATGCTTTTCCATGAATTCGCTCATGTCGATGCGGATCAGGTGCTCTTCGGAATCGAACAGGAAGTTGGCCAGCGCCTTGGTCAGCTCGGTCTTGCCCACGCCGGTCGGCCCCAGGAACAGGAAGGATCCATAAGGGCGGGACGGGTCGGAAAGGCCCGCGCGCGAGCGGCGGATGGCGTCGGACACCAGCCGAACGGCCTCATCCTGGCCCACCACGCGCTGATGCAGGTAGTCTTCCATGCCCAGCAGCTTGGCGCGCTCGCCCTGCATCATCTTGGCCACGGGAATGCCCGTGGCGCGCGCCACGACCTCGGCGATTTCCTCGGCGCCGACTTCGGTGCGCAACAAGCGCGGCTTGCTGGCGGTCTCGCCTTCCTTGCTGGATTCCGCAGCGCTCAGCCGCCCTTCGAGTTCAGGCAGCTTGCCGTACTGCAGCTCGGCCAGTTTGTCGAACTGGCCTTTGCGTTGCAGCTCAGCCATTTCGGCGCGCGTGCGCTCGATTTCTTCCTTGATGGACTGCGAGCCTTGCACCGCCGCCTTCTCGGCCTTCCAGACCTCTTCGTAGTCGTTGTACTCGCGCTGCAGGTTTTCCAGTTCGTCCTCGATGGCCTTGAGGCGGCGCAGCGAGCTTTCGTCGGTTTCCTTCTTGACGGCCTCGCGCTCGATCTTCAACTGGATGATGCGGCGGTCGAGCTTGTCCATGACCTCGGGCTTGGAATCGATTTCCATGCGTATGCGCGCCGCGGCTTCATCGATGAGGTCGATGGCCTTGTCGGGCAGGAAGCGGTCGGTGATGTAGCGGTTGGAAAGCTCGGCGGCGGCGACGATGGCCGGGTCGGTAATGGCTACGCCGTGATGCAGCTCGTAGCGTTCCTGCAAGCCGCGCAGGATGGCGATGGTCGACTCCACATCGGGTTCGTTGACCATGACCTTCTGGAAGCGGCGCTCCAGGGCGGCGTCTTTTTCAATGTACTTGCGGTATTCGTCCAGCGTGGTTGCGCCGATGCAATGCAATTCGCCGCGCGACAGGGCCGGCTTGAGCATATTGCCCGCATCCATGGAACCTTCGGCCTTGCCCGCGCCGACCATGGTGTGCAGCTCGTCGATGAAGACGATGATGCCGCCTTCGTCCTGGGCCAGCTCTTTGAGCACCGCCTTCAGGCGTTCTTCGAATTCGCCGCGGAACTTGGCGCCGGCCACCAGCGAGGCCAGGTCGAGCGCCAGCACCCGCTTGCCCTTCAGGGTTTCGGGCACTTCGTTGTTGACGATGCGCTGGGCCAGCCCCTCGACGATGGCGGTCTTGCCCACGCCGGGTTCGCCGATGAGCACGGGGTTGTTCTTGGAGCGGCGCTGCAGAATCTGTATGGTGCGCCGGATTTCGTCGTCGCGCCCGATAACGGGATCCAGCTTGCCCTGACGGGCGCGCTCGGTCAGGTCGGTGGTGTATTTGCTGAGCGCCTCGCGGTTGGATTCGCCTTCGGCATCCGAAACCGCGGCGCCGCCGCGCACGGCCTCGATGGCCGCTTCCAGCGCCTTGCGCTGCAAACCCGCCTCGCGCAATATGGTTCCGGCTTCGCCTTTGTCGTCGGCCAGCGCCAGCAGGAACAGCTCGCTGGCGATATACGTATCGCCGCGGTTCGTAGCCTCTTTTTCCGTGCGCGCCAGCACGGCCTGCAGGTCGCGGCCGATCTGGATATTGCCTTCGGCGCCCTGCACCTGGCCAAGACGCTCGATGGCCGAGTTGAGCGCCGGGCCAAGCCGGTTCACGGCCACGCCGGCGCGCGCCAGAAGGCTGCCGGTGCCGCTGTCGGAGTCGGCCAGCAAGGCCGACAGTACGTGCACCGGTTCTATGTATTGGTTGTCGTGCTTGACGGCGAGGCTTTGCGCGTCGGCAACGGCTTGCTGAAACTTCGTGGTCAGTTTATCGAATCGCATGGTTATGTCTTTTGGAAGTGGGGGGCATCCCGCCCGAATGAACACTATGTGCGGCCAATCAGCAAAATTTCAAGATATGAAATACCAACTACTTTACTCCCCTTGAGCCGCCTCTTTGACTCCCCAATCGCAGCCAGCTTCATCCAGGAGCTTTTTTCCAAAAATAGCGCAAAAAGCCGGCGCATTGTTTAACTATTTGTTTAAAATCGCCCTGGGAGGAAAAAGCGATTGTCTATGGACAAATTCAAGCAACTCGAAAGTTTCGTGGCGGTTGCCAGCCTGGGCAGCCTGTCGGCGGCGGCCCGCCTGGAAGGCATCGCCCCGGCCATGATGGGGCGGCGCATCAGCGCCCTGGAGTCCAGGCTGGGCATCAAGCTTCTGCTGCGCTCGACCCGGCGGCTCTCCCTGACCGCCGAGGGCGAAGCCTTGCTGGAAGACGCCCAGCGCATCCTGCGCGAACTGTCCGAAGCCGAAACCCGCATCAGCCAGGGCAGCGCCAAGCCCAGCGGCCACTTGCGCCTGAGCGCTCCGGCCGGGTTCGGGCGCCGGCACGTCGCCCCCCTTTTGCCGGGCTTTCTGCGCACCCATCCCAATGTCACGGTCACCCTCAACCTCAGCGACCGGCTGGTCGACCTGATCGAAGAACGCTACGACTGCGCCATCCGCATCGGCGACCTGGACGACTCCCAGCATATCGGCATCCGTTTGGCGGACAACCGGCGCGTCATCGTGGCGTCACCCAGCTATCTGGCCAGGTTCGGACGCCCCAACTCGCCCGACGACCTGGCCCAGCACAACTGCCTGTCGTTCGGCGACCAGGGCAATCAGTCCAAGGGCTGGCTGCTGAAGCAGGACGGCCACGTCCGGGCCATACGCGTCAAAGGCAGCCTGAACTGCAGCGACGGCTCGGTATTGCACGACTGGACCCTGGCCGGCTGCGGCCTGGCCTGGCGCTCGCTGTGGGAGGTGCGCGACGACCTGAAAACCGGCCGCCTGGTCACGGTGCTGGACGACTACGCCGCCCCCGCCAACGGCATTTTCGCCATACTTACCGAGCGCAAGCACTTGCCGCTGCGTGTCAGAGCCTTCGTCGACCTGCTCAAATCCACCTATGCCAAGCCCGCTTATTGGGAAGAAAGCCAGCCATACTCGCAATAAGCGGGTACGCCCCCTTTCCGTTCATCGCCCGCCCGGAGGATCGCCCACTTTTTCGGGCGCCAAGCCGCATGGAATCGGGCGCAGGCCAGGGCTCACGGGGTTTATGGGCGCCAGTTCGCCCAACTGACTGAATCCTTAAAGCAAAGAGGTACAATGGGCTGGAAAACCACCCGTTTGCCGTTATTTCCGGCGGTTTCCCAGGACGTGTATGCCCAAGAAAATTTCGCTGGCTCCCGAAGCTCCCCGCTGTTCGGCTTGCATGTTGAACACGCTTTGCCTGCCAATGGGCATGGCGGAAAACGAAATCGCCCAACTCGACAAAATCGTCAACGAACGTATTCGCATCCCCAAGGGCAAGGCGCTGTTTCAACAGGGCGACAAGGCCGAGGCCCTGTACGGCATCCGCTACGGTTCCATCAAAACCCTGCTCGAGGACGCCAACGGCCAAGTGCAGATAACCGGCTTCCTCCTTCCAGGGGAAATCGTCGGCCTGGACGGTTTTCTTGAAAAACACCAATTGTCCAATGCGGTGGCGCTGGAAGACACCGAAGTCTGCGTGGCCCATATCGAAGACATGGACCGCATCACGGCCGAGATTCCCTCGCTGAAGCATCAGCTCCGGCGCCTCACCAGCCAGGAAATAAAACGGTCGCAGCAACTCGTCATGTCCTTGGGCGTGCTGCGCTCCGAACAGCGCCTGGCCGCGTTTTTGCTAAGCATCTCGCAGCGCCTCGCGACGCTCGGGTATTCGTCCAGCGAATTCGTGCTGCGCATGAGCCGCGAAGAAATCGGCAATTACCTGGGACTGACCCTGGAAACCGTAAGCCGCCTGTTTTCGCGGTTCGCCCGCGAAAACCTGCTGCGCGTGCAGCAGCGCGAAGTCCAGCTGCTCGACATGCCGGCCCTGCGGGAACTGGCGGGCACCGATTGCGGCTAGGGCCGTCCGGCGCCACGCTTTCAATCCTCGAAGTCGTCCGCGGGCCTGGGCCCCGAAGGCGGCGCCATGAACAGGCTCAATGCGCTGGACAGCGCGGCCATCAGCCAGAAAAAGAAGAATCCGCAGGCGTAAGCCGCCTGGCGGCCGATCTGCACAGTGCCGAACAGCACCAGATCGAGCGGATCGATCATGGCGAAGACCGTTGCGCTGGTTGCCGCTCCGATCAGGAACGAAGGCCAAAGTATCCACATCAAGGCATGCCGCTTCATCCGTGTTTCCTCCTGTTCGTCTCGTTCATTGCGGCCGCCGCGGGGACTGAGCCACCGCCGCATGGGCCGGCGGCGCGGCAACGATATGTTCGACTTTCAGCCCTCTTTTCACCGCGCCGTCGGTCAACGGCTGATCGCCAAAATACTGGACGGCCAGCACAATGGTGACAATACAGCCCACGATGGTGACGGCGGGGCCGGCGATCAGCAGCCATGGCCATAATTCGCGCCACCATGGGCGGGAAGCTTCAAGGGAAGGCATTGGCATTATCTCCATTAAATCCTGCGAAACACGACAAGCCCTGATCACCGAGGCACGAAAAAGCTGGATTTCTCGGTCACCACGACTTCCTTGCCCTCCGGGGAACGGGCAACGGCCAGCATGTTGATTTCGTGCAATCCCGGAGTCACGTCGGCGGCCGGAGCCCGCACCAGAACCGGAACCAGGCGATTGGACGAGCCCTCGACATGCACATGGTCGTCGCCGCGATCGGCCGTCACAATGGACAATTCGGAAAGCCCGCTGACGCTCAGCTTGAGTTCCAGGGGGCTTTCGCCGGTGTTGATGATTTGCAGGCGGTACACGTTTTCGATGAACCCTCCCGCCACCTCGCGCCCCAGCGCGCCACGGTCGCGAATGACGTCCACGCGCAAAGTCGTGCGCAGGGCCAGCGACACCACGAAGCCGACCACAATCAGCCCCAGCAGCGTTATGTAGGCCAGCACGCGCGGACGCATCAGGCGCTTGCGCGCCTGGCTTTGCGTAAGGCGGTCGACAATGGCCCGGCCCGAGGTATAGCGTATGAGCCCCTTGTCGTAGTGCATTTTCTCCATGACCTGATCGCAGGCATCCACGCATGCCCCGCAGCCTATGCACATATACTGCAGGCCGTCGCGGATATCGATGCCCGTGGGGCAAACCTGCACGCACAGGCTGCAGTCCACGCAGTCGCCCATGCCCGCCTCTTTGTGGTCGATGCGGCGCGAGCGGCCGCCGCGCGGCTCGCCGCGCACATGATCGTAGGTGACCACGAAGGTATCGTCGTCGACCATGACGCTTTGAAAGCGCGCGTACGGACACATGTACTTGCAAACCGCCTCGCGCATGAAGCCGGCATTGCCCCAGGTGGCAAAGGCGTAGAACAGCATCCAGAACCACTGCCAGGGCCCCAGCGACATCGCCAGCAGGCCGGCGCCCAGTTCGCGGATAGGAGAAAAATACCCAATGAACGTAAAGCCGGTCCACAAGGCGATTGCTATCCAGACGGAATGCTTGGCGGCCTTGAGGCGCAGCTTGCGCCAGTCCCAGGACTGTTCGTCCAGGCGGATGCGCGCCAGGCGGTCGCCTTCGATCTTGCGTTCGACCCACATGAAGATTTCGGTGTACACCGTTTGGGGACAGGCATATCCGCAAAACAGGCGCCCGGCCATGGCGGTGAACAGGAACAGCGAAAACGCGGAAACCACCAGCAGGACTGCCAGGTAGACGACATCCTGCGGCCACAGCACCATGCCGAACAAATAGAACTTGCGCGCCCCCAGATCGAACAGCACGGCTTGCCGCCCGCTCCATTGCAGCCAGGGCAGGCCGTAGAAAATGATCTGGGTGACGTACACCATGACAATGCGCCATCGAGCGAATATTCCCGAGACCGAGCGCGGGTATATTTTGCTGCGCACATCCGCCAGAGCCACCTCGACCTGGGGCGAGGCGCCGCCCGCGGCGCGCTTCGCCACCTTCGGCGGCTGCCAAGCCGGCGCCGGCGTGGCAGCCGTGCCGTCAGGGTCGCTGTGAAATTCGCTGCTCATGATGCTTGTCGCTCCGTTGATCTAGTCGACCGATGCCGCGCCGCCCTGATTGGAGAGCCCCCAGACCCACGCCGCCAGCATGCGGATCTGGTCGGCGGTCAGTCGCCCTTCCTGGGCCGGCATCTCGTTGCTGCGGCCATTCAGTATGGTTTCGACGATGGTGGCCTCGGAACTGCCGTAAAGCCACACGTTGTCGGTCAGGTTGGGCGCGCCCAGCGCTGTATTGCCCTTGCCCTCGGCGCCATGGCATGCAACGCAATACGTCTCGAAGCCGCGCTTGCCCGGCACGGCGCGCAAGGGGTCGCTGGCCAGCCCCGACAACGACCGCACATACTGCGCAATGGCGGCCGCCTCGTCCGGCTTGATCTGCGAACTCCACGCAGGCATGACGCCATGGCGGCCCTTGGTGATGGTTTGCAGAATCTGCTCGGGCGAGCCGCCGTACAGCCAGTCGGTATCGGTCAGGTTGGGAAAGCCCGGCCCGCCGGCGGCATCCGAGCCGTGGCACTGGGCGCAATTGTTCAGGAACAGGCGCTGCCCGATTTCACGCGCCTCCGGATCGTGGGCGATCTGGGGAACGGACATGCCCGCATAGCGGTCATACAGCGGCTTGATCTTGTCGTTGAGCTCGATTTGCGCCTGCTTGACCGCCTTGGCGCTGCTGTAGTCCAGCGTGCCGGCGTACTTGCCAAGCCCCGGATACAGCACCAGGTAGCCCAACGCAAAAATGCACAGGCCGACATAGAAAACCGTCCACCAGCGCGGCACGGGATTGTTCAGCTCGGACAGGCTGCCGTCCCAGACATGCCCCGTGTTCTCGGTTTGCTCGACCTTTTTCTTGAGCCATGCCCGCTGGGTGTAGATGAGCCACAAACAGAAGGCCACGCCGCCCAGGGCGATGGCAGCGATGTAGTAGCTCCAAAAGCCGCTCACAAAATCACTCATGAGTATTCTCCCGCTTCGTATCCTCGATGTCGTGGGCATCGGTTGATGCATTGACCGGCTCTTCGTCCGGCAAGGCGAACGGCAGCATGGACGCATCGGCGTTGGCCTTGGCCCGCCCGCGCGAATACGCCCACCAGATGATCCCGATGAACGTGATCAGCGCAATGCCTGTAACGATGCCATTGAGTATGCCCATTGCTAGCGCCTCCCCTCGGCCACGGCCTGCTCGGCCGCGGCCCGCGTGGCGACGCCCAGGCTTTGCAGGTAGGCCACCAAGGCGTCTTCCTCGGTCTTGCCCACCAGTTGCTCGGGAGCCTTGGCGATTTCCTCGTCGGTATACGGCACGCCGACGGCGCGCAGCGCCTTCATGCGATCCTGGACATTGCTGCCTTCAACCGTATTGCGCTGCAGCCACGGATAGGCCGGCATATTCGACTCTTTCACCACGTCGCGCGGGTTGCGCAAATGCACGCGGTGCCAATCGTCGGAATAGCGTTTCCCCACACGGGCGAGATCGGGGCCGGTACGCTTGGAGCCCCACAGGAAGGGGTGGTCGTAGACGAATTCGCCCGCCAGCGAGTACGGACCGTAGCGCTGCACTTCGGACTGCAACATGCGGATCTGCTGCGAATGGCAGCCGACGCAGCCTTCGCGGATGTACAGGTCGCGGCCTATCAATTGCAGGGAGTCGTAAGGCTTGGCGCCCGCCACCGGCGTGGTGGTCGAGTGCTGGAAAAACAGCGGCACGATTTGCGCCAGGCCCGCGAACAGAATGACCACGATGCTGAAGATGATCAGCAGCCCGACGTTGGTTTCGAGCGTTTCGTGGCTGAATCTTTTTTTGTTTTGGCTGGACATGAACCTTCTCCCTCAAGCCGATGCCGAAGCGGTTGCCGGCGTCGCGGCCGATGCCGGGCCGACCAGCGCCGGATCGGTGCTGTCCGGGTTGTACAGGTAGATGACGGGATTCACCTTGGGCTGGCCCTTCATGGTCTTCCAGGTATTCCAGGCCATCAGGCACATGCCGCCCAGGAAGAACAGCCCGCCTATCATGCGGATGGTGTACAGCGGGTACGTGGCCTTGACGCCTTCGACGAAGCTGTAGGTGAGCGTGCCGTCGTCGCCCGTGGCGCGCCACATGAGGCCCTGCATGACGCCGGCCACCCACATGGACGAGATGTACAGCACGACCCCGATCGTGGCCAACCAGAAATGCACGTCGATCATCTTGGTGCTGGCCATGGCGGTGCGCCCGTACAGGCGCGGAATCATGTAGTAGAACGAGCCGAAGGTGATCATGGCCACCCAGCCCAGCGCGCCCACATGAACGTGGCCGATGGTCCAGTCGGTGTAGTGCGACAAGGCATTGACCGTACGGATGGACATCATCGAGCCTTCGAAGGTGGCCATGCCGTAGAAGGACAGCGCCGTGACCAGGAACTTGAGTATGGGGTCGGTGCGCAGCTTGTGCCAGGCGCCCGACACCGTCAGGATGCCGTTGATCATGCCGCCCCACGAAGGCGCCAGCAGGATCAGCGAGAACACCATGCCCAGGGCCTGGGTCCAGTCGGGCAGCGAGGTGTAGTGCAGATGGTGGGGGCCGGCCCACATATACGTGAAGGCCAGCGCCCAGAAGTGCACGATGGACAGGCGGTACGAATAAATGGGGCGATTGGCCTGCTTGGGCACGAAGTAGTACATCATGCCCAGGAAGCTGGTGGTCAGGAAA
>CALMPB010000007.1 GCA_937871985.1 uncultured Burkholderiaceae bacterium
CGGACTTGTTGGCCATGTAGACCACGGCGCGTGCGACTTCGTAATCGGACAGCGTCGGGTTGCCGCCCTTGGCGGGCATGCCGCCCTTGCCGTGCAGGGCCACGTTCAGCATGGCGTCGTAGCCCGCGGTGATGAAGGGCGCCCAGGCGGCGTTATCGCCCACCTTGGGTGCGCCAGCCACGCCGGCGGTATGACAGGCCGTACAGACGGCGGCGAAGACCTGTTCGCCGGTCTTGAAGACCTTGGGGGCATTGGCATCGACCAGCTGGAAACCCGCGACCGGGGCAATGCGCTTGGCGATGGCTTCCTGGGACAGCGTATCCGAACCAGCTCCCACCTTGGTGCCCGAAACCACCATGTTCACCAATAGGATGATGATGGCGATGGGAATCACGAAGGCCAGGACGACCGTGACGATCAGTTGTTTCGGGGTCTTGATGGGGGTGGCGTGCTCTTCTATGTGTTCCTGCTCGTTGCTCATGACCAAATCCTGCTAACGGGTACCGGGGGCGCCTGGCGGCGGCAACAGAAAATCAGTACTGCACAATTCGGCGGCGTAGACGGCCCGCCTTGCAAGCAAACGCTGGATTATATAACGGTGTCATAGACACGCGTCCAATGCAACTGACCGGGTTTTCGCTGAGTTTGACGGCAGATTTGGTCCGATCCATGCAAGTCCTGGAAAACTGGGTACAATACCGCCTCCTTGCGCTGCGCCCGTAGTTCAATGGATAGAATGAGAGTTTCCGAAGCTCTTGATACAGGTTCGATTCCTGTCGGGCGCGCCATCAAATCAATGGGTTACGTGGCATTTTTTCCCACGCAGCACCCGAGTCAGGCCATGCCGGCGCTACGCCGGCGCGATTCCGCCCTTTTCCAACTGCTTTACCCGACGTCGATCCGCTTCGAGCAGGCCTCGAAGAGCATCCAGGCATTCTTGCGCCGCGTCTGCTGTCTCCTGTAGCCAGAATTCGCTCCTGCATGGCGATATGCGCCAGATCCCAATAAAACGGCCGCCCTTGAGGCGGCCGTTTTTATGCATTCATGGCGGCGCCGGGCCCGTCGTTCCGAGGGCGCCGCTCCTTGGCGAGCCGGTAGAGCGACTGGGCGGCTGCTCAAGTCCCTATCACACAAATTTTCGTACAGGAATTCGATCTAACCCTATCTGTCCAATCTGGTCGGACCAATTTAGTATTACAAAAATGCCATGCCAAATTGGGTTTTATGAAGAAGATCTTTCTGACCGGCGCCATTCATCCTGATGCGATCGCGCTCCTCGAACAATACGCCGAGGTCGTTGTGGCGGACGACACCTCTGCGGCTTCGCTGAGGGAGGGGATGGAGGGCGCCGATGCGGTCCTGGTGAGACATCCTCTTGCGGCCGGTGCATTTGATGGCGCAGAACGGCTCCGCTGCGCGATCAGGCATGGCGCCGGCATAGACATGATTCCTGTCGACGACGCAAATCGCCTGGGCATTCTGGTAGCCAATGTTCCCGGCATAAATGCGAATTACGTCGCCGAGCACGCCATAGGACAGATGATTTGCCTGGCAAGGCGCCTGCCTCTTATCGGCACGGCGTTCAGGGGCCTTTCCTGGGAGGCCGGCAAGTCGGTCGCGCTTGGCGGGAGCGGGCTACGCGGGAAAACGGTCGGGATCGTCGGCCTGGGCGCGGTCGGCAGGGCATTGGCCAATATCTGCAAAGACGGCTTTGCGATGAACGTCGTGGCCGCCGCGCGTAGCGGCAAGGGCAGCAGCCCGGCATGCGCCATTGAACGAAAACCGCTGGACGAGCTTCTCGCGAGTTCCGACTTTGTGGTGTTGTGCTGCCCTCTTACTGAGGAAACGGCAGGGCTGATCAATATGGCCGCCTTGTCGAAAATGAAGCGCAGCGCCTATTTGATAAACGTTGCGCGCGGCGCCGTTGTCAATGAAAACGACCTGATTCACGCCTTGGTGAATAAATATATCGCAGGCGCGGCGCTTGATGTTTATGAGGGCACGCCGTTGCAGCGATCTTCGGCGCTGTTCGATATAGAGGGATTGCTATTGACGCCGCATACCGCGGCAGTAACCGCGGAAAGCATGCGAGAAATGGGATGGGTCTCTGCGTTACAGGCTGTGGAAGTGCTGCAGGGGCGATTTCCAGAAAACTGGATAAATAGAAATGCCAAAGCGGCTATCGAATCCCGCTGGTCGCGATTGGACGCGCAGTAATCAACAGGGTCTTTAATTTAAAAATAAGGAGGCAGGCTTTGAAAAAATATATCAAGTTGCTGGGCATTGCATTTTCCATTGCGCCGCTGTTTCACGCTGCGGCGATGGCGGCGGAATTTCCCTCCCGGCCGGTATCGCTGATCGTTCCTTGGAGTCCGGGCGGCTCGGTAGATATGACGGCCCGCAAACTCGGCGAAGCAATGGCTCAGGAAGGAATCCAGGTCGTTGTCGAGAATGTTCCGGGGGCGTCCGGGACTATCGGCCTGCGAAAAGTCGCCATGGCCGCCCCGGACGGCTATACCCTGGGTCTGGCGACGACATCTCTGATGGGGGCGATCTCACAAAAGATCACTCCGCTTTCCACCAAGGATTTTAAACCGCTGGCGCAAACGACGGCAGAACAGGAAATACTGCTGGTACCCGCGAAAAGCTCCATAAAAACGATTGAAGATTTTGTTGCGCTGATGAAAACAAAATCAAATGGAGTGTCGTTCGGAACGCCGGGCGCATTTACCGTCAACCATGTTTATGGCGCCTTGCTGGGTCAGGCCGTCGGGAAAGACCTGATTCACATCGCATACGGAGGCGGCGCCAAGGTGCTGGTAGATCTGGCCGGCGGACAGATTGACGCCGGCATCCTGAAGCCCTCGGAGGCCAAGGCGCTGATCGACGGCGGGCAGGTCCGCCCCATTGGAGCGTTCTCGACAGTTCGTTCGGAGATCTACCCTGATGTGCCGACGTTCCAGGAGAAAGGAATCGATCTTTTCGCGCACGGTTCTTTACCGCTGATGTCGTACATCGTGGCCCCGAAGGGCACGCCTGACGACGTCGCCAACAAGCTCGTCGCGGCGCTTGCCAAAGCGATGCGAAGCGACGGATATACCGCCTTTACCAAGGAATACGGCATGACCGGTCAAGGCATGACGGGGAGCGATCTCTCCAATACTATCGAGGAAATTCAGAAAACATATGATGCTATTCTCCCGAACGTAAAAGAATAAGCGACGGCGGCCCCGGGGGCCTCCGGGTAACCCCGAAACAAATATTTATTTGTAGAGCCATCATGGAAGATATCGTTAATTCGCCGGTCAAGTCGGACCTCACTGCAAAAATACTCTCCGATTTAATCAGATTCATCGAGAAGCGTCAGTACGAGCCCGGGGAGCGTCTGCCGTCGGAGCGAGAGCTTGCCGAAAGATTCAAGGCGGGCCGGGGTGCGATACGCGAGGCATTAACGATTCTGGAAAACCTGAGGTATCTAGAAAAGAGACCGAACTCCGGAATTTTCATGAGCTCGGAGCCGGGGCAGATCAGTTTGGAAGCCTTGAGTCTGTTTGCGGGCCTTGGCATAAGCCTGGGGTCCGCTCAACTGGCTGAGGCAAACGAAGCCAGAAAAATCATTGAATCCCAGGCTATCCGGCTGGCCTGCGAGCGTCGTACCGACGACGATCTGGTTGAATTGAAAAAATCCCTGGATAAATTCCAGAAATGCGTTGAGAACGGTGACGACAATGCGGCGGATCTTGATTGTGAATTTCACATGCTGATATTCAAGGCCGCAAGCAATACCGTTCTGATGCAAATGGTAAATCCATTTTATGTCATGACGTCCCAGCGCCGGATTAGTTTCTTTTCGGACAAGACAAGAGGAAAAACCTCTTTCGAGCAGCACGCCTTGATTTTTGAATGCATAAAAAACCAGGATGCGGCCGAGGCGCAGAGAATCATGGAAAACCACATAGGGCGGGTATCGGCGCTAACCCAGCCGCCACCCGCGTAATGACGCCGCCGATGCGGCGCGAATAAATCCCACAGTTGGAGAAAAAATGAAAATCGCTCAGGTAATTGCCTATCCTCTTTCTTTCCGCGTGACCCCTGGAAAAGGCGTGGCGTTGGGGCTGGGGCAAACGATCAAGCGCGATACCGTCGTCGTAAAGGTGGTGACCGAGGACGGCGTGGTGGGCTGGGGTGAATCCCATCATGGCCGGGCGCCGGGCGCAGTGGCTCACCTCGTGAACACCACGCTGCGCGAACTGATCGTGGGAATGGACTCCCGCGAGATCGTCAAGGTATGGAACCGCATCTATCGCATGCAGATCGCGAGCCATGGCCTGGGAACCGCCACCGCAATTGCCATGAGCGGCATCGACACCGCGCTGTGGGATATCAAGGGAAAGATGGCCAACATGCCGCTGTACCGGTTGCTGGGCGGCAGTGCCGGAGGGATTGACGCCTACGCGGGCGGCATCTCGTTGGGATACCAGCCGCCGGAGCAATTGGTGGAAGAGGTTCGTCCGCTTGTCGAACTTGGCTATCGGGCGGTCAAGCTGCGCGTTGGCGATACCGTTCCGAACGACCTGCGGCGTGTCGAAGCCGTGCGCAAGGCGTTTGGCGACGATCTGACCATTCTCGTCGATGCGAATACCGCATATACGCTTAAAGATGTGCGCCAGGCCATGCCTGCCTATGAAGCGCTGAATGTCGGCTGGCTCGAAGAGCCGTTCGCTCCTGCCGATGCATATAACTATGCCCAAGCGAAACTACTGGGCACTGTTCCGCTCGCCGCCGGTGAAAATCACTATACGCGCCACGAGTTCACGAAAGTTATCGAAGACCGGTCCATTACCATTTTGCAGCCCGACGTTTCCAAAACGGGCGGCGTGACTGAAATCATGCGCATTGCGGCGATGGCTTCGGGATGGAAAGTGCCGATCAACCCGCATACGTGCACCACCAGCTTGAACATGGCCGCCACCATCCATGTGCTCGCGTCCATCGATAATGCGGGCTACTTCGAGGCTGATGTGGCGATTGAAAATCCGTTCCGCACCGAAATGACCAGCCTGCCATATGAGCTGAGCGCGGATGGCCGGGTCGCGCCGCTGGAAAAGCCGGGGATTGGCATCGAGGTCGACGAAGCGTTCATTGCTTCCCATCCGCTGATCGACGGGCCTTGCTTCGTTTAAGCGGCCGAACGGGTTGCATGAGGGGCGGGGGATCCCCCCGCCCGCGTACCGGCAAAAGAGAAATGCGCCGGGCTTTGTTGGCCGATAGAGAGTGCAAGTGGAATCTTTTACCTTTAATACGACGCCGTCTATTTTCTTCGGGGCAGGCAAAGCGGCGCAGTTTGCCGACATCGATAAGGGCCAGCTTGGCAATCGGATAATCTTCATTACGGATTCCAGTCTGGCAAGAATCGGACTTCTTGACGCGACGCTGGACAGCCTGCGGCAACGCGGCGCGCAGGTTCAGGTATTTGACCGCGTCGTGGCCGATCCTCCCGTGGCTGCGGTTCTGGATGCCGCCGCGCAGGCGCGGACGTTCGGCGCGACGGGCGTAGTAGGGTTTGGCGGCGGCTCCTCCATGGATGTGGCCAAGCTTGTCGCCGTCTTGCAAGATGACGCCATAAAAATCGATGACATTTACGGCATCGACAGGATTCATGCGCCGCGCTTGCCATTGGCCCTGGTTCCGACCACGGCGGGGACCGGGTCGGAAGTAACGCCCATCTCCATCGTGACCGCGGGCGACGGCGAGAAGAAGGGCATAGTGTCGTCGCGTCTTCTTCCCGATTTTGCCGTGCTCGATTCTCGGCTCACTGTTGGCCTCCCCGCGGCCGTTACCGCTGCGAGCGGTGTGGACGCAATGGTGCACGCGATAGAGGCGTATGCATCCAGGAATGCGAACAATAATCCCATATCCCGGGGGATCGCCATTCAGGCCCTGAAACTGCTCGATGGCAATATCAGGCGCGTTGTCGAGTGCGGCAGCGATGAAAATGCCCGTTCGGCCATGCTGCTGGGCTCCATGCTGGCAGGCCAGGCGTTCGCCAATTCACCGGTCGCGGCCGTGCATGCGCTGGCCTATCCGTTGGGCGGAATATACGGCTTGTCCCATGGGTTATCGAATGCGCTGATGTTGCCTCATGTATTGCGCTTCAATATCGAAACTCATGCGGATGTGTATGCGGAGATCGTATCCCAGGCCTATCCTGAAATTGGAACGGGAAGCGCGGCCGACCGCGCGGAAAAGCTGATAACCTATTTGACGGGTTTGCTGGAATCCATTCAGTTGACGGCGCGTCTGAGGGATCTGGATATTCCCTATTCGGCATGCGCCGAGCTTGCCGCGGCTGCGATGAAACAATCCCGATTGCTGGTCAACAATCCGCGAGCGCTCGAAGAATCGGATGCGCTGAAAATCTATCTCGCTGCCTGGTAAATTCTGTCCTGGCGCAGCTCCGGCGGCAAGAGTCTTGCCGATAGTAAGGAAGAATGGAATGCGGTTGTCCAAGATATATAACCTGCATGATTTCGACGTTGCGGCACGGAAAGTACTCCCGCCGGCGATTTACAGCTATATCAGCAACGGCGCCGACGACGAGATTGCGTTGAATGGAAACCGGGCGAGCTTCGGGCAGTATGGATTCATGCCGAAGATGCTCAGGGATGTTTCGGCGCGGCAGCAGAGCGCGACGCTGTTCGGTCATGAGTACAGCAGCGTTTTTGGAATATCGCCGGTAGGCCTGGGCGCCCTTTATCACTATCGCGGCGACATCGAACTCGCTACCGCAGCGCAGGAATGCAACGTGCCGTACGTATTGAGCGGCGCATCTCTTACGCGGTTGGAGGAGGTCGCGGATGCCGCTCCGAAATCGTGGTTCCAGGCCTATCTGCCAGCGTCCCATGCTGAAGTCCGGCGGTTGCTCGAACGCGTATCGGCTGCGGGATTCCGGACACTGGTTATCACGGTCGATCTACCCGTCTCCGTCAATCCCGACCGGTATGTGCGCAACGGATTCAGCTCGCCGCTCAGGCCTGGTGTCGGGCTGGCAGTGCAGGGGCTGTCACACCCGAAATGGTTGTTGAATACTTTTTTGCGCACGCTCGCTGTCCGGGGGATGCCGCATTTGGAAAACTGGCGAGCGAGCCGGGGAGCTCCAGTGCTTTCCAAGTCAGTCCAGAAGGATACGGCCAATAGAGACAGCTTTACGTGGGAGCATATCAAGCAGGCTCGGGACTGCTGGAAGGGCAACCTGATTATCAAGGGGATCATGGCGCCGGACGACGCTCAGGTGTGCGCGAAGCTCGGCATAGACGGAATCGTGGTTTC
>CALMPB010000008.1 GCA_937871985.1 uncultured Burkholderiaceae bacterium
TAGTAGGGCAAACGGCGAGATATATTCGTTATGTTTATCCGGTGCGGGGCGCCAGATTTGTTTCGGGCTGGGAATGCTTTGGGTTTCGCCGAGGCAAGATCTGGGCCGATTACTGACTGGCTGCCTTGAAACCACGAATCGACAAAGGAAAGCATTAGTTAGCCAAAATAATGGTACTTCTTGAGCTCCGCGAGTTACGATCCCACGTTTCGAACCAAAAATTTAAGATGTACCGACCTTGGCGAAGCCGAACCGATTAGGAATTTTAACCACGGAATCAATTCTTGACCTTTTGCATCTAGCTCATCAGAGCTCGGTATACATCTGAGTCACATACTCAAACGGATTTTTTGTTTCCGATTGCTTCTTGCGTCCTATTCCGACGTCGACACTGAGCGCAGCGGCGCTCGCGGCTAAAGAGGCGGAGATCGGTAAACCTAGCTGGAAGGCCGTGACACTTCCCACCGCGGCCCCGCCCAATGTCACCAAGTTAATGTTGACATCCAATCCGCTTAGAACTTTCTTGAAAGGAGATTCACCTATCACCTTCATATGATCAGCAATCGCGCGGTCAAGGGCTGCGAATTCAGCATCCTCAGCTCGTCCACGGTCAGGAGCCGCAAGAATACTCTGATAGATACGCTCGATATGTAGATGAAGATTAGCAAGCTCGTCGCGACGCTTTTGCTTAAACTCCAAAATATCGACCAGCGGGACGTCACCAGCAGGAACAGGAATACATTCCTTGAGGCGAACAAGGACGCCGCTGTTGTCTAGCGCGCCAACTGGCAACGAGGGAGATTCGAAGCCGGTTCGGCCGAGCGCCCAAAGACCTTGGTCATCTTTCTCCGCCTGCGCCAACGCACAACGATTGATTTCGAGAATTGGTGTAAGATTATTTGCATGACGGATTCCAAATGCGCTGCGACGCATGATACCTTCGGCCATGAGAAATTCGTGATCCAGCTGGCTACCGTCCGCGACCATGTCATTCCATGGCCAATCGATTCTATCGTGAAGAAGAAGAGCGGCGCGCAGTTTTTGGGGATCTAGTGGGCTTCCTGCAAGCGTGAGGCCATCAGGTCGAATTTCCACGCCGGACCATAGAATTATGCCGCGTTCCCCTCTGACTAAAGGGCGAAAAGCCTCCTCTTGCTGGTATCCGAGGAACGCAATCTCAGTCGCCTTCCACGCTGCCCCGCCCGGAAGCCCATTCAGAATTGACAACATTATCGTTCCCGTTCCTCGTTCAGGTGATGATTCTTACCTTTTAAAAATGTCTTTTCTAACACCCGCAGCTTATTCGAACGCGCTATCGAGGCACGAACACTCTTTCGCGCTCTTGTTCATAAACCGTGGATTGCCCGACGCATCGCCTTTTCGCCGCATTTCCTTCCAATTCGGTGGACGGCAATCGTCTCCTGTGCATCAAATCCCGTAACATCGTCTCGTTAAACGCAACAGAATCTCCTTGCCAATGCCGTCCTATAAACATAACATGTTAAGCGAATGGAGGCATATTCGCATGAGTGGAACGATTGAAGCCGCCAAGCCCGGCGAGATGACCGGTGGGCAGGCGTTGGTTGCACAGTTGATCGTCGAGGGCGCGAAGGACATTTTCGCGATCCCCGGCATCCAGCTCGACTGGGCGGTGGACGCGATCCGCCAGCGCTCGAACGAGCTTCGGCTGATCGTCCCGCGGCACGAACAGGCGACCTCCTATATGGCGGACGGCTATGCCCGCACCACCGGCC
>CALMPB010000009.1 GCA_937871985.1 uncultured Burkholderiaceae bacterium
CAAACCACGCAGGCGAAATATGGCGCCAACCCGCTGCGCTCCAGCAGGGGCAGGGTGAATTCGGCGGGTTTGTTGGTGACCACGGCCAGCTTCAAGCCCATGCGCGCGAAGGTCCGCAGCCCTTGTTCGACCCCCCGATACAGGACGGCGCGCTGGCCGTTGAAACGATGGTAGTGCCGGCGGAACAGCGCTTGCGCGCGTTCCTGCAAGGCCGGATCGCCGCTTTGCTCCTGGCTGGCCAGCACCGAGGCAATAAGGGCTTTCGTGCCTTTGCCCACCAGCGAGGCCACGGTTTCCTGCGGAAGCGGCGCAAGGCCCAGGTCGGCGAGCATGGCGTTGGTGGCGTCGGCCAGGTCGGGAATGGTGTCGAGCAGGGTGCCGTCCAGGTCCAGCAATACAGCGGTATATGGCATGTTCTTGGCGGGTCGTCAGACGGAAATGGTTTCGCCCTTGATGATTTCGGCGCGCATGGCGGCAATGACTTCCTTGTAGTCCTCCTGGCCGAAAATGGCCGACCCGGCGACGAAGGTGTCGGCGCCGGCGGCGCGGATGGCGGCGATATTGCCGACCTTGACACCGCCGTCGACTTCCAGCGCAATGGGCTGGCCGCCCTGTTCCTGCCAGGCCTGGATCTTGCGGCGGGCCTGGGTCAGCTTGGCCAGCGTGGCCGGAATGAAGCTTTGGCCGCCGAACCCTGGGTTGACCGACATCAGCAGCACCACGTCGAGCTTGTCCATGACGTAGTCCATCCATTCGAGCGAGGTGGCCGGGTTGAAAACCAGGCCGGCCTTGCAGCCGTGTTCCTTGATGAGGCCCAGCGTGCGGTCGGGGTGGCGGGAGGCCTCGGGGTGGAAAGTGATGATGTTGGCGCCGGCCTTGGCAAATTGCGGGATAATGGCGTCGACGGGTTCGACCATGAGGTGCACGTCGATGGGCGCATCGGTGTGCGGGCGCAGGGCTTCGCACACCATGGGGCCGATGGTCAGGTTGGGCACGTAGTGGTTGTCCATGACATCGAAATGGATCCAGTCGGCTCCGGCCGCGACGACATTGCGGACTTCCTCGCCCAGGCGGGCGAAATCGGCGGAAAGCAGGCTGGGGGCGATGCGTGTGATGGGTGTCGTGCTCATGGGCGTAAACTGGATCCGTGTGCAAAAAAGAAACTGGCGCAAGCGCCATTATTGCAGGTTAGGCTTGATTTTCCATTTTTGCGGGCCGCTAAAATCGTTTTATCGGGAATTTTTACATGAAGCCTTACGACCTGTCCGTTATCGTGACGCCGCAATACCTGCCCGAACAGTCCGACCCCAACGAACAGCAGTTCGTATTCGCCTACACGGTTCGAATCACCAATAACGGCGCGCATCCGGCCCAGGTCATCAGCCGCCACTGGGTCATCACCGACGGCCGACAGAACGTGCAGGAAGTGCGCGGCCTGGGCGTGGTGGGGCAGCAGCCCTTGCTGAATCCGGGCGAAACATTTGAATACACAAGTGGCTGTCCTTTACCAACACCCATAGGCACCATGCGCGGCACTTACCATTGCGTGGGTGATAATGGCATTCCGTTCGAGGTGCCCATCGACGAGTTCGTCCTGGCCATGCCGCGCACCTTGCATTGAATCGATTTCCCCTTTACCGATGTCCATGAAGAAACTATTGCTTTCGTCCGCGCTGCTGGCGCTTCTGGCCGCGTGCAGCACGGTGCCGCCCGAATCCGGCGTAGCGCCGCCGGCGCCCTCCGTGGGACAGGCTGAAAATCTGGTCGAACAGCCCCTGCGCGTTCCCGACCTGGGCTCCATGCGGGACACCAAGCCCCGTGTCCTGGCCGGAAAGTTCCAGCAAACCAGCTGGTCGGCCTTGCCGGGCTGGCAGTCCGACGATCTGCATCTGGTCTGGAAAGCATTTGTCAATAATTGCAAGGGCTTGATGCGGCCGGTATCGGGGTCGCTGGCCCTGCCGGCGCGCGCAACGCCGCGCGTCTGGCAGCCGGTTTGCGCTGCGGTGCTGCAGTCGGGCATTGCCGTCGGCAATCCCGACACCGCCCAGGTGCGCCAGTTCCTGCAGACGCATCTGCAGCCGTGGCGGCTTCTTGATCCCGCCGGGCACCCGGCGAAAAGCCTGGTGACGGGTTATTACGAGCCTTTGATCCACGCATCGCGCACTCGCCAGGGGGCTTATCAATGGCCCTTGTATGCCGCTCCGGCCGACCTGCTCACTGTGGATCTGGGGGCGGTGTACCCCGAGCTGGCCGGCAAGCGCGTACGGGGCAAGCTGGTCGGCAACCGTGTCGTGCCCTACGACACCCGGGCCCAGATCGTCTCGTCGCCCACGCAGCCGCCCGTCATCGTCTGGGCCAACGACCCCGTCGACGCGTTCTTCCTGCAAATCCAGGGCTCGGGCCGCGCCGAGCTGCCCGGCGGCGAGGTCGTGCGCCTGGCGTATGCCGACCATAATGGCCGCCCTTATGCCTCCATCGGCAAATGGCTGGCCGACAAAGGCTTCATGCCGCTGTCGCAGGCGTCCATGCAGAACATCAAGGCCTGGGCCAAGAGCAATCCCGGCAGGGTTCAGGAAATGCTCAATGCCAACCCCGCCATGGTGTTCTTCCGCGAAGAGGACATCGTCGATCCGGAACTGGGTCCCAAGGGCGCCTACGGCCTTCCGCTCATCGGCGAGCGCTCCGTCGCCGTCGACACGACGTTCGTGCCGCTGGGAGCGCCGTTGTTCCTGTCCACGCAATATCCGGCTTCGAAGAATCCGCTGCAGCGCCTGGTGTTTGCGCAGGATACCGGCGCCGCCATACGAGGCGCCGCGCGCACCGATTTCTATTGGGGCTTTGGCGACGACGCCGGCGCGCAGGCCGGCCGCATGAAGCAGCAAGGCGAAATGTGGGTGCTGTGGCCCAAGCAGGGCGGCGCGCCTTCAGCGAGATAAGGCCCAGTATGAGTATGTCTACCGAAAACATCGTCGTATGCGGAACCGGTATCGTCGGCCTGGCTACGGCGCTGGGGCTGACCAAGGCGGGGCTGCGGGTAACGCTGCTGGGCCCCAATGTGCCGGTGCCGCCGGCGGTTCCGGGCCAATACTGCCCGCGCGTTTACGCCATATCGCCGGCCAGCCAGTGTTTTCTGGAGCATCTGGGCGTATGGGGCATGTTGGACGCCGCGCGGGTGACGCCGGTGGAAGCCATGGAAGTGTTCGGCGACGCAAGCGGGCAGGTGGCGCTGCGCGCCTGGCAGGCCGCCATGCCCACTCTGGCCTGGATCGTAGAGTCCAGCGAACTGGAACGCGTGTTGCGGCAGGCTGTGCAGGTTTTCGGCATCGCCTGGCAGGCCGAAAAGTTTCAGGGCCTGGAAGCCGGCGCGGTCGTGACCGACACGGGCAGGCGTGTTCCGGCCGGCCTGGTGGTGGGCGCCGACGGCGCGCACTCGCCGGTGCGCGCCGCCTCGGGCATCAGCCATGAGTCCAAGGCCTACCACGCCACCGGCCTGGTCGTGCACCTTACCGCCGAGCTGCCTCATTTGAACGCCGCCTTGCAGTGGTTTACCACCGATGGCGTGCTGGCCCTGCTGCCCATGCCCGATACGGCGGACGGGCACCAGGTTTCCATGGTGTGGTCCATGCCCCAGGCCCAGGCCGATGCGCTGCAGGCTTTGCCCGAGGCCGAACGCAACGCCGAGCTGGAGTTGCGCTTGCAGGAAGCCAGCCAGGGGCGATTGGGCAAATTGACGGTGCGCGGCGTTTTGGCCGGCTTCCCCCTGTTTCTGGAAAAGAGCGGCATGGTGGCGCCCGGCGTCGCGCTGGTGGGCGACGCGGCCCACCGCGTGCATCCCCTGGCCGGCCAGGGTTTGAACCTGGGGCTGGCGGATACCGAGCAACTGATCGACGTGATCCGCAGCCGCGAGCCTTTCCGGGCCGTGGGCGAGATGCGCGTCCTGAGCCGCTACCGGCGCGCGCGCGCCGAGCCGGTGCTGGCCATGCGCCTGGCTACCGACGGCCTGCACCGCTTGTTTGCCTCGCAGGCGGCGCCCGTCGCCTTGGCCCGCAACACCGGCATGCAGTTGGTCGACCGGTTGCCGTTCATCAAGCGGTTCCTGATAAGCGGCGCATCGGGTGGCTGATGCCATTCGGCCCGAATTGGCCGCTTTCCGGCTCGTGGAGCCGTTGTGGGCCATAGCCTATATAATCGTTCGACCCGCGATTTGGTTACTGTATTATTCAGACTTTCAGGTTTCAGAGGTTTCATTATGGCTCGGCCGTTATCAGGTTTGATGTATTCGGTGTTGGCTGGCAGCGTGCTGGCTTTGGGAATGCTGGGGGCGGCCCGCGCCCAGGACGCCAAGGCTCCGGCGGCCGATGCCGCGCCGGCCATGTCGGTGGCGGGGCCCGCCGAGCAAGACCAGCCCTCTTCGGCCGATGCGCTGGCCAAGGTCAAGGATGCGTTCGAACATCGCTTCGCCGGCATCCGGGTTACCGCGGTGCGGCCCACGCCGCTGGCCGGACTGTTCGAGGTGCAGGTGGACATGAATCTGATGTACACCGATGCGAACGCCGATTACGTGCTGCAAGGCTCGCTGATCGACGCGAAGGAGCGCGTGGACCTGACGGCCCAGCATCTGGCGAAGCTGTCGGAAGTGCCTTTCGATACGCTGCCGCTGGATATGGCGATCAAGCAGGTGAAGGGCAATGGCTCGCGCAAGATCGCCATGTTCGAAGATCCGAATTGCGGGTATTGCAAGCAGATGCACCGCACGCTCGAAAGCGTGGACAACATTACCGTCTACACCTTGCTGTACCCGATACTTGCCCCTGACTCCACGGATAAGGCGCGCAATATCTGGTGCGCGAAGGATAAGGCGGCCACCTGGCGTGATTGGATGGTCAATGCCAAAACACCGGCGCAAGCGCAATGCGATGCGCCTATCGACCAGCTATTGGCGCTGGGCCAGAAGCTGGGCGTGCGGGGCACGCCGACCATAATTTTCGCCGATGGCAGCCGGGTCGGCGGCGCAATGCCGCTGGATGCTTTCAACAAGAAGCTGGCCAGCGTAAAGGCGCCGTAGC
>CALMPB010000010.1 GCA_937871985.1 uncultured Burkholderiaceae bacterium
GTAGCGCGCCAGCGCGGCCGGCAGGCGGCTTCGGCCGCCGCTGGTGGTGTCGCCGCTGATGCTGGCGTTATGAATGGTTCCGGCGTATTTCGCGGATTTCAATTTGTCGGCCACAATGCCCACCCAGCCCGAACCGCGCTGCAAACCGTATTCCGCCGACAGGCTGTCGCCGATTACCAGAATGTCTTTGTGATTCGTGTTTGCGGCGGCATGCGCGGCGGCGGGCAGCCAGGCGGCGCAGCATAATGCGGCAATAAATGAACGTCGGCGGATACGCATGCCTGATTCCTGTTCGATTAAAGTAGAGCTTTCCCGCGGCGCCTATTGTTGCTGGACATCAATGTCGCTGAACCTCGGGTTCCGTCTGAATATTCCGATCGTACCGTATAAGGCAAGGCGAAGCCTCCGATCGCGCCGCGTAAGTAAGGTAAAGTATCCATCGCGCTGCATTATCCCGGAATCACTGTAGGCAAGTCCCTCCGCATGAACACTACCCACCCGAGCAATACCCATTCGATCGAAGTCAGGAAGCTTTGCCGCCAGGTGACGGACTCTTCCGGCGCGCTGGATATTCTGGACGATGTCAGCTTTACGGTCGAGGAGGGCGAGGCGGTGGCCATCACGGGCAGCTCGGGGTCGGGCAAGTCGACGCTGCTGGGCTTGATGGCGGGTCTGGACGTGCCCACTTCGGGCGAAGTGGTTTTGCTGGGCCAGCCCATGTTTGCGCTGGACGAAGAGGCGCGCGCGGCGTTCCGGGCCCGCCATGTGGGGTTCGTGTTCCAGTCCTTTCAATTGCTGCCCAACCTGACAGCGCTGGAAAATGTCATGCTGCCGCTGGAGCTTGCGGGGCGCGCCGCGCGCGACGAAGCCGGCGCCGCGCTGGAGCGCGTGGGCATGCAGGCGCGCCTGCATCATTACCCGAAAACCTTGTCTGGCGGCGAGCAGCAGCGTGTGTCGCTGGCCCGTGCCTTCGTGATGCAGCCGCGGCTGCTGTTCGTGGACGAGCCCACGGGCAGCCTGGACGAGCGCAACGGCGCGCTGGTCATCGACCTGATGTTCTCCCTGCTCGACGAAGGCGATGCCACCTTGGTTCTGGTAACGCACGACCCAGCGCTGGCTGCGCGCTGCCAGCGCATCTTGTCCTTGCACGGCGGTCGCCTGATGGAGCCGGAGCCGCAAGCATGATGGTGTTGTTGCTGACCGGGCTGTTCGTCTTTACGTGGTCCAGCGGTTTCATCGTCGCCAAGGCGATCGTTCCGTACGCCGACCCCACGTTGTTCCTGTTCGTGCGCGTCTGTATTTCGGCCGTCATCTTCGGTGTGGTGGCGTTGCGCGCCGATGTGCGCTGGCCGGCATGGCGCGACGTGCCCAAGCATTTGCTGGCGGGGATGCTGCTGCAGGGGCTTTACCTTTCGGGCACGTACTGGGCGGTGGCCGACGGCCTGCCGCCGGCGGTGATGGCGCTGCTGGGCTCCTTGCAGCCCTTGCTCACCGCCGTATTGGCCATTCCCATCCTCAAGGAAATCCCCACCCGGCGCATCTGGTTCGGCCTGGCGCTGGGCGTCGTGGGCGTGTTCTGCGTGATCCAGCCCGCGCTCGGCGCTGTGGGCGGTGCATCCTTCACGGTCGGCGCAATCATGACAGGATTGCTGGCCGTGCTGTCCATCACGTTCGGCACCATATTGCAAAAAACCTCCATTGCGGCCGTCGACATCCGCGTGTCGTCGGTGCTGCAGAACATAGGCACCATGCTGTTCACCGGCCTGTTCGTGTGGATACGCGGCGAGCACCGCTGGATATGGTCGCCGCAATTGTGGGCGTCGCTATTGTGGGCGTCGGTGGTGCTGACCTGCATAGGCACGATGCTGCTTTTGTGGATCATTCGCCGCGGGCAGGTCGCCACGGCGTCTTCGCTGATGTTCCTGGCCCCGCCGCTGGCCGCGGTCGAGGCCTATGTGCTGTTTGGAGACAAACTGGGGCTGGTGCAACTGGGGGGCTTCGTCCTGGCTCTTGTCGGCGTGGCCGCCTGCAATATGCGCCGTCCTCTCAAACCTTCGGTCGACTAGAGGTTGGGTGAGATGTGTGGTTTGCCGGACCCACCGTTGCGGCGGGCCGATGGCGATGGATACAAGGAATTTCTATGTTTCGCATGATTATGCTGTGTTGCGGGTTATGGTTTGCCGGCTTGGCCCATGCTCAGGGCTATATAGGCCGGATGCTGAATCATCCTGTGCCCGGCGGCATCGCCGTCGTGGCGCTGGGGCAGGGCCAGGCGCCCGGCGCCACCTACGAAAAGCGGCCCGTCCTGGTGGTGCGCGATACCGACCAGCAATGGGTGGCGGTCGTTGGGCTGGGCCTGAAGACGCCTTCCGGTGAACAAAGCCTGGAGGTGAGCGACGGCAAGACGCGCCGCCGCGTGCCGTTCCAGGTGGGGACGAAGCACTACAAAGAGCAGCACATCACGCTCAAGAACAAAAAGCAGGTCAATCCCGACCCTGCGCAGCTTGCCCGTTTCGAGCGCGAGTACGCGGCCCAGATTCACGCCTATGAACGATTCCGCGCCGTGACGCCCAGCAATGTGCTGCTGGACAGGCCGGTCAGCGGCGGGCGTCTTTCCAGCCCCTTCGGCTTGCGGCGGTTTTTCAATGGCGAAGAGCGCAACCCGCATTCGGGCCTGGACTTTGCCGTGCCGGCGGGAACAAAGGTCAAGGCGCCGGCCGACGGCGTGGTGACGATCGTCGACGACTATTTTTTCAATGGCAAGACGGTGTTCATCGACCATGGGCAGGGTTTGGTGACCATGTATTGCCATCTGTCCGCTTCCGACGTGGTGGTCGGACAAGCGGTGAAGCGCGGCCAGGTCATCGCCCGGGTGGGCTCGACCGGAAGGGCGACGGGGCCGCACTTGCACTGGAACGTCAGCCTTAACGGCCAGAGGGTGGATCCGGCCATATTCATCGGGGCTTTCCAGCCCTGACGGGCGGCTTCGCGATCCGGCGCCCCGGCGGATGGGATGAAAACAGCAGCGCGAGGCGCCGTTTGGCGGCCTCTTGCACGTTAACCTTTGAGCCGGACGATTTTTTGCACTTGGGGCACGTGGCGTATGGCGCGTATGACCTGAGCCAGGTGCTTGCGGCTGTCGACCTGGACGGTAAGGTGCAGCACGCCGGTGGCCGTGGCCTCGTCCTGCATGGTCAGGTGGATGATGTTGGAGTCGGCGTCGGTGATCTCGGCGGCCAGGCGGCCCAGCACGCCGCGCTCGTTGATGACGGTGACGTCCAGGCGGGTGGAGAGGTGGCGCGCGGTATTGGTGTCCCAGGCCACGGGTATCCAGCGTTCGGGCTCGCGGGCGCGCTGGCGCTGCGCCACCGCGCATTCTTCCATGTGCACGACCAGGCCGTGGCCCAGCCGGATGCCGCCGATGATGGCGTCTCCGGGCAGCGGGCCGCAGCAGGGCGCAAGCTGCACCGCCTGGCCCTCGTTGCCGTGGATGAGAATGGGCGTGGCGGCTGTGGAGGTGATTTCGTCGACGGCGGCGGCCGTGGTGGCCAGCATGGCGTTTTCCGGGGCGAAGCGCCGCGCCACGACCGCGGCCAGGCGCTTGCCCAGCCCGATGTCGGCCAGGATTTCCTCGCGCGAACTGGCGCCCGAGCCCTTGGCCAGTTTTTCCCATTCGGGGTCGTCGTCGGCCGGGTGGGGCAGCTTCAGCTCGTTGAACGCCTGATTGAGCAGACGCTGCCCGAAGGCCACGGATTCTTCATATTTGACGGTGCGCAGGTAATGGCGGATTTCCGAACGGGCCCGCCCGGTGCGCACGTAATTGAGCCATTGCGCGCTGGGTCGCGATGCGGGCGAAGTAATGATCTCGACGGAGTCGCCGCTGCGCAGCTCGGTGCGCAATGGCGAGAATTCGCCGTTGATTTTCGAGGCGATGGCCTGATTGCCGATGTCGGTGTGGATGGTGTAGGCGAAGTCCACCGGCGTGGCGCCCCGCGGCAGCGAAATGATTTTCCCCTGGGGGGTGAAGACGTAGACGGCGTCGGGAAAGAGGTCGACCTTGACGTGCTCGAGGAACTCGCCCGAATCGCCGGTCTGGCTCTGGATGTCGAGCAGGGACTGCAGCCACTGGTGGGTGCGCTTTTGCAGGTTGTTGAGCGTGACGTCGTCTTCTTTGTACAGCCAGTGCGATGCCACGCCTTCCTCAGCCACATGATCCATTTCGCGCGTGCGGAACTGGAACTCCACCGGCGTGCCGTAAGGCCCCACCAGGGTGGTGTGCAGGGATTGGTAGCCGTTGAGCTTGGGAATGGCGATGTAGTCTTTGAACTTGCCCGGAACGGGCCGATACATTTGATGCAGGGTGCCCAGCGCCAGGTAGCATTCGGGCAAGGTATGCACGATGACGCGAAAGCCATAGATGTCGAGCACGTCGGAGAACGACTTTTTTTGCTCGGTCATCTTGGTGTAGATGCTGTACAGCGATTTTTCGCGCCCGTTGACTTCGGCCTCGATGCCTGCCGCGGGCAAGGCGATTTTCACGGCTTCGGTGATTTTCCCCAGGACTTCGCGGCGGTTGCCGCGCGCGGCCATGAGGGCTTTGTGCAGCACCCGGTAGCGGTTGGGGTAAATGGCCTGAAAGCACAGATCCTGAAGCTCGCGGAACAGGGCGTTGAGGCCCAGACGGTGCGCGATGGGCGAGTAGATGTCCAGGGTTTCGCGCGCGACGCGCCGGCGTTTTTCAGGGTTGACCGCATTGAGCGTGCGCATATTGTGCAGGCGGTCGGCCAGCTTGATGAGGATGACGCGCACATCGCGCGCCATGGCAAGCAGCATTTTGCGGAAGCTTTCGGCCTGCTGCTCGGCCTTGGTGGCGAATTCCAGGCGGTCCAACTTGGACAGCCCGTCGACGATTTCGGCAACGTCGGCGCTGAATTTTTCCGCCAGCTCCTGCTTGGGAATGCCCTGGTCTTCGATGACGTCGTGCAGCAGCGCGGCCATGAGCGAATCGGCGTCGAGCTTCCAGCCGGCGCAGATTTCGGTAACGGCTATAGGATGGGAGATATAGGGTTCGCCGCTGGCCCGGAACTGGCCCAGATGGGCCTGGTCGGCGAAACGGTAGGCTTCCTTGACACGCTCGACGTCTTTGGCGTCGAGATACTGGCTGATGATTTTGGTCAGCGGCGCCAGCGATGCGATGGTGTTCGGGGGCGTGTCGGCGGCGGGCGAGAGCGGCGCCGGGCGTTTTGTCTGGCGCCTGCGCAGGCGGGGCCCTTTTTTGAGTACGGCCAGCAGTCCTGACGATGCACCGCGTAGACTGGAAAACGCCATAGGGCCGCCGCTGATCAGGAGGGGACTTTGCGCAGCATTTCCAGGCCGGTAACGCCTTCCGCGATTTCGCGCAGGGCCGTGACGGTAGGTTTGTCGTCGCTGGCGATGCGGGCTTCGTGGCCTTGGGCCAGCTCGCGCGCGCGATAGGTGGCTGCCAGAGTCAGGTTGAAACGATTGGGGATTTTTTCGAGGCAATCTTCGACGGTGATGCGGGCCATACGGGTGTGTCCTGTGTGCGAAAAAGAAAACGAAGGGGCGTCAGGCAATGGTTTTGCTGATGCCCAGATTGGAAAAAAGCTCGGCGTTGCGGGCCGCCTGGGTGGCGTAGCGCAGCCGTGTGGCGGCCACGATTTGCCGAAGCTGCGTTAGCGCGACGCTAAATTCTTGATTAATAATAACATATTGGCACTCCGACGCGTGCGACATTTCGCCCCCGGCGGCCAGCAAACGCTTGGAAATGACCTGCGGCTCGTCCTGGCCGCGTTTTTTGAGCCTGGTTTCAAGGGCTTCGATGGAAGGCGGCAGAATGAAAATGCCCACGGCTTCGGGAAAATGGTGCTTGATCTGGCGCGCGCCCTGCCAGTCGATTTCGAGCAGTACGTCGCGCCCATCGGCGATGGCATTCTCGATGTACGCGCGCGGCGTGCCGTAGAAATTGCCGTGCACTTCGGCCCACTCGAGCAGGGCGTTGTTGTCGCGCATGGCCAGGAATTCGTCCTTGCCGATGAAACGGTAATGCTTGGCATCCTGTTCGCCGGGCCTGGGCTGGCGGGTGGTGCACGAAATGGAAAGCAGGACATCGGGGTCTTCGGAGAGCAGCGCGTTGACCAAGCTAGACTTGCCGGCCCCGCTGGGGGCGACCACCATGAAAATATTGCCAGAACCCGACATTGTCATTCAACCGTAACACGCGAAGACTGAAAGAATAGCAAATCCTCAACGGTTGAATCAAATAAACGATGCCTTACTCCGAGTCCAGTTCCTGGATGGCCGCGTCGTAGGCAGCCTCGTTGGCGCACAGGAAGACGGCGGCATCGCCCGGGTTCATGTTGAAGGCCAGTTCTTCGACCTGGCTGGCGGCCTCGGATTCATCGGCGATGGCCGTGACGTGCAGGTCGCCGCCGGCGTCGAATTGTTCGCCCGGCACGAAGTCGGCAACCAGTTCGACGTCGGGGACGCTGACGACGACATAGGCGGTGAAGCGCAATTCCTCCAGGGCGACGTCCAGGACGACGCCGTTGGCGGCTGGGGCGAGGGTTCGGCTGTGGGAGATCATGAGGCGGGGGTGTTCAGGCTGGAGCCCTTGAATGAAAAGGTGCTGATGTTGGCGGGAGGCAGGTTGGCCCAGACGATTTTCGAGTGAGTGCGCTGCGCGTCGAGATGCTCGCGCCATTTGGGTTCGCGCAGGTGATAGCTGAATTGTACGGCCACGCCATGGGGCGGCAGCAAGGTTTGCCATTGCTGCAAAATGACGCGGGTAACCGTAGGTGGCAAAGAGCATAGCGGCAGGCTGGATACGATGGCCTTGATCTTGCGTTCGGGGGGCACCAGCTGGCATAGGTCGGCCGCGTTGCCGTGCACGATGTTCAGGCCCTGGAAACGCTGCCTCAGGCGCTGCACGAATACCGGCGAAAATTCGATCACGAGCAGATCCTGGACGGGGATGCCCCGTTTCAGCAGGGCCTGGGTGACGACACCGGTGCCCGCGCCCAGCTCGACGACCAGGCCGTCGCCTTCCACCGGCACTTGCCGGGCCATGCTCGAAGCCAGAAAACGCGAACTGGGACAGATTGCCCCGACGGAGCCGGGCCGGTTGATGAGTTCTTGAAGAAAGACGCCGGGGGCGAGATTGCGAATGTATTCCTTCATGCGCTGCGCACGTTCGAAGCGAAGAACTCGATGCATCTATTCACCTTGTGTTGGTTGGGAACGGCCCGGCCGCATCCGGTGGCCTGTCCCGCGGAAGGACGAAATGCGTGCAAGCCGCAGCCACTTCGACGATCCTGTTTTGCCGAACATTACCAGTTGGCAGGCACACGCGTGATGACGAATTGTAACGAAAACGGCCAAAAGCCGAACCGGCCGCGCAGGGGCGGCCGGTTCGGCTTTCACATTTCCACACGGGCGTTTGCCGCCGGGCGGATCAGACCAGGGGCGTGACCATGGTGTCCACGCCCAGCAACGCCTTGCCGTAGATTTCCGCGGCGACCATGGGCAGGGCGACAGCGTGCCCCGAGGCGGTGTTCGCGTCGCGCCACCAGCGCTGCATCGGGCTGGATTCAGCGAAGGCGCCGGAGCCGTGGATGTTCATGAGTATGCTCAACGCCTCGATGCATTGCCGGATGGCATAGGCGACGTCGCAGCGCTGGCGGGCGCGCGCCTTGACGTCGGGGTACTTGCCGCTGAGCGCGTCCTGCTGGATATCGTCGGCGCAACGGTAAGCATGCATATGGGCCGTGTCGATCTTCATGGCGGCTTCCGCGATCTGGGTCTGGAACGTCACGGAGTCGGATTGTCTGGCGTACACGGTGTAGGTGACGGCGCGCTTGTCGGCCATGCTGATGACGTATTCCAGGGCCGCGCGGGCTATGCCAAGCTGGGGGCCGACCAGGATCAGGGCCGCCAGCGGAACGAAGGCCGAGCGGTAGAGCGACCCGATGCCACTGTATTCGGCGGGGTACTGGCCGTTGACGGCGGCGCTTAGCGGATACATGCGGTGATTGGGCACGAAGATGTCCTTGCCGACCAGACAGTTGCTGCCGCTGCCGCGCATGCCCACGGTGTACCAGGTGTCTTCGATGGTCAGCTCCGACATTGGCACGTAGGCGAGGTAGTTTTCGATGAGATTGCCTTTTTCGTCCTGTTCGCTCAGCCCGATCAGGCCCCAGTCCGCATGCAGGCAGCCCGAGGCGTAATACCATTTGCCGGAGACCACCAGACCGCCTTCGACGGATTCCCGGTGCGTCTGGGTGCTGGGGGTGAACACCCCGGCCACGCGAGCCAGGGGATTGACATCGAATATTTCGTCTTGGGCCTTGCCCGGCAGCAGGCAGGCGAACCAGGCGCAGACGCCGATCAGGTTCATGACCCAGGAACTGGACGGGCAGGCTTCGGCGATGACGGCGCATACGTCCACGTGGGTGCGCACGGGGGCCTCGTAGCCGCCGTAGCGTTTGGGCAGCATGATGCGCAACAGGCCCGCTTCTTCCATGGCCTGGATGTTTTCTTCGACGACCCGCCTGTCCCTTTCGGTCTGAGCGGCGTTTTTCTTGAACAGCGGGTGCAGGGCCCGGGCGCGGTTCATGAGCTCGGCGCGCAGCTCGGTTTCATTCAGATCAGCGCCGGGGTTGGTGTCTGGCATTGTCGCCTCCTTGTGATAGTTGAAAATCGATGATGTCCGCCGGCGGCTACCAGCCGAATTCGGAAGACCATTGCACGGGATCGTGGGTGCGTATCTGTTTGTATGAACCGCTGTAGTAGATGAGAGGCTTGGCTTCTTCGCCGCAATGCAGATGCTCCACCTGCCCGATATAGAGCACGTGGTCGCCGGCGGCATGGATGTCGACCACCCTGGCGATGATGTGCGCAAGGCTGTCCTTGATCAGCGGGGCGGCCAATGTCTGGTCGAAGGGCACTTCCAGGCCTTCGATGCTGCGGCCGCCGAAGTGCAGGCTGAGATTTTGCTGGTGCTCGGCCAGAATGTTGATGCCGTAATGGCTTCCCAGGCCGACGTGCCCGATGAATTGCGAGGTCTCGCGCACTGAAACCAGAACCAGCGGCGGATTCATTGACACCGACATGAAAGCATTGGCCGTCATGCCGGCCGGCGCGTCGCCGCGCTGGTAGCTGATTACCGTGACCCCGCTGGCGAAGTGCCCCATTACAGAGCGAAACTGTGCGGGTTCGATGGTGTTTGTCGTCGCTTTCATGATGAGAATGCTATATTCGTCCCGGCTCGGGCTCCATGCAGATTTGCCCGCAGTCAGAATGCCGATGCGTCATAATGATGAAATGTCATTGTGTAGAAGGAGGCTGCATCATGGCGACATCGCGCACGACGCCCGCCCAGGGGGAAAATGGCGTGGATCACCGTGTTGAAACGGCGCACAAAAAACGCGAACAGATGCGGGCCCGGATCCTGGACGCGACCACGCGGGTGTTTGCCCGCAACAATACGGCGGCGCCGGCCATCGAGGACGTAGTGCGGGAAGCCGGCATCTCGCGCGGCAGCTTCTACAATTATTTCGATTCGCTCGACGAGGCCCTGATCGCCGCGGGCATCGAGATGAGCGACCGCATGATTGCCGACATCGTCCCGCTGTACGATTTTCTGCGCGAGCCGTGGCAAAGGGCCGCCGTGGGCTTTCGCCTGTATCTCCTGCGCGCCTGGCAAGATCCGACGTGGGCGTCGTTCATGACGCGCATGGACGCCTGGCCCCACAAGTCCAGGATCGCCATCACGATGTCCAAGGATCTGATGCGGGGCAAAGAGCTTGGCCAGTTCGACTTCGACGACGCCACCGTGGCAACGGATTTTCTCATGGGGGCGTCGATCGGCGTGATCCAGGCCGTGCGCTGCGGCGTGCCCGATCCCGGCGGCTACATCGATTCGGCGGTGCGGATGGCGCTTCAGTCACTGGGGTGTTCGCCCGAACTGCGCGAGCGCGCGGTGGCGTTTTCCCGCAAGCGTCTTGCCGACTGCGCCAGCGGCAAGAGAATCGCCTGGGATATTCTCGATCCTGGAAATCCCTGAATCCGGAACGCTGTGCGGGGTTATCCGTTAACATTCGACTTTTGCACCCGCGCAGGCATTTCGCCGCTTCCGCCTGCCCGGATTCGCCGCCGATTCATCCATCGTTTCATCATTCAATAAATTGTCTTCTACATTGAAACTCGCCACCTGGAACATCAACTCCCTCAAAGTCCGCCTGCCCCAAGTGCTGGACTGGCTGCAGGCCAATCCCGTCGACGCGCTGTGCCTGCAGGAACTGAAGCTCGCGGACGACAAGTTCCCGCTCGACGCGTTTACCGAGCTGGGCTACCGCGCCTGCTGGGCCGGCCAGAAGACCTATAACGGCGTGGCGATCGTCTCGCGCCATGAAGGGGAGCAGGTGCAGCGCAATTTGCCCAATTTCGAAGACCACCAGCAGCGCATCATTGCCGCCAGTCTGCCCAGCGCCGCCGGCGATATCCGGGTCGTCAGCGCCTATTGCCCCAATGGCCAGGCGGTGGCCAGCGAAAAATACGAATACAAGCTCAAGTGGTTCGCGGCGCTGCGCGAATGGCTGGCGGCTCAGCTCGAGCAATATCCACGGCTGGTCGTGCTGGGCGATTACAACGTGGCGCCGGACGACGAGGACGTGCACGATCCCGCCAAATGGGAAGGCCAGGTGCTGGTTTCCGCGCCGGAGCGCGAGGCGTTCAACAGCCTGCTCGAGCTTGGCTTCGCCGATGCGTTCCGCCAGTTCGAGCAGCCTGAAAAATCGTTCAGCTGGTGGGACTACCGCCAGCTTGCGTTCCGCCGCAATGCCGGGGTGCGCATCGACCATGTCCTGCTTTCCACGGCCCTGACGCCCTTGTGCACGGCTTGCGTCATCGACAAAGAGCCGCGCCGCAACGAGCAGCCGTCGGATCACGCGCCGGTGGTGGCGACTCTTGAGTTTCCCTCAGCATGAGCGCCAGCGGCCCGTCCAGCGACGATATCCCCACCTTGTCCGAACTGGACGGCATTCGCTATTTGCACCTGGGCACCGAATGGGTGCAGGGCGCCATGCGCATACGCAAGCCCGACGAGCTCGTGCTGGCGTATACGCAGCAGATGATGGCCTGGCTGCTGTTTCTGGAGCCGGACAAAGACAGCCACGTGGGCGTGCTGGGCCTGGGGGCGGGATCCTTGCTGCGCTATACGCTGGCCCGCAGCAAGGCGCAAGTCGTGACCGTCGAGTGGAACCCGGCGGTCACGGCCATGTGCCGCGCTTATTTCAGGCTTCCGGAAACGTCCCGTTCGCGCATCGATCACGAGGACGCCCAGACCTGGCTCGGTGAAAGCCCGAATATCGGAAACTACATGGCATTGATGGTAGATTTATACGATGCGTCGGCCCAGGGGCCGGTGCGCGATTCTGTCGAGTTCTACCAGGGCTGTTACCGTGCTCTGGAAGAGGCGGGCGTCATGACGGTGAACTTGTTCGGCGAGCACGCCAGCTATCCGCGCAATATGGCGAACATCCGCCAGGCTTTCGGCGGCCGGGTGCTTGAATTGCCCGAGGTGGATGCGGGAAACCGCGTCGTGCTGGCCTTCAAGGGGCCGGTGCTGCAAGTATCCACCGCGCGTTTTCTCGAGCGCGCCCAGGACGTGGAGTCGCGCTATGGGCTGCCCGCGCGGCGCTGGGCCAGGGCTTTGCTGGCCGGCCGCAAGGGCGTGGACGAGTTGGTCGTCTAATCATTGAAGCTGAAGGAGTTCGAATGCAAACTGCTTTTTTATCTTTCCTTCGCAAGCCGGTGCTGGGCGCGGCGCTCGCCGCCGCCTTGATTGCGCCATCGCTGGCGCGAGCGCAATCGGTTGCCGTGACTTCCATTGTCGAGCATCCGGCGCTGGATTCGATCAAGGACGGCGTCAAGGAAGCCTTGGCCAAGGCAGGCTACACCGAAGCCAAGGGCCTGCATTGGCAGTTCCAGTCGGCCCAGGGCAATACGGCCATCGCCGCCCAGATCGCGCGCAAGTTCATCGGCGACAATCCCGATGTCATCGTGGCCATCGCCACGCCCGCGGCGCAGGCGGTGGTGGCGGCCACCAAGACCATTCCGGTCGTCTACGCGGCAGTCACCGATCCGGTGGCGGCGCAACTGGTGCCCTCGATGCAGGCCTCGGGCACGAACGTCACGGGCGTTTCCGACGCCCTGTCGCTGGAAAAGCAAATCGACCTCATCCAGAAGGTGGTGCCCGATGCCAAGCGCGTGGGCATTGTCTACAACCCCGGCGAGGCCAACTCCGTGGTGGTGGTCAAGAGCCTGCGCGAGCTGCTGCCCGAGCGCGGGATGTCCTTGGTCGAGGCCACCGCGCCCCGGTCGGTCGACGTGGGGGCCGCGGCCCGCAGCCTGGTAGGCAAGGTCGACGTCATCTACACCAATACCGACAACAATGTCGTGTCGGCCTACGAGGCTCTGGTCAAGGTGGGCAACGATGCCAGGATCCCGCTCGTGGCGTCGGACACCGACAGCGTAAAACGAGGCGCCATTGCGGCGCTGGGCGTGAACTACCATGACCTGGGCGTGCAGACCGGCGACATGGTGGTGCGCATCCTGAAGGGCGCCAAACCGGGCGACATGCCGTCCGAGGTCGGCAGCGAACTCGAGCTGTACGTCAATCCGGAAGCGGCAAAAAAGCAGGGCGTCGAGCTATCGGCGGCGCTTGTGAAGTCGGCGGCGCGGGTAATAAAATAAGCCGCCACGTTTGATGAAGCGCGGGGCTTTTTTGGGCTTTCTCGGGCTTCGCGGCCTTTGAACCGGCGGCAATCTATGTCCATGTATTCGCTATGGGGAGCGCTTGAAATAGGCCTGGTGTTCGGGTTGGTGGCGCTGGGCGTCCTGATTTCCTTTCGCATGCTGCGCTTTCCCGACCTTACCGTCGATGGCAGCTTTCCTTTGGGCGCGGCGGTCGCGGCGACCCTCATCAGTTCGGGCCACGATCCCTTTCTGGCCACGCTCGCGGCGGCGCTGGCCGGAGCCCTGGCCGGGGCCATTACCGGCTGGCTGAACGTTCGCCTGAAAATCATGGATTTGCTGGCCAGCATCCTGATGATGATCGCCCTGTACTCCATCAATCTGCGCGTGATGGGCCGGCCCAATGTGCCGCTTATTTCCGAGCCCACGGTCTTCACCGTGCTGCAGGTCGGCTCGCTTGCCGACTACATCATGCGTCCGATCATTCTGGTGGTCGTGGTATTTGCGGTAAAGCTTGCGCTGGACTGGTATTTCGCCACGCAAATGGGACTGGCCATCCGCGCAACGGGTTCCAACCCGCGAATGGCGCGCTCGCAGGGCGTGGCCACCGGAGCCATGGTGCTCGTGGGGCTGGCCATTTCCAACGCCTTGTGCGCGCTGGCTGGCGCCCTGTTCGCCCAATCGCAGGGCGGGGCCGACATCTCCATGGGCATCGGCACCATCGTCATCGGCCTGGCGGCGGTCATCGTGGGCGAAAGCATCTTTCCTTCCCGCAAGCTATGGGTCATGACCCTGGCCGCCATCGTCGGGGCAGTGCTGTACCGGTTTTTCGTGGCCCTGGCCCTCAATGCCGATTTCATCGGGCTGCGCGCCCAGGACCTGAATCTGGTCACCGCCGTGCTGGTTACGTTTGCGTTGGTCATCCCGTTGATCAAGCAGCGCCTGAACAAAGGGAAAAAGGCGCGCCAATGCTAAGGGTCTCGAATCTGCACATCACCTTCAACGCGGGCACGGCCATCGAGAACCACGCCTTGCGGGGGTTGTCCCTGAGCATCGAATCGGGCCAGTTCGTCACGGTCATCGGTTCCAACGGCGCCGGCAAGTCAACGCTGCTCAATGCCGTTTCGGGCGACCAGCCCGTCGATTCCGGCACGATCGAGCTCGACGATGCCGACGTCACCGGCTTGCCCGTCTGGAAGCGCGCGGAGCTGGTGGCACGGGTTTTCCAGGATCCCATGGCCGGAACCTGCGAAGATCTGACCATCGAAGAGAATCTTTCGCTGGCGTACGACCGGGGCGGGCGGCGAGGCTTGTCGCGCGCAGTCAGGCAGGCCATGCGCAGTGAATTCGCGGAGCGGCTCGCCGTGCTGGGCCTGGGCCTGGAAGCCCGTTTGACCGACCGCATCGGCCTGCTGTCCGGCGGCCAGCGCCAGGCAGTCAGCCTGCTGATGGCGACGTTGCGGCCTTCGCGCATATTGCTTCTGGACGAGCACACCGCGGCGCTGGATCCGCGCACGGCGGCATTCGTTCTGGAACTCACGCAGCGCATCGTGCGCGAAAAACGGCTCACCACGCTTATGGTCACTCACAGCATGCGCCAGGCGCTCGACGTAGGCGATCGCACCGTGATGCTGCACGAGGGCAGGGTGGTGCTGGATGTTTCCGGCGACGAACGCAAAGGCCTGGGGGTGGTCGATTTGCTGGCCATGTTCGAGCGCGTGCGGGGCGAGGCGGTTGCCGACGACGGCTTGCTGCTTGGGTAAGGCGGCCGCCTGCCCCGGGCCGATGCGCGGTGGACGCGGCCACGTGCTCGAAATCCCCTGAAACGTTTTGTTCATAAATTTGCGTTAATTTTGTTTGCCTAGGCAGATTGTTTTTGCTTTATACTCAACGTTTACCAAAAATTACAGGCATCACAAGTGCGCCCCAAACGGGGCGCCTTTGTGTCGGGGGTTGAAATGCATATTCTTAATTTGTCCGCGCGGCAAAAGGCTTTGGCAACAATCGTGCTGTCCGCGGCGATGCTCGCGGCATGCGGCGACAAATCGCAGCACGGCATGGGCGACATGAAGGTGCCGGTAAGCGTGATCACCGTCGAACCCGCCCGCGCGGATATCTATGCGCAATTGCCGGGCCGCGTCGAGGCCATCAAAGACGCGCAGATCCGGGCCCGGGTCAACGGCATCGTCACCGGCATCCAGTTCCAGCAGGGCAGCGAGGTCAAGGAAGGCCAGTTGCTGTTTACGATAGATCCCGCTCCGTATCGCGCGGCGCGCGCGCAGGCTTATGCGCAGCTCAAGCGCGCGCAGGCCGATGCGCAAAGCGCGCGGCTGCTGGCCCAGCGCTATGCCAAGCTCATCGGCGCGCACGCCGTCAGCCAGCAGGACTTCGACAACGCAAAGTCCGCCTCATCGCAGGCGGAAGCCTCGGTAGCCGCGGCAAAGGCCGCCCTGGAGGCCGCCGATATCGACCTTGGCTATACCAAGGTGGTCTCTCCCATTACCGGCCGCATCGGCAAATCGCTGGTTACCGAAGGCGCGCTGGTAAGCGCCACGTCGGCGACGCAGTTGGCGACGGTGCAGCAGATCAATCGCGTCTACGTCGATCTAACCCGCTCCACCACCGAGCTGGCGAACCTGCGCAAGGCGCTGGCCAGCGGTTCCCTGGTGCAGTTACCCGATGGCTCCGCCAAGGTGCAGGTGGTGCTGGAAGACGGTTCGCGCTACAACCACGACGGCAAACTGCTGTTTTCGGGCATTTCCGTCGACCCCTCCACGGGCCAGGTCAATCTGCGCGCCGAGTTCGACAACCCCGAGCAGATTCTTTTGCCCGGCATGTACGTGCGTGTCAATCTGCCTCAAGGGGTGGATGAAAAAGCGCTGATGGTTCCCACGCAAGCGGTGCAGCGCACCGCCGACGGCCTTAGCAGTCTGATGGTGGTCAAGAATGATCAGATTACCAACGTGCCGGTCGGCGTAGGCGCCGAAATCAGTGGCAAGTACATCATTACCAAGGGTCTGAACGCTGGCGATGTCGTCGTCGTCGAAGGCTTCCAGAAAATCCGGCCGGGGGCCAAGGTTCAGGGCATTCCCTGGAAGCAAGGCGCCCAGGCCGGTGCGCCGGGCGCCGGCGCTCCGGCAGCCGGCGGCGCGGCTGGCAAGGAAGCCGGCCATGCGCCCGGCGCTGAAGCCGGCAAGGACGCGGCTTCCAAGCCGGAGCAGGCCAAAAAGTAAGCAGAGTCCCGTCTCTGTATGAACGAATGTTCGGGCGGGCTGATGTCCGCGGTAACGTACTAAAGCACTAAAGTGAGCTCACATGCCACAGTTTTTTATTGAAAGGCCTATTTTTGCCTGGGTGGTCGCGTTGGCGATCATGCTGGGCGGCATATTGGCCATTCCCAATATGCCGGTGTCCCAGTATCCCGAAGTGGCGCCTCCGGCCATTACCATCCAGGCGACGTATCCGGGCGCTTCCGCGGAAGACGTGTCCGAATCGGTGGCCAGCATCATCGAAAACCAGTTGAACGGCGCCAAGGGGCTTTTGTACTACGAATCGGTCAGCGACTCCTATGGGCAGGCGGAAATCACCGCCACGTTCGCACCGGGCACGGATCCCGATCTGGCGCAGGTCGATGTGCAGAACCGCATCTCCAACGTAACGGCCAAGCTGCCGGAAGCCGTGACGAAACAGGGTCTGCAGGTTCGGCAAAGCAATTCGAACTTCCTGCTGGTGGCCACCATGTCGTCGACCGACGGGTCGCTGGATCAGACCGCGCTGGCCGACTACATTACCCGCAACGTGCAAAATGCCGTTTCGCGGGTGCCTGGCGTGGGCAAGTTCCAGCTGTTCGCGGCGCCGCGCGCCATGCGCATCTGGGTGGATCCCGACAAGCTTGTGGGCTACGGGCTGAGCATGGCCCAGGTCAATGCCGCGGTCGCCAAACAAAACACGCTCATCTCGGCGGGCATCATCGGCGCGCCGCCCAACCCCGACAGCCAGCGCGTTACCGCGCCTATCGTCGTCAACGGCCAGTTGTCCAGCGTCAAAGACTTTGAAAACATCGTCCTGCGCTCCAACGTCGATGGCTCCCGTGTGACGGTCGGCGATGTGGCGCGGGTGGAAATCGGCTCGGACTCCTATCAGTTCGGGGCGCGTCTTAACGGCAAGCCTACCGCGGCTTTCGCCATCTCGCTGGCCGCCAACGCCAATGCCTTGTCCACCGCTCAAGGGGTCAAGGAAAAAATGAAGGAGCTGTCGGCCTACTTCCCGGGCAACATCACCTATTCCATTCCCTACGACACAACGCCCTATGTGCAGATATCGATCGAGCAGGTGGTGCACACGTTGTTCGAAGCCATGGTGCTGGTGTTCATCGTGATGTTCGTCTTCCTGCAGAACGTACGCTATACGCTGATTCCCGCATTGGTGGTGCCCATTGCCATCCTTGGGGCGTTCGCCGTGATGCTGGCTTTGGGCTTTTCCATCAATGTGCTGACCATGTTCGCCATGGTGCTGGCCATTGGTATTCTCGTCGATGACGCCATTGTGGTGGTCGAGAACGTCGAGCGCATCATGGTCGAGGAAGGCCTGCCGCCGCGCGAAGCCACCAAGAAGGCCATGCCGCAGATCACCGGAGCCGTGGTCGGCATGACCCTGGTATTGGCCACGGTGTTCCTGCCGCTGGGGTTCATGAGCGGTTCGGTTGGCGTCATCTACCGCCAGTTTTCCATGGCCATGGCGGTATCCATTTTCTTCTCGGGCTTTTTGGCGCTTACTTTCACCCCCGCGCTGTGCGCCACCATACTCAAGCCCATACCCAAGGGCCACCATGAAACCAAAAAGGGGTTTTTCGGCTGGTTCAACAAGTCGTTCGATCGGGTTACCAGCAGATACGAAGGCTGGGTCGGCCGCAGCCTGAAGCGCAGCGGGCGCATGATGTTCATATATTTGCTGCTGCTGATCGTGCTGGGCGTCATGTACTTCCGCCTGCCCACGGGCTTCCTGCCCGAGGAAGACCAGGGTTACATCATTTCCAATATCGAGTTGCCGGCTGGCTCCACCGCCAACCGGACCATCGAGACCATCGAAAAGGTCGAGCAGTTCTACATGAAGCAGCCCCAGGTTGCCAATGTCCTGACGGTGCAGGGTTTCAGCTTCAACGGCAACGGCCTGAATGCCGCCATTGCTTTTGTGCCGCTCAAGGACTTTTCCGAACGCAAGGGAGCCGCCAACTCCGCCCAGGCCCTGGCTGCCAAGGCAAACCAGCAATTGTTGTTCGGCTTGCCCGACTCCATGGTTTTCTCGGTGGTGCCTCCGGCCATTTCATCGTTGGGGAACGCGGCGGGCTTCGACATGAGGCTGGAAGACCGGGGCGGCGTCGGGCATGACGCCTTGATGGCGGGCACTCAGCAGCTATTGCAAATGGCTGCGAAAAACCCGATCCTGGCCAATACCCGCATCACCGGCCTGAGCGCCGGCTCCCAACTCGACCTGACCATCGACCGGGAGAAGGCCGCGGCCCTTGGCGTCGACTTCAGCGAAGTCTCCACCTTGATCGCCACGGCTCTCGGTTCGTCGTATGTCGCCCAGTTTCCCAATATGGGCTGGGTGCAGAACGTCTGGGTGCAGGCCGACGCACAGCACCGCATGAACGTCGACGACATCATGAAGCTCAATGCCGTCAACAGCAGCGGCCAGCCTGTTCCCTTGTCCTCGTTCGTCAAGGCCGAGTGGAAGCAGGGGCCCGTGCAGGTCGTGCGCTACAACAGCTACGAGTCCGTCCGCATCGGCGGCTCCGCCGCGCCCGGCTATTCCACCGGCCAGGCCATGGCCGAAATGGAAAAGCTGGTCGCCCAGCTTCCCGCGGGCTTCGGCCATGAGTGGACCGGGCTTTCCTACCAGGAAAAGCAGGCGGGCAGCCAGTCGGTCATTCTTTTGGGGCTGGCCATGCTGGTCGTCTTCATGCTGCTGGCCGCCTTGTATGAAAGCTGGGCGATTCCGCTTTCCGTCATGCTGATGGTGCCTTTGGGCATGCTGGGCGCCGTGGCGCTCGTGTCCGCGCTGGGCATGTCCAACGATGTGTACTTCCAGGTGGGCATGATCACGGTCATGGGGCTGGCGGCCAAGAACGCGATTCTTATCGTGGAATTCGCCAAGGACACCTACGCGCAGGGGGCGAACATCTTCGATGCCACGATCGAAGCGGCGCGCTTGCGGTTCCGTCCGATCCTCATGACCTCGTTCGCGTTCATTCTGGGCGTGGTGCCGCTGGCCATCGCCACCGGCGCCAGCCATGCAAGCCAGAACGCGGTGGGTCTGGGGGTGCTGGGCGGCATGCTGGCGGCCACTCCGCTGGCCATGCTGTTCGTGCCCACCTTCTTCGTCGTCGTGCTGTCCTTGTTCAAGACCAAGCCCAAGCTGACAGGCGCTCATGCGCACATGGCGCCGCTGACCAAGGTTCATCACGCACAGCCCAATCAATCGGAGCCCCATACGCCTGAAGACGGGGGACAAGCATGAGTCAACGATATTTTCGATTAACGGCATTGTCCCTGGCCGCAACGCTGGCCCTGGCTGGCTGCTCACTGGCGCCGCGCTATGAACGCCCGGCGGCTCCGGTGCCTGCCCAGTACCCCGATCAGCTTCAGCCGGACGCCGCGAAGTCGGCAACCAGCGTGGCGGTCACGGCCGACCTGGGCTGGCGCGAATTTTTCCGCGATCCGCGCCTGCTGGCGTTGATTGAGCTGTCGCTCAAGAACAATCGCGACATGCGCATCGCCGTCGAGCGCGTGCAGGAAGCGCGCGCCCAGTTTGGCATTCAGCAAAGCGACCGCCTGCCTACGATAGGTATCGGCGCAAATGGGCAGGTGCAGCACACTCCCGAGAACATGCGCTCTTCCTCCGACGCGCCCGCCGTGTCGCGTTCGTACCAGGCAGGCATCGGCACGACGTCGTTTGAGCTGGATTTCTTCGGCCGGGTCAAGAGCCTGACCGAGGCAGCTTATCAGCAGTATCTGTCGACCGAGCAGGCGCAACGCACGGTGCATATAAGCCTGGTCGCCCAGGTGGCGGAAGCGTATTTTTCGCTGCGCACCGCGCAGCTGCAGCAAGAGCTTGTGCAAAAAACGCTGAAATCGCGCCAGGCCTCCTACGACCTGGTCAAGCAGCGCTACGATCTGGGCGTGGCGGGTGCGCTCGATCTGTACCAGGCCAAGACCCAGGTCGATACAGCGCGGGCCGATCTGCAAAGCGCCAGACGCGCGCAGGCGCAGGCGGGCAATGCGCTGCAGTTGCTCGTCGGCGAGCCGCTGCCGGCCGACTTGCCGGCGGGTGCGCCGTTCGGCAAGGATCAACTGGTGGCTTCGGTGCCGGCCGGGCTGCCGTCCGAACTGCTGACGCGCCGGCCCGACATCATGGGCGCCGAGCACGACCTGATGGGCGCCAATGCCAATATCGGCGCCGCCCGCGCGGCGTTCTTTCCCAATATATCCATCACTGGCCTGTTGGGGTTCGCCAGCCCCGCGCTGGGCGGCCTGTTCACCGGCGACCAGCGCTTCTGGTCGTTTACGCCGCAACTGACCATGCCGATATTCTCGGGCGGGGTCAGCGGCAATCTGGATCTGGCCAAGGCGCGCAAGAATATTGCCGTCGCGCAGTACGAAAAAACCATCCAGACGGCTTTCCGGGAAGTGGCCGATGCCCTGGCGGGCGAAGCGACTTATACGGCGCAGCTGGATGCCTTGCGTTCGCTGGAGGATGCTTCGCTGAAGTCCCTGGAGGTGGCTCAAATGCGCTACGACAACGGCATCGACAGCTTCCTGCAGGTACAGACCTCCGAAATCTCCCTGTACACTGCCCAACAGCAGTTCCTGCAGGCCGGGCTGAATTCCCTGAGCAATCGGGTCGAACTATACAAGGCCCTTGGCGGGGGCTGGCTGGAAAACTCGGCCCAGGCGAGCGCGGCGCCCGCACCGGGCCAGGGCGGCTAGCCGCGGTTCGTGGAATGAAAAGGCATGCTGATGATTGAGCTTGGTGTGAATATTGATCATGTGGCGACGCTGCGCCAGCAGCGTTTTACCGTGTATCCCGATCCGGTCGAAGCGGCCGTTCGCGCCGAAGAGGCGGGGGCCGACGCCATTACCTTGCATTTGCGCGAAGATCGCCGCCATATCCAGGATGCCGACGTGGCCGCCATCCGGCCCAAGCTGCGCACGCGCATGAACCTGGAATGCGCCATCACGCCGGAAATGCTTGCCATCGCGTGCCGGATCAAGCCCGACGACGTCTGCCTGGTTCCCGAAAAGCGCAGTGAGCTCACCACCGAGGGCGGGCTCGACGTTGCCGGGCATTTCGATGCCGTGAAATCAGCGGTGGGGCAATTGCACGATGCCGGCATACGAGTCTCCCTGTTCATCGATCCCGACCCCGCTCAAATCGACGCGGCCGTCCGCTGCGGTAGCACGGTCATCGAACTGCATACCGGCGCATTCGCCGACGCCGCCGGCGATGCGGCCGGGCAAGAACTCGAGCGCATACGCCGGGGCGTAACGCATGGCATAAGCAGCGGCTTGCGCGTCAATGCGGGACACGGCCTGCATTACGGCAATGTCCAGGACATCGCCCGCATTCCCGGCGTTTCCGAGCTCAACATTGGTCACGCCATCGTGGCGCGCGCGGTGTTCGATGGCTGGGAAAAAGCGGTGCGCGACATGAAAGCCCTCATGGTGGCCGCCGTGCGCCCATCCTGATTTCACGGCGTCGTCAAACGCACGCCTCTGTGCCGTTTTTTTGCATGGCCGCCTTCGGCGGCTTCGACGTTTTTCCTGGCAAGGAGATGTATGTCCACAGCACCTATCGATTACCTGCTTTCACGCCGCTCGGTCAAGTTCGTGCAGTCGCCGGCTCCGGACGACGCGGATCTGGCCCGGATCCTGCAGGCGGGCATGTCGGCGCCCGATCACGGCAAGCTCCAGCCCTGGCGCTTCAAGCTGATTCGCGGCGAGGCCATCCTGCGTCTGGCGGAGCTGGTGTTCGCGGCTAGTGAGCGGGCGGGGCGGCCGCTGGCGGCCGAAAAAATCGCCGCCAATCGGGCCTGGCTGGGCAAAGTGCCGTTGCTGATCGCGTTGGCTTGCCGCATCGATCACTCCAACACCAAGATCCCTGAGCACGAGCGCATGCTGGCCGTGGGCGCCGCCGTCACCAATATGCTCAACGCGGCGCACATGCTGGGTTACGGGGCCTACTGGAGCACAGGCCTGGGCACGTATGTGGACGAGGTGAACGAGGCGCTGGGCTTCGACGGTCTGGACTACCGCTTTTTGGGCTATCTGGCCCTGGGAACCCCTGCGCAGGCGACCGAGCCCGCGGCCAGGCCCGACCACAAGGCCTTTGTGTCCGAATGGACGGGCGAGTGAGCAGCGTGGGGGCTGCTTTTTTTCGCGGGACTACTTCAACAAGGACTGGACGCCGGCGGTAATGGCCTGGACGGAGTTGGCGTCGGAGGCCAGGAGGCGCGCGCGGCCGTCGGGGTCGAAGATGTATACGCCGCGCCCGTGCGCGACTTCGTAGTTTTCGGTGTCGCCGGCCTTGGGTTTTTCGATCTGGTAGGCGACCCGGTAGCGGCGGGCGACGTCGGCGATCTGCCGGGGCGTGCCGGTCAGGCCCACGGCGTTCTTGCCGAACACATTCACGTAAGTCTGCAGCTTGTCGGGCGTGTCGCGATGCGGGTCGACGCTGACGAACACGATTCTTGCCTTGTCGGCGTCGCCGCCCAGGTTTTGCATGACCTGCGCCAATTGAGCCATGGTCGTCGGGCAGATGTCGGGGCAACTGGCATAGCCGAAAAACAGCATGACCACCTTGCCCTTGAAGTCGTCCTGGGTCACGGTTTTGCCGCCGGCGCCGTTCAGCGTGAAGCGCAGGTCGGGCAGAAATCCTCTGACATGATGGATGGCGTTGTCGCCGGTTTTTTGGGTGCTTTCCAGCGCCGCGGCGGAGGAGTCCGTGGCGGGGATATTCGCGGCCTGGGCCGATGCGCACGCAAGCAGCGCCGCTACGGCCCAGCCCAGGTGCCGAAAAATACGCATGATCCGCTCCTTACTGGATGGCGCCGTCCATGCCGCCGTGGCGCAGCAGGGCTTGCATGGAGGCATCGCGCCCGCGAAAGGCGCGGAAGGATTCCGCCGCCGGGCGCGAACCGCCCACGGCGAGGATTTCGTTGCGAAACCGCAGTCCGGTTGCGGCGTCCAGCGTGTCGCGCACGCCGTCCTTGTCCAGCGTGGCGGCCTCCTCGAAGGCGCTGTAGGCATCCGCCGAAAGCACTTCCGCCCATTTATAGCTGTAGTAGCCGGCTCCGTAGCCGCCCGCGAACAAGTGCGAAAAATTCTGCGGGAAGCGGTGCCATTCGGGCGGGAACAGCACGGCGACCTCTTGCCGGACCTGGTTCAAGGTTTGCATGACCTGGGCGATGGGCAGGCCGTTGGCCTGATGGTGGATGATCATGTCGAACAATGAAAATTCGATCTGGCGCACGGTTTGCATGCCGTTCTGGAAATTCCTGGCGGCCAGCAGCTTGTCGTAAAGGGCGCGCGGCAGGGTCTCGCCGGTATCCACGTGGCGCGACATGGCCTGAACCACGGCCCATTCCCAGCAGAAGTTCTCCATGAACTGCGAAGGCAGTTCAATGGCGTCCCATTCGACGCTGGCAAAGGCCGAAGCGCCCGGGTCGTCGACCTGGGAAAGCAGGGCATGCAGGGCGTGGCCGCTTTCGTGGAACAAGGTGATGACGTCGTCGTGCGAGAGCAGGGCCGGTTTGCCCGCCTGCGGCGCGGAGAAGTTGCAGGTCAGGTAGACCACCGGGGTTTGCAGGCCCAGGCCGCTTCTGCGGCGATTGCGTTCGCCATCGACCCAGGCGCCGCTTTGCTTGCCGTTGCGAGCGTAGAGATCCATGAACAAGTGGCCCAGCGCATCGCCCAAGGGCGTTTCGACGACGAAGGCCCGCGCGTCGGCATGCCAGGTGCTGGCGCTGACGGCGCGCAGGCGCACGCCGAACAGTTTTTCGATGACGTGGAACAGGCCTTTCAGAACCTGCGGTTCGGTAAAGTACTGCTTGACCTCGTCTTCGGAGTAGGCGTAGCGGGCTTCGCGCAGACGCTCGGAAATGAACGGGATGTCCCACGGCTCGAGTTCGGCGAGCTGGTATTGTTCCTGCGCATAGCGGCGCAATTGGGCCAGGTCTTGCTGCGCATAGGGCTTGGCCTTTTGCGCCAGTTCGCGCAGGAAGGACAGGACTTCGTCGGCGCTTTCGGCCATGCGCGTCTGCAGCCGCAGTTCGGCGAAATCCGCATAGCCCAGCAGCTTGGCTTCCTGGGCGCGCAGATCCAGCAGTTGCTCGATGAGGGGCGAGTTGTCCAGGGCTGGATTGCCTTGCTCGGAGGCCAGGGTGCCGTAAGCGCGGTACAGGGTTTCGCGCAGGCCGCGGTCGCGGGCGTGCTGCATGACCGGCAGGTAGCAGGGCATTTTCAGGGTAAGCAGCCAGCCTTGCTGGTTTGCAGCCTGAGCGGCGCTGCGCGCGGCATGCACGGCATCGGCCGGAACGCCGGCCAGCCTGGCCTCGTCGGTGACGAGCAACGACCAGTTGTCGACGGAGTCCAGCACGTTTTCGGAGAATTTCTGGGAAACCCGCGCCTCCTGGTCGGAAATCTGCGCGTAGTGCGTGCGCTGTTCGCCTTGCAGTTCGACGCCGCTGAGGCGGAAGTCGCGCAGCGCCAGCTCGATGATGCGCTGGCGCACGGCGGGCAGGTCGGCAAAGCCGGGGTCGTCGCGCAGCCGGCGGTATTGCTCGTAAAGCCCGGTGTGCAGGCCCACCCAGGTGGAGAACTCGGTAACCAGGGGCAGGCACTGGTTATAGGCCTCGCGCAGTTCCGGCGTATTGACCACGGCGTTCAGGTGGCCCGCCACGGACCAGGCCCGCCACAGTTTTTCGGTGACGCTTTCCAGCGGCTCGATGATCGCCGCCCAGCTTGCGGGCAGGGTGGGGTCCGCCGCCGCGTCGACGGCCTTGCGCGAGGCATCGATCAGGCTGGAAACGGCCGGCTCGATGTGCGAGGGCTCAACGGCCGCGTAGTCGATGAGCGACTGGATGGGGACGAGCAAGGGGTTTTGAGTCATGGGGGAAAGCCTGCGAAAAACTGGGAGTTGCTGGTTAGACCGCTTTGGCGGCGCAACGTTCCGCGGCTTCCAGGGTATTGACCAGCAGCATGGCGATGGTCATGGGGCCGACCCCGCCCGGGACGGGGGTGATGGCGCCCGCAACCTTGCTTGCTGTGTTGAATTGAACGTCGCCGGTAAGCTTGCCGTCGGCCTTGCGGTTGATGCCTACGTCGATGACGACGGCGCCCGGCTTGATCATGTCGCCGGTGATCATGTCGGGCTTGCCCGTGGCCACGACCAGCACGTCGGCGCGGCGGGTCTGCGCGCCCAGGTCGCGGGTCTTGGAGTTGCACAGGGTCACGGTGGCGCCGGCGGCCAGCAGCAGCATGGCCATGGGCTTGCCCACGATGTTGCTGGCCCCGACGACGACGGCTTCCGCGCCGCGCAGCGCCACGTTTTCGGATTCCAGCATTTTCATGATGCCGTAGGGCGTGCAGGGCCTGAACAGGGGCTGTCCGGTCATGAGCAGGCCGGCGTTGCTGATGTGGAAGCCGTCCACGTCCTTGGCGGCGGCGATGGTCTCGATGACGCGGGCCGCGTTCATGTGGGCGGGCAGCGGCAGCTGCACCAGAATGCCGTGTATGGCGTCGTCGCGATTGAGCTCGCGCACGATGTCCAGCAAGTGTTCTTCGGTGGAGTCGGCCGCCAGGCGGACGGTGCGCGAGTGCAGGCCGGCTTTTTCGCAGGCCGCCACTTTGTTGCGCACATAGACTTGCGAGGCGGGGTCTTCGCCCACCAGGACGACGGCCAGGCCCGGGGTAATGCCTTTTTTCTTGAGTACTTCAACGCGTTTTGCAACGTCGGCCTTGATGGCGTCGGACAATGCCTTGCCATCGATGATGCGTGCCGTCATGCCACCCCCTCGGTTTTGGTGAGGGCGATTTTCATGAGATCGGCAACGGTGGTGACTTCGAGTTTTTCCATGATGTTGGCGCGGTGGGCTTCCACGGTTTTGATGCTGATGTTCAGGTCGCCCGCGATCTGCTTGTTCAGGCGCCCGGCCACGATGCGCTCGAGCACTTGCTGTTCGCGCGAAGTCAGGCGGCCCAGCACCGCCTGGTGGTTTTTTTGCGCCTGGAACTGCGAGGCGCGCTCGGACGCCTGTTCGAGCATGCGCGCCACGATGGTGCGCAGGTCGGTTTCGTTGAACGGTTTCTCGAGGAAGTCGACCGCGCCCTTCTTGATGGTGGACACCGCCATGGGCACGTCGCCGTGGCCGGTGATGAAGACGATGGGCAAGGGCGCCTGGCGGGCCAGCAGCTCTTCCTGGAGCTCCAGGCCGCTCATGCCGGGCATGCGCACGTCCGCGATCAGCACCCCGATCTGCTCGGGATCGTAGGCGTTGAGGAAGTCTTCGGCGCCCGCGTAGCTTTTCACCCGGTAACCGTTGGCCTCGAGCAGCCAGCGCAGCGAGTCGCGTACTGCCTCGTCGTCATCAACGATGAAAACGGTGTTGGAAGTCTGGGGTGTGCTCATGCATGCAACTCCTGGGAATTCGTTGGTTGATCCGGCGCCAGGGGCGCGGCGCAAGGTAGCGTGAATCGGAAAATAGTACCGCCTTCCGGGTTTGCGGCAGCCCACAAACGCCCATGGTGGGACTCGATGATGGTACGGCAAATATTAAGCCCCATGCCCAGCCCTTCCGACTTGGTGCTGTAAAAGGGCTCGAACAGCCGCTCGGGGTCGCGCAGTCCGTGGCCGCGGTCGATGACCGCGATTTCGACCAGCGGCGACTGGTCGGTGACGACTACGTGAAGGATGCGGTATTCGCTTTGCTCCATCGCTTCAATGCCGTTTTTTAACAGATTTAGCAGCACTTGCTCAATAAGTATGGGGTCGGCCATGACCTCGGGCAGAACGTCGGGCACATGCTTTTCGATGTCGACCTGGCGTTTGCGGGCATCGATGTCGGCAAAGGAAATGGCGTTTTCCAGGATGCGCGTGACGGTTACGCGCTGCCGGCGGGGTTCGCTGCGCTTGACGAATTCGCGGATGCGGCTGATGATTTTTCCGGCCCGTTCGGCCTGGCTGGCTGCTTTGCTGAGCGCTTCCAGCACGACTTCGGTCTGGGCGTTGCCCGACTTGATCATGGCGACGGCGCCCATGTTGTAGTTGCTGATGGCCGTGAGAGGCTGGTTCAGTTCGTGGGCCAGCGACGAGGCCATTTCGCCCATGGTGGTGAGCCGGCTGGTCAACTGGATTTTTTCCTGCTGCACGCGCGAGGCTTCTTCGTGCTGCCGGCGTTCGGTGATGTCGCGCGCCACCTGCAGCCGTACGCGCCGCCCATCGGTCCAGGCCAGCATGCGGTGGTGCACCTCGAACCAGCGTTGGGCCGACTTGGAAAAGACTTCGACGGTTTCGTCGGTGAAGCGTCCCAGGCGCCCGCCCAGCAGCTCGGCGTGGCCGCTGGACTGCGCGCCGAAAAAGCGCCGGTAGGTGCGGTTGGCGAACAGCAGCTCCAGGCCCTCGGTGGTGTCGGCGACCACGGAAATGGCGTCGTCGAGGCCTTCGAGCACCGTCATGAAGCGTTCGTGCGCCGCCGTGAGGGCTTCGCGGATGCGCTTGGGTTCGGTGATGTCGGTCATGGACGTCATCCAGCCGATCTGTTCGCCGTTGGGATCGCGCAGCGGCGATACATACATGCGGGCGGTGAAGCGCGAGCCGTCGCGCCGCTGCGCTTCGACCTCCAGGCCGCTGCTGGGCGTGCGGCCCGAAAGCAGCAGATCCAGCGTTTCCTGGTGATGGGCATGGCGTCCGGGCAGCCAATAGGGGAAGGGCGTGGTGCGGCCGATGAGGTCGGCTTCGTTCCAGCCTATCATGCGGCAGAACGCGGGATTGACGTAGGCGATGCGCCCCTGCATGTCGAAAACGCGCATGCCCGTGGACATGGAGTTTTCCATGGCGCGCCGGAACCCGGTTTCGGCGATGAGGGCCGATTCGGCGCGCGTGCGAAAGCGCGTGTAGCGCCATAGCGCGAGCAGGCTGAAGACGATGACCAGGGACAGCGCCACCACCACCATCATCAGGCGCTGCTGGCGGGCCTCCTGGTCGATGCTCACGAACATGACGCTGTCGTTGTGCAGCCTTTGCAGCCAGATGAACACGCCCATGACGCACAAGTACAGAACCAGCACGACGACCGGCGTCAGCCAGTAGACGCCACGCCGGTTGTTGCGGGCCTGGTCGTAGAACGTGGTGGGGATGAGAGACTTTTTTGCTGGGCTGGCCATGATTCCGCGATTGAGTGGTTGGCTTATTTTAATCTGTAAGACATAAAGTAATTTTTCACATTATAAAAACTTATACCATAAAGTGAAATTTCGCTTGCCCAAATGTAGGCTCTTTCTTAGAATGGCCTTAATCACGCTGGCTGGGAGGATGGTTCTCTACCGGACGCCGTTGTCGTGGTGTGAGTGTGAGTCCGTTACGTGATACAACTCTTTAACAAAAGGGTGGTATCAGCTTCGATACATATATCTAAAAGGAGACAGCGAATGTCCTCTCTTGACCAACTACCGGTTACCGCAATGGCGAATGCGGCCGACGAAGATGCGCTCGAAACTCAGGAATGGCTCGAAGCGCTAGCCGCCGTCCTGGATCGAGAGGGGCCTGAACGCGCTCATTTCCTGCTGGAACGTCTTATCGACCTGGCGCGCCGTTCGGGCGCCCATATCCCGTTTTCACCGAATACGGCCTACGTCAACACCATTCCTCCTGGCCTCGAGCCCGCGCATCCGGGCAACCTGGCCCTTGAAGAGCGCATCCGTTCGTACATCCGCTGGAACGCCATGGCCATGGTGGTCAAGGCCAACAGCCACCATCCGGAAGACGGCGGCGACCTGGGCGGGCACATTGCTTCATTCGCTTCGCTGGCCACCATGATAGGCTGCGGCCAGAACCACTTCTGGCATGGCGAAACGCCCGAGCATGGCGGCGACCTGGTCTATTTCCAGGGCCATACTTCCCCCGGCATGTACGGCCGCGCCTTTCTCGAAGGCCGGCTTACCGAAGAGCAGCTCGACAACTTCCGCCAGGAAGTCGGCGGCAAGGGGCTTTCGTCGTATCCGCACCCCAAGCTCATGCCCGAGTTCTGGCAGTTCCCCACGGTTTCCATGGGCCTGGGGCCCATCATGGCCATTTACCAGGCCCGTTTCCTCAAGTACCTGCATGCGCGCGGCATCGCCGACACCAGCAACCGCAAGGTCTGGGTGTTCTGCGGCGACGGCGAAATGGACGAGCCCGAATCCCTGGGCGCCATCAGCCTTGCGGCGCGTGAAAAACTCGACAACCTCATCTTCGTCATCAACTGCAATCTGCAGCGCCTGGACGGGCCGGTGCGCGGCAATGGCAAAATCATCCAGGAACTCGAAGGCGATTTCCGCGGCAGCGGCTGGAACGTCATCAAGCTGATCTGGGGCGGCTACTGGGATCCCCTTCTGGCTCACGACAAGGAAGGCATCCTGCGCCGCATCATGGAAGAGTCGGTCGACGGCGAATACCAGGCCTACAAGGCGCATGACGGCGCCTTCGTGCGCGAGCACTTCTTCGGCAAGCACCCCAAGCTGCTCGAAATGGTCAGCCGCATGAGCGACGAAGCCGTCTGGCGCCTGAACCGCGGCGGCCACGATCCCAACAAGGTGTACGCGGCGTTCGACGCGGCCAGCAAGCACACCGGCCAGCCCACGGTCATTCTGGCCAAGACCATCAAGGGCTACGGCATGGGCCAGGTGGGTCAGGCCAAGAACCCCACCCACCAGCAGAAAAAGCTCGACATGGATTCGGTGCGCGAATTCCGCGACCGCTTCAATATCCCCGTTCCGGACGACAAGATCGACGAGCTGCCGTACTTCAAGCCGGCCGAAGATTCGCCCGAAATGAAATACCTGCACGAACGCCGCAAGGCGCTGGGCGGCTATCTGCCCAAGCGCCGCACCAAGGCCGACGAGCATCTTCCCGTGCCGGATCTGGACGTATTCAAGGCCGTGCTGGAGCCCACCGCCGAAGGGCGCGAAATCTCCACCACGCAGGCGTTCGTGCGCATTCTCAATCAAATCCTGCGCGACAAGCAACTCAGCCCGCGCGTGGTTCCCATCCTGGCCGACGAGTCCCGCACCTTCGGCATGGAAGGCCTGTTCCGCCAGATCGGCATCTACGCGCCCGAAGGCCAGAAGTACGTGCCCGTCGATAAAGACCAGGTCATGTATTACCGCGAATCGGCCGACGGCCAATTGCTGCAGGAAGGCATCAACGAGGCGGGCGCGTTCAGTTCCTGGATAGCGGCGTCCACGTCCTATTCCAGCAACAACCGCATCATGATTCCGTTCTACATCTATTACTCGATGTTCGGGTTCCAGCGCATCGGCGACCTGGCCTGGGCGGCGGGCGACATGCAGGCGCGCGGCTTCCTGCTGGGCGGCAC
>CALMPB010000011.1 GCA_937871985.1 uncultured Burkholderiaceae bacterium
ATACGTTAAATCAGTACGTTACGCTACATCCGCCAACCCGCGTGAATTTTCCGGGTTAAGAGCTTCGTAACCGCCAACCTGGCAAGCATTTTGAATCACTAGCTTGGATATCTGCTCTTCGCGTAAGGGCCACCTTATCAATTCCCTGAAGCGGAGTACCCGGTAAACTATATTCCAATATTTCCGTATGAGATTTCCACTTTCTAACGGTTATCTCATTTTCAGAATACCCAGTCTTCAAAAGAAGAGCCTTAATCTCGCTCGCTCTATCGTTAGCAAGGTCAGCATTCTTGCGATTTGAATCTGCGGCAAAAGGCTCTTCACTGGACGAACCAGTAATTGTGAGCCGAGGGCGACCACAACTAGCAAGCAATGCACCCAGTGCTTTTACGGTGTCGCGGCTCGACCTTCCAACTTTAGGATCCCCTTTCAAAAAAAATACTGAGAATACCTTATTGTCGCCTTTGGCGACAAGGACACGATCTGTAGGAAGATCAAATGTCGTTAAATTTTGAAGTGCCATTGCGGCTCGGATTGAGTCAATGGCGACATAACTCAAAGCCAGAGTAAACAGCCCACTTAATCCAGCGCAAAGTGAGTAAGACCACTTCATTCGATTTGCCCGAGGTCAATGAAGCCAATTGCCACGATATGTTCTTGCCCTCCGGAGACGCCTCTCCATCCACCGCCCCCATCAGCCTTGACGACGATCGGAACCGGCGTTGGTGCGACTGTCGAGCGAATAATCGATTGTGGCTGGGTATCCGCGGAAAAAGGAAAAGGTGCAACAACTACAAGAGCTGGAGATGTCGTCACTACAATGCAAAACGGCAATCGGCGCAAAGGACCTGATTCTCCGAAAAATTTCTGGACGATATCCTTTGGTGCGTCACGAACCGCAGTGCTTAAAAAGTTATCGTCGTACCAAGAACCGCGTATGATGCGCCGACATGATACGAACCCAGTTCCCTCGCTGACTGCAACCAGACGTTGACTTACTGATACTCCATTCGCCTGTTTGTCAATTACTAGCTGAGTTGATCCGTCTGCAGAAGTAACAAGTGTGGCAGGTGAAATATGAGGATGCTTAGTGGCACGCTTTATAACGAATTCAGTGTCGCTACCTAACCCGTATGTGCGTTCAGTACGAATGAAAATTCCGCCCTCGTCATAGACATTAAGAGTGGAATTTCTGTATCGCCTCAGTTTCATCAATGCGGATTCTAAGTATCTAGGCCTTTCGGCATTCAAATATCGGAATCTTGCATCAAGTAATTGGGCGAACGATTCGTACTTTTCTGCAAAGCTATCGCCACTTTTGTATCTCCCATTGACATTCCGCATCACGACAGCGGAGTATGTATAGTGCCAAGGTAAATAATTTGCATCAACATCTGCTCGGCGAATTGGAGAATTCAATATCGCGAACTGAGTACCTTCCGGCAAAATGCGAGTTAGACGGGCCATCTCTGTTGAATTCTTATCATTTTCAATCCCGTCACCCCAGATCTTCCGGGATATTTCTACAGACTCAACAGAGAGGCGTCTTAGAAAGGTCACATTCACATTATTTATTTGCAGTACGATTGCGCACACAAGCCCGGCAATTACGCAAGCGCAAATGAGTAAGGTGGCGCGCATATTGCTCAGGGAAGCGGAAGTGATCTTATAGCGATTATGTATGCTCGATCAGAATCGTCAAATAGCTGATAGGCATTGGCTGAGCCGTTCTCAACCTTCGAATATTTAAGTTTGCTGCCGCTACCGCCTAGTCTGACAGGGCCGATCTTGAAACCGCCGCCTCCTGACGTGTATGTCTGCGCCTCTCTGAGCTCGTCAGCAGTTAGCTCGATAATAACTGTTGGCCGATATCCGACGATAACTTCTAAGGCTCTGGCTGGGATCGTACCGTCGGGGCCGAAATAAGGTTTATTAGGTTTCTTTTTGAAAGGCCCATCAAGGAAGGATGATATCAAACCGCTTTGATACCATTCCCCGGGGGTAATGGTAAACGTCTTAGTTCTGCCATAGCCAACTTGAATGGATTTGTTGTCAGATGTGAGTAGTCGGCTAAAGCTCATCTTTTGGCCACGCAAATTTGCGCCAAACGATTGAAAATCGACTCCGATCGATCCTCCTCCAGCTTTCTGCTCAAAATCCACCGTACTTCTGGATGAACTAACGGTGATCCACTGTTCTGGCTGCATTTTATCATCGTTGAGCGCTGAAGCAGAATCTTGCTTAAATTTGCTCAGGCTTGAGTCAATCAGATAGGGATACACTTTCAATGTATTCCCAGACTCATCCTTGACATTCAGAACCGGTGGCCCCTTCTTTGCAATACGTAAAGATACACCGGTTTGACCAGGAAATGTCCTTTGCACCGCTCCATCAAAGGTGTCTTGCGCCTCAGCGCTTGCCAGAGACGCCGCGTGCTCATTCGGAGCAAACTGCTCGGCCCACTGGTCTCTCGTTAGCCTTTGAGGTTCCGGTCGGGACTCCTGCGCTTGATTAAATTTGTTCCAACCTTCCGTATTGTTCGAGAAGATGGTTGCGTAGGCTGAGGTAGCCTTCTTGTAAGCCGTTTCGGTGTCAGCAGCTTGCTTGCGCTCTGCCGCAGTTGCCTCTGGCGGCACGTAATCTATGTTGTCTACAAACCTCTGGTACTCCTCGCCGAGGCCTTTGGCGCTGCGACGGAATAACATTCCACCATTGGGAATAGGATTGGCGATGAGGTGAAGACTAAGCTGTTGGAGCGCGGTTGGGCCCCATTCAGCTTCGATGGTTGTAGTCGGAAGTTGAACGTCGGTACATGGATCTGACGAGCCACACACATAGTCATGAAGAGCAAGGAGGTATCTTTTCCATGCAGTTAATTCCACATCTTGAGCTTGCGCCGGTGCGACCGACAAAGTCATAGCTGTTGTCACAAATAAGAAGCGTTTCATAAAGTCCCCCGACCTCAGATGCACCTACTCTGACACGCCCGTAGGATCAGGCTCGAAATCAAAAAAGTGTTAACCCCTATTTGCTCGCAATCGTTATTATTTTTAGCTGATCATATTGATGCTATATCCCTGAAAGCGTCGAAACAGCGCATGGGACCGCTTTTACCAAGAGCGGAAATCAGCGGGATGATTGGAGACGACTGATTCTGAATGTGGTCATGGCCAAGGAAAGAAATCATCCGAACGCGCGTCGGTCGGGTTTGGATTAACCGGTCGACAATGGTGATGTTTCTATTTTGACCCCGTCGGGATCATCTCAGGGCGATGCTGTCGCTGCAATCACCGACCGCCAGGATACCTGGAAACCGCAGTATCGATCCTGGTTTGTCCCGCCCGTACACGCCTAACCGCTCCTGGCTGATATCAAGGGTCTTTGATGGCGCTTCGCGCCGAGCACTGCCGCCATCGTAGCGAGCCGCTGCACCAAGAACTCCTGCTTCAGTCCCGATCCCATTCCCAAGGACGACGCTCGCCAGAAGAGGCGAAGCGGATGCGCGCGTTCGCGCGCGGCCGGGCC
>CALMPB010000012.1 GCA_937871985.1 uncultured Burkholderiaceae bacterium
CCCGGACGGCCATTGCGGTGTGCGCCGTCCGGCCGGCTCGATGCGCCTGGCCGGGCATTGCGTTGCGGCCGGTCTTCGCGGTCGGAGTGGTTCGAATCGGGCTGAACCATGGAAGGCGTCCAGCCGTCGATGGTGGTGCGGTCTATGGGCTTCTTGATGAGTTTTTCGATGGCGTTCAGGAACTTGATTTCGCTGCGATCCACCAGCGAAAGCGCCGAGCCTTCGCTGCCGGCGCGGCCGGTGCGGCCGATGCGATGCACGTAGTCTTCCGGCACATTGGGCAGCTCGAAGTTGATGACGTTGGGAAGCTGGTCGATGTCGATGCCGCGCGCGGCGATATCGGTGGCGACCAGGACGGCGACCTTGCCGTCCTTGAAGCCGGCCAGGGCCCGGGTGCGCGCCGCCTGGCTTTTATTGCCATGGATGGCGGCCGCCGAAAGGCCGTCCTTGACCAGTTTTTCGGCCAGCCGGTTGGCGCCGTGCTTGGTGCGGGTGAACACCAGCACCTGGTGCCAGCCGCTCTCGCGGATGATGTAGCTGATCAGGTCGCGCTTGTGCGACTGTTCGGTCATGACGACGCTTTGCTGTACCAGTTCCGAGGTGGTGTTGCGGCGCGCCACCGAAATTTCGATGGCGTCGTTCAGCACGCCCTTGGACAGTTCGCGGATTTCATCGGAGAACGTGGCCGAGAACAGCAGGTTCTGGCGCTGCTTGGGCAGCAGGGCGAGAATGCGGCGAATGTCGCGGATAAAGCCCATGTCCAGCATGCGGTCGGCTTCGTCCAGCACCAGGATTTCAACACCGGACAGATCCACGGTTTTTTGCTGGGCGTGATCCAGCAGGCGTCCCGGCGTGGCGACAAGGATGTCCACGGGTTTGCGCAGGGCGTTGATTTGCGGGTTGATGTTGACGCCGCCGAACATCACCAGGGATCGTATGGCGGTGTGCTTGCCGTAAGTGCGCACGGATTCTTCGACCTGGGCCGCCAGTTCGCGCGTGGGCGTCAGGATGAGGCAGCGGGGGCGGCCGGGCTTGCGCGCCGGCATGGGGCTGTTCAGCAGACGGTGCAGGATGGGCAGTGTGAAGCCGGCGGTCTTGCCGGTTCCGGTTTGCGCCGCGGCCAGCAGGTCGCCGCCCTTGAGCACTTGCGGGATGGCCTGGGCCTGGATGGGGGTGGGCGCGGTGTATCCGGTTTCGGAAACTGCGCGCAAAAGGGGTTCGGCCAGCCCGAGGGAGGCAAAAGAAATTTGGGTAGTCAAGAATAACTCCAGCGACAGCCTATCGCTCGAGTCGAGAGACACCAATCTAGGCGGACGAAGTAAAAGTAAGGAATTCGTGCATTTTTGCGCACAAGGCGTACAGCACATTCACACGTATCATGCGCTGATTGGCTCGGCGCATAACTTGCCATTGTAACGCAGTTGCGGGTTTTTTCGCATATTTATATGCGCCGGCCAATCCATGGCGCCCCAGGCGCGGATTTGCGCTGAAGTTCTTGGCAAGCCGGGCTTTACCTGTTGTAATTTGCCTGTCGTTCGCGCTTGCGGCGCAGCCCGCCCGGCGAGGGCGGCTTCGCTGTTGCCGCGGGCGGTCGCCGGCCCTGTTTTGCCGGGCGGCGTCGATTCTTGCCAACCTTGTTCCGGAAATGACCGCAACCATGAAACGTCTGCTGATTCTGTTGTTGATTCCCATTGTCTGCCTGCTGTCGGGTTGCGGCTATAACGAAATCCAGCGCCAGGACGAGCAAGTCAAGGCCGCCTGGTCGCAAACCCTCAATCAGTACGAACGGCGGGCCGAACTCGTGCCCAAGCTGGTCAATTCGGTCAATGCCTACATGGTGAACGAGCGCACCGTGCTCACTCAGGTCACCGAGGCGCGCTCCAAGGTCGGCAGCATCCAGATCAAGGCCAGCGACCTGGACAACCCCCAGCTCATGGCCAAGTTCGAGCAGGCCCAGGCGCAATTGTCGTCCGCGCTGTCGCGCCTTATTGCCGTATCGGAAAACTACCCCCAGCTCAAAAGCGACGGGCTGTTCCGCGACTTGATGACGCAACTGGAAGGCACGGAAAACCGCATCGCGACCGAGCGCGGCCGCTATGTGCAGGCGGTGCAGGCCTATAACCTCACCATCCGCCAGTTCCCCACCCTCATCACCGCCAAGGTTTTCGGCTATCACGTCAAAGAGAACTACGGCATGGACAAGCAGGACCAGATCATGCGCGACCCCGAGGTCAAGTTCGACGTGCCGACCCCCGCGGCGGCGAAGTAGAGGCGGTGCAGCGGCGGCATTCGGCAGTATCAATGGGTGTGTAGATCATGGCAAACAGTGTTCAGGAAAGGAAGGGCCGGATGGCTGTGGCGATAGTCCGTCCAGCGGCGTTGTCGCGGGCCGCCGCGTGGCCTGGCTCGATGTGGCTTGCGATGGCGGCCGCCATATTCATGATGTGCCTGCAAGCCCTGCCGGCGCGGGCCGCCGAAGTCGCCATTCCGGCGCTTACCGCCCGCGTCACCGACACCACGCATACGCTCAGCCAGGCCGCGCAGGACGAGCTCACCAAGACCCTTGTCGCGCTCGAGCAGCGCAAGGGGGCGCAGATTGCCGTCCTGATGATCCCCACGACGGGCGACGAAAGCATCGAGCAATACGCCGTCCGCGCGTTCGAGAAGTGGAAGCTGGGACGCAAGAACGTCGACGACGGCATTCTTTTCCTGGTGGCCAAGGACGACCGCAAGCTGCGCATCGAAGTGGGCTACGGGCTGGAGGGTGCGGTGCCCGACCTGCTGGCTGGCCGCATCATCCGCGAACAGGTTGCGCCCCGGTTCAAGCAGGGCGATTTTGCCGGGGGCGTCACCGCCGGCGTGAACAGCCTGGTCAAGCTGGTGGACGGCGAAGACCTGCCTCCGCCGCCGAAAGCGGCGGCGCACTCGTCCGACGGAGGCCCCGGCTTCATGCTGTTGCCGCTGGCGTTCTTTTCCCTGGTCATGCCGCCGCTGCTGGCCCTGGTGGTCATCGGCGTTTTCGCCGGACTGATGTTCGGCAGCCTGGGCGCGGCCGTGCTGGCGGGGGTGGTGGCAATGCTCATCAGCCTCGTTGGGCGGGCGCTGGGCGCGGGCCGGGGCGGAGCCCGCGCGTCGCGCCGCGGCGGAGTCATCGGAGGCCTCGGAGGGCTGGGCGGCTTCGGTGGCGGCGGTGGCTTTGGGGGCGGAGGATTCGGCGGCGGCGGTGGTTTCGGAGGCGGTGGCGGCGGCAGCGGAGGCGGTGGCGCCTCGGGCGGCTGGTAGATGCCGCCAGGCGAGGACATGGCGAGCCGGGTTGCGCTGTGCGCCCGGCCCGCAAGCAGAACATAACCAGGAGGTCGATGTGCGTCAGGACGGCGGCAAATGGAAGGAGCTTACCGGGTGGGCGTTTGCCGAAGGGCATTGGCTGCGCCGCAAGCACTTCACCCCCGAGGTATTGTCGGACATCGCGCAGCGCATCCGCCAAAGCGAACAAAGCCATATCGGCGAACTCATGGTGGCGGTCGAAGCCGTCGCGCCGGCGCACGAGCGCGACACGCATTTGCGCGCCCTGGAGGTATTCGGGCGCCTGCGGGTCTGGGACACCCCGTTCAACACCGGTGTCTTGCTGTACCTGGCGCTGGACAGGCACAGCATCGAAATCGTGGCCGACCGGGGCGTTGCGGCGCCGGCGCAGGCTTGGGAAGGCATTTGCGCCAAGCTGCAGAACCGGCTGCAGCATGGCGACTACGCGGCGGGGGTGCTGGACGCCGTGGCCGCCATCGAACAGGCCCTGGCCCTGTACTGCCCGCCATTGCCCGAAGGGCAGGAAAACCGCAACGACCTGCCCGACGAACCCGTCCTGCTGTAGGAAGCGGCCTTGGGGTGTGGCCCGCCGACGGAATCAGGCCAGCGTGTAGGCGGTTTTCACGACCGTGAAGAACTCCTGCGCATAGCGCCCTTGTTCGCGCGGGCCGTGGCTGGAGCCTTTGCGTCCCCCGAAGGGCACATGGTAGTCCACGCCCGCCGTGGCGACATTGACCATGACCATGCCGGCCTGGCTGGCGCGCTTGAAGTGGGTGGCGTGCTTCAGCGACTGCGTGCAGATGCCGGAACTCAGGCCGAATTCGGTATCGTTGGCGAGCGCTACGGCATGCTCGTAGTCGTCGGCGGGAATGACGCTGGCGACGGGGCCGAAGATTTCTTCGCGGGATATCCGCATGTCGTTGGTGGCGTCGGCCAGGACGGCGGGGCTGAAGTAGTAGCCGTTGGCCGCCTGTTGCAGGCGTTCGCCGCCGCATAGCAGGCGCGCGCCCTCGGCCTTGCCGATCGCCACGTATTCCAGGTTTTGCCGCAGCTGGGATTCATCGGAAACCGGCCCGATCTGGGTTTCGGGCGCAAGCGCGTGGCCCACGCGCAGGGCGCGCGTGCGTTCGGCCAGCGTCTGGGTGAACTGATCGTAGATGCCGCGCTCGACGATGATGCGGCTGCTGGCCGTGCAGCGCTGCCCTGTCGAGTAGAACGCGCCTTGAATCGCGCAGTTGAGCGCGGTTTCGAGGTCGGCGTCGTTCAGGACGATGAGCGGATTCTTGCCGCCCAGTTCCAGTTGCGCCTTCTTTTGCAGGGCGGCGGTTTGCTGCAGGATCTGCCTGCCCGTTTCCACCGAGCCGGTGAAGGTGATGGCGTTGACGCGCGGGTCGGCGATGAGCGCCGCGCCCACGACGGAGCCGCGGCCCATGGCCAGGTTGAATACGCCGGCGGGCAGGCCGCTGCGGCTGATGATTTCGGCCAGCGCCCAGGCCGAGCCCGGGACGAGGTCGGCCGGCTTGAATACGACGCAGTTGCCGTAGGCCAGCGCAGGCGCGATTTTCCAGGCCGGAATGGCAATGGGGAAGTTCCAGGGCGTGATGATGCCCACCACGCCTATGGGTTCGCGCGTGACCTCGACCTGGATGCCGGGGCGCACCGACGCCTGGATGTCGCCGACGATGCGCAGCGCTTCGCCGGCGAAGAACTTGAAGATCTGCCCGGCGCGGGCCACTTCGCCGATGGCTTCGGGCAAGGTCTTGCCTTCTTCGCGGGCCAGCAGTTCGCCCAGCTCGTTCTTGCGCGCGAGAATCTCGGATCCGATCTGATCCAGGGCGTCGAAGCGCTGCTGCGGCGTGCTGAGCGACCAGGACGGCCAGGCGGCATGCGCGGCGGCGATGGCGTCCTGGACGTCGGCTTCGGAGGCGCGGACGTATTCGCCGACGACGTCATCCAGGTCGGAGGGGTTGAGATTGTTCTGGCTATTCGAAGAGCCGATCCATTCGCCGGCAATCCAGTTGTTGTGCATGGAGGGTGTCCTTGATGACCATGGGTGTGCGTTGCGGGTGCGAACGCGTTCGGCGGCCGCCGCCGGCTGCCGGTTCGGGGCAGCGCAACCTGCGTGGCGAGTCAGCGTTCCAGGAATTCGAGTTTATCGCTTTTGTCTTTCCAGTCGTCCGCGTCGGGCAGCGGGTCTTCGCTGTCGGAGATGACCTCCCATTGCTGGGACAACTGGGCATTGAGCTCGATGAAGACTTCCTGGCCCGCCGGCAGGTCTTCCTCGGCGTAAATGGCATTGGCCGGGCATTCGGCCACGCACACGGCGCAGTCGATGCACTCTTCCGGATCGATCACCAGGAAATTGGGGCCGGCATGAAAGCAGTCGACGGGACAGACGCTGACGCAGTCGGTGTAGCGGCATTTGATACAGGCTTCGGTTACTACATGAGTCATTTCGGCTCCTTGCTGATAGTTGTTCTTCGCGCGCGGCGCGTGTGCCGGCCGACGACGGATTCACGCATGGTAGACCATAAAATTAATGTAGTAAATACCAAATTGTTTAGTATTGACTACATTTTTTTTTGATGCAAGAATCGGGGCATTCATCTTAATGGCCGGCCTCATGGTTACAGGTATAAAAAAAGTCAGAACAGCGTTTGCCGACGAAGACGGGGCCGCGGCCAAAAGCGCGCCGGCCAGGAAGCCGGCGGCGCGTTCCGCGCGCAAGACGCCGGCGCAACTGGCGACGCGGGGCGCCCAGGAACGCGCGCATAAGACCCGGGACGCCATTCTGCGCGCCGCCACCCGGGTGTTCGCCCGCAATGGTTTCACCGAAGGCAAAATCGAAAGCATTTCCAAGCTGTCGCGCACGCACGACCGCATGATCTATTACTACTTCGGCAGCAAGGCCCAGCTTTTCGTCGAGGTGCTGGAGGCCACATACCAGAAGATGAACGAGGCCGAGGCGAATATCCACATCGACCTCCAGGATCCGGTTGCCGCGTTGAAGACGGTGGTGAATTTCGTGTGGCAGTATTACCTGGATCACCCCGATTTCATTACCCTGCTCAACAGCGAGAACCTGCTCAAGGGCAAGCACATAAAAAAATCCGCCCGCGCCAGCGAGCTGTCGTCGCCGGCGGTGGGGGTGCTCGACCAGGTGCTGCGTTCGGGGGTGGAACAAGGCCTTTTCCGCGGCGACATCAGCGCCCGCGACCTGTATATCGAAATCGCGGCGCTGGGCTATTTTTATTTATCCAATCATTACACCCTCAGCGTTTTCCTCAATTCCAATTTGCGGGGCCTGGGCGAACTGGAGCATTGGCGAACCTTCATCACCGACATCGCCCTGCGCTCGGTCGTGCGCCTGCCCGGCGATTGAGCCGCGGCCGGCCGGGCGCGTGGGCGGAGCCCCGCCTTCCCGCTGAAAATTCTTGCCGCCCATGCGCTTTTAGGCTATGATCGGCAATAAATGTAGTAACCGCTACAATTTTTAGTAAACGCTACATTAAATACACAATGATGCCAGGCTCTCGAGCGGTCGGAATCGACCCGGGCGCCATGGGCAAGACGATACGCAAGGAGCGGACGGCAATGATGACTGAGCATACGAAAGTGGATCACAGCATGGAAAACATCGATTCGCTGGAACCGACTTCGGCCGGGCCCACCGTACTCGAAAAATCCAAGCCGCGTAGCGCCAACATGGCGGGCAACAAGGTCGAATGCAATGCCTGTCCGGTGTTGTGCCAGATTACCGAAGGCCGCACGGGCGCCTGCGACCGCTGGGGCAATGTCGACGGCGTGCTTACCCGTGTCGACCCCGTGGTCGTCATGCGCCGGCTGTCCGGCAAAGAAGCTTCCGGCCAACCGGCCATCGCCGATCAGGCGGCGCCAGCCGCCGAAGCGGGCGACTCCGATACCGATCTGTTCGTCAGCGGCGTGGCGTCGGGCACCACCTACCCCGACTACAAGCCGGCGCCTTTCATCGTGGCTTCCAAGGCGCGCGGCGTCGATATGGTGACGGTAGTCACCGAAGGCATATTCAGCTATTGCAGCTTCAAGGTAAAGATCGACACCGACCGCTACCTGGGGCCGGAGCAGTCCAACATCCGCCACAAGGGCGAGATCGTCGGCCACGTCACCACGGCGGAATACGGTTCGCAAATGCTGTCGCTGGGCGGGGTGCACCATCTTACGGGCGGCAGCAAGAAAGAAGGCCGCATCACCTGCGACGTCATGATGGCCCTGGGCAACAAGCAGGCCGTTGAACTCACCATCGACGGCGGCGCGCAGCTCGTGGTGCAGGCGGGCAAGGCCCCCATTGTGGACGGCAAGGAAGAGCAGCGCATGCGCGTCGGCTGCGGCTCGGCCACCATAGGCATCTTCGCCAAGCAGTGGTTCGGCCACGTCGACGAGGTCATCGTGGTGGACGACCACATCACCGGCGTGCTTACCGAGCATCAGGCCGGCCGCTGTCTGGATACCGTGCCGTCGGGCATCAAGATGAAGGGTCGCCGTTCCACGCCGGGCCGCTATTTCCAGGTGGCCAATCCGGGCAATGGCTGGGGCGGCACCGATATTTCAGACCCGCTTTCCATCATCGAGGGCTTCGATCCCAAGGTGGCGCATCCCGGGCTGCGTCTGCTCATAACCTCGACCACCGGCGAGCACGCCGAGTATTTCGAGCTGGACGAAGCGCTTCAGCCGCAGCCCAAGCCCATGCCCGCCCCATTGCAGAAGGTGGTGGATCGCATCGGCGAGAATTGCGAACCCTCGCTTTGCAGCGTCATGTTCCTGGGCGGGGCGGGCGGCTCGCTGCGGGCCGGCGTTACCGAGAACCCCATCTGGCTGACCAACTCCATCAAGCAGTCGCTGACCAACGTGACGTGCGGCGGGGCGCCGGCCTATGTATGGGCCGGCGGCGGCATCACGGTCATGGTCGACGTCATGCGCATGCCCGACAATTCCTTCGGCTATGTGCCGACTCCGGCCATCGTGGCGCCCATCGAGTTCACCATGGCGCTGGCCGACTACGAGCGGCTGGGCGGGCATATGGGCAATGTGCGCACGATCGACGAAATCATGAAGACCGATCATCACCATCGCATCGTCGACTGGCACGACCCGGCCAGTCCATGGCCCCTGGGCAACAAGCCTATGTTGGCCTGAGCAGCCATGGCTGAGGCGGCCGTGGCGACCATGCAGGAGCCTGTCGTCGCGCCTTCGGGCGCGATGCGGCTTGCGCTGGACGACGGCCGCTGGCATTTCCAGCATGGCCCCATCGATCTGATCATCCAGGCCGGCGGCAACGCCGACGCCGTGCGTCGCGCCACTGAAAACGCCTGGTTGCGCTTTGGCGCCGTCCTGCCCGAACTGGTGTCCGAGCTGGCGCAATTGCGCCAGCCGGTGCGCGGCGCAAATACCTCGCAAGGGCCGATGGCGCGCCGCATGCACGAAGCCTGCGGGCCGTACAGCGCCCAATTCATCACTCCGATGGCGGCGGTGGCCGGCGCGGTGGCCGACGAGATCATCGCGTTCTTTCGCAACGAGGCCGGCGTCGAGCGCGCCTACGTCAATAATGGCGGAGACATCGCCCTGCATCTTTCGGCCGGCCAGAGCTACAAGGTTGGCCTGTTCACGGATCTTTCCCGTTTCGATGGCTCCGACGAGCTTCAGCTCGACGGCGGTTTCGTCATCGATGCGGCGCTGCCGGTGCGCGGCATTGCCACCAGCGGCTGGCGCGGCCGCAGTTTCAGCCTGGGCATCGCCGACAGCGTCACGGTGCTTGCCGCGAACGCGGCGGCGGCCGACGCGGCCGCCACCATCGTCGCCAATGCTGTTTACAGCGACCATCCCGCCGTGCGGCGGGCGCCGGCCTCCAGTCTTAAGGACGACACCGACCTGGGCGATTTGCCCGTGACCGTCGAGGTGGGCGATCTGCCGCGCAACGAGGTGCAGGCCGCGCTGGAAAAAGGCGCGGCGAAGGCCGGCGCCCTGCTGCGCCTGGGGGTGATACACGGCGCCGTGCTGGCTCTGCGCGGGCAAATGAGCGTCGTTGGATTGGATGAATTGAACCGCAAGTTCCTGTCCGGTGGACGGGGCGCGGCAAATGATTGAACATCACGAGTACAAGAGGAAGCGTATGTCAGAGTTGATCGAGGTGCGTACCGTTCTTACGCAGGCGGAGACGATTTATCACGAGTTCGGCCCGGTGGCCGGCAAGCCGCTTATCCGCGGCACCGTGGCGGCGGTGCTCAAGAATCCCTATGCGGGCCGCTACGAGCCGAATATCCTGCCCATGATGGAAGAACTGAACGCGGTGGGCCTGGAAATGGCGCACAGGCTGGTGGCCGCCATGGGGGTTCAGGCCGACGACATCGAAGGCTACGGCAAGGGCGCCATCGTGGGCGCCGCCGGCGAGCTCGAGCACGGCGCTTTGTGGCATGTGCCGGGCGGCTACGCCATGCGCGAACTGCTGGGCTGGAAGGGCGACCGGGACAGCTACAAGCAGGGCCAGGGCGGCGGCCAGAAGGGCCTGGAAGCGGGCCGCGCGCTTTCCATCGTGCCTTCGACGAAGAAGGTCGGGGCGCCCGGCACGAAGCTGGATGTGCCCTTGACCCACGTTACGGCCAGCTATGTGCGCGGCCACTTCGACGCCATCGAAGTCTACGTGCCCGGCGCGCCGGCGGCCGACGAGGTGGTTTTCATTCTGGCCATGTCCACCGGCGCGCGCATCCACGAGCGCGTCGGCGGCCTCAAGCCGGAACAGATCAGCAAGTTCGACGGCTTGCGTTGACAGGGCCGCGCGGGCCGGGCGGCCCGGCGCAAAAACTTGAACAGAGAGGACAACATCATGAAAGCAAAGATTCGCAAACTGGTTGTGGTGGTCGACGAGACCCGCATTGAAATGAACAAGGAAGTAAAACCCGCCACGCGGCGCGCAGTGGCCATGGCCGTCATCGAGAACCCCTTCGCGGGCAAGTATGCCGAGAACCTCGAAGAGCTTTCCGATATCGGCGAAGAGCTGGGCGGGCTGCTGGGCGACAAGTGCGTGCAGGCCCTGGGCATCCAGCCCGGCCAGGCCGAAAGCTACGGCAAGGGCGCCATCGTGGGCGAGGCCGGCGAGCTGGAGCACGCCGCGGCCATTCTGCATCCCAAGCTGGGCAAGCCCTTGCGCAAGGCGGTTGAAAAGGGCGCCGCCCTGGTGCCTTCGGCCAAGAAGATGGGCGGCCTGGGCACGGCCATCGACGTGCCCCTGGGCCACAAGGACGCCGCGTTCGTGCGCAGCCATTTCGACGCCATGGAGGCGCGCGTGTCCGATGCGCCCCGCGCCAACGAAATCGTGGTGGCCGTGGCGGTGACCGATTCGGGCCGGCCGCTGCCGCGCATAGGCGGCCTGCAGGTCAGTGAAATCAAGGGCGAAGACGGCTTGCGCTAAGCCTGCTTGAAAAGGAGATTGCAATGGCTGTATCTGTACAAGAAGCCAAATCGGGCAAAGTGGTCATCAAGAACGTCGGACTGATGCTGTCCGGCGACATGGAAAACCCCATCCTCGACGCCGACACCATCGTCGTCAACGACGGCCGCATCGCCGCCGTCGGCCGCTACAAGGATTGCGACGTCGAGGGCGCCAAAACGGTGATCGACTGTCGCGGCACGGCGGTATCCCCGGGGTTGATCGATTCCCACGTGCACCCCGTGGCGGGCGACTGGACGCCGCGCCAGAACCAGTTGAGCTGGATCGAGTCTTCGCTGAACGGCGGAGTCACCACCATGATTTCCGCCGGCGAGGTGCATTACCCCGGCCGGCCCAAGGACATTCTCGGGCTGAAGGCGCTGGCCATCACCTCGCAGCGCGCCTTCGATAATTTCCGCCCCGGCGGGGTCAAGGTGCATGCGGGCGCGCCGGTCATCGAAAAAGGCATGGTCGAATCCGATTTCAAGGAATTGGCCGAATCGGGCGTGAAGCTGCTGGGCGAAATCGGCCTGGGCAGCGTCAAGGCCGGCGACGAAGCCCGCCAGATGGTCGCCTGGGCGCGCAAGTACGGCATTCAAAGCACCATCCACACGGGCGGGCCGTCCGTTCCGGGTTCGGGCTTCATCGACAAGGACGTGGTTCTGGAAGCCGACTCCGACATCATCGGCCACATCAACGGCGGCCATACTTCGCTGCCCTACAAGCAGGTGTGCGAACTGTGCGAACGCTCGTCGCGCGGCATCGAACTGGTGCATAACGGCAACGAACGCATCGCCATTCTCACTGCCCGCCACGCGCACGAGCTCAAGTGCCTGCATCGCGTCATTCTCGGCACCGACGGGCCGGCGGGTTCCGGCGTGCAGCCGCTGGGCATCCTGCGCATGGTGGCGCAGCTCTCCAGCCTGGCCGACATCCCCGCCGAAATCGCCTTCTGTTTCGCCACGGGCAACACCGCCCGCATGCGCGGCCTGGATTGCGGCCTGATCGAGGTGGGGCGCAGCGCCGACTTCGTGTTCATGGATCGCGCCCAGCACACGGCCGGCGCCAATTTGCTGGAAAGCGTGCAGTTAGGCGACCTGCCCGGCGTGGGCATGGTCATGATCGATGGTATCGTGCGTTGCCAGCGCAGCCGCAACACCCCGCCCGCCACCGAAGTGCCGGTGGTCGAACATTAATCAGCCCGGAGAAACACAGGCATGGCAGCAGCATTGCAAGGCGTGACGGTCCTCGATCTGTCCCGCATTTTGGCCGGCCCCTGGTCGACGCAGAATCTGGCCGACCTGGGCGCCGACGTCATCAAGGTCGAGCGCCCCGGACAAGGCGACGATACCCGCAGTTGGGGGCCTCCCTTCGTCCAGAGTGTGGACGAAGGCGTCAAGGATGCTGCTTATTATTTCTGCTGCAACCGCGGCAAGCGCTCGGTAACACTCGACTTCACGGTGGAGCAGGGCCGCGCCGTATTGCTGGAACTGGTTCGCAAGGCCGACGTGCTGGTCGAAAACTACAAGGTCGGGGGCTTGAAGAAATACGGGCTGGACTACGACAGCCTCTCCAAGGTCAACCCGGGGCTTGTTTATTGTTCCATTACCGGCTTCGGCCAGACGGGGCCCTACGCCGAGCGCCCCGGCTATGATGCGCTGGTCCAGGCCATGGGCGGGCTCATGAGCATTACCGGCGAACCCGACAGCACGCCCGGTGGCGGGCCGCAGAAAGTGGGCGTGGCGGTGGTGGACGTCCTGACCGGCCTGTATGCGACGTCGGCCATTCTGGCCGCGCTGTATCATCGCACGCAATCCGGTCAGGGCCAGCACATCGACATCGCCCTGCTCGACGTGCAGGTTGCCGCGCTGGCCAATCAGGCCAGCAACTATGTGCTGGGCGGCCTGGTTCCCCAGCGCATCGGCAGCGCGCACCCGTCCATCGTGCCGTATCAGCCTTTCGCCTGCGCCGACGGCCACGTCATGCTGGCCATCGGCAACGACACGCAGTTTGCGGCGTTTTGCCGCGCGGCGGGCTGCGAAGGCCTGGCGCAGGACGAACGCTTCCGCAGCAATGCATTGCGGGTTCAGAATCGCGAGGCGCTGATTGGCCTGCTGCACGAAAGAATGAGCCTGAAGACCGTGGATCAGTGGTGCCAGGTTGCCATCGAAAGCGGTTTTCCTTGCGGGCCCATCAACACCATCGACCGCGTGTTCGCCGACCCGCAGGTGCAGGCGCGATCCATGCGGGTAAGCGTGCCGTCCCAGGGCTATGGCGACGTCGACCTGGTGGCAAGCCCCATGCGATTTTCCGGCACGCCCATCAACTACGATGTCGGGCCGCCTTCGCTGGGCCAGGACACCGAGGCTGTATTGAGCGAACTGGGCCTGGACGCCGCGGCGATCGCGGCCTTGCGGGAGGCCAAAGCCATTTAGGCTTCAGGGCTTCAGCATTCGGCGGCTACTTCAAGACCGACTTCAGCAGCAGGTCGCTGACGTATCCCGCCCAGGCGTCCACATTGTCCTGTTCCATGAGGTCGGTATTCAGGAAGGACGAGAAGGTGTAGCGGTTGGAGACGTAAAAGTACCCCAGCGAGGTCATGGCGATGTACAGTTTTTCGCAATCGACGTCGTTGCGGAACTTGCCCATTTCGGCGCCGCGCTGGACGACCTGCTTGAGAATGGCGATGGCCGGCCTGGCGTATTGGTCGGCGGTCTTGGACTTGGCGATGTGCTTGCCTTTGTGCAGGTTCTCGGTGCCGAGCAGCACGATGATTTCCGGGTTGGCCAGGTAGTACCGGAACGGAAACTCGACGATTTTCCGCAGCGAGCCGACCGGATCGCTTAAATCCAGCGGCAGTTTTTGCTCGGCCTCGAAGATGTCTTTGTAGGCGGCTTCCAGCACTTCGACGAACAGTTTTTCCTTGCTGCCGAAATAATAATAAATGAGGCTGTCGTACGATTTGGCCGCTTTCGAGATTTTGTCGACGCGCGCGCCGTCGTAGCCGTCTTTGGAGAAGATTTTCTTGGCTGCCCGCAGGATATTGCCCCGTGTGGTCTTGGCGGAGCGGGGACGCGGTTTTTTTTCCGTGGCGACGGTGATGTCGGGCGTGCTCTCGATGCCGGATGCTTGCGGTTCGTCGTCTCGGGCTGTCATGTGATGGGTTTTCTCGTAAGGGGAAAAAATCAGCGTTCAGTCTAAAGCACAGCTGTAAACCTTTGCAACCACGGGCCTTCGCCTATACCGGACCGATTTCGCCCGGTGGCAAAAAAAAGCTTTTCATCTTGCTCCAAGTCAGTATACTATACCCATTAATGTAGTGAGCACTAAATAAATTAAATTGGATTTTCGGCAGGTGGATCCAACGGTTGAAGCCGTGCCGGCCCTGAAGAAGGAGGAAACATGGATGCAATCAAAACGGATGTGGTGATCATCGGCGCGGGGCCTTGCGGCCTGTTTGCGGTGTTCGAGCTCGGGCTGCTGGATCTCAAGTGCCACGTGGTGGACGTGCTGGACAAGCCGGGTGGCCAATGCGCCGAGTTCTACCCCGAAAAACCCATTTACGATATTCCGGGCACGCCTTCGTGTACGGGCCAGGAACTGACCGACAGGCTGCTGCAGCAGATCCGCCCGTTCGACCCCGAGTTCCATTACGGCGAAATGGTCGAGTCGCTGGAAAAGCTGGAAAACGGCAACTGGCTGCTGCGCACAGATGGGGGCAAGGTGTTCGAAGCGCCGGTCGTCGTCATCGCGGCGGGCGGCGGCAGCTTCATGCCCAAGAAGGTCACCCTGCCCAATGCGGCCGAGTTCGAAGGAAAGTCGCTGTTCTACGCGGTGCGCAAGATGGAAAACTTCCGCGACAGAAAGCTGTTGATCGTGGGCGGCGGCGATTCGGCGCTGGACTGGACGCTGAACCTGCAGCCGCTGGCCAAATCCACCACCCTGATGCACCGCCGCCAGGAGTTTCGCGCCGCGCCCGATTCGGTCAACAAAGCCTTCGGCATGGTCGATACGGGCGGGTTGTCGTTCATTGCCGGCAATCTGAGCGGCCTGCATGGCAGTGACGGACAGCTCGAAGCCGTGAGCATCAAGCCCACCGAAGGCGGCGAGGAAATCCGCCACGAATGCGACAACCTGCTGGTGTTCTACGGCCTGACCATGAAGCTGGGCCCGATTGCCAGCTTTGGCCTGAACTTGCACGAGAACCGGATCGTGGTCGACACCGAAAAGTTCGAGACCAGCGTCCCCGGCATTTTCGCCATCGGCGACATCAATTGGTATCCGGGCAAGCTCAAGCTGATTCTGTCGGGCTTCCACGAGGCCGCGCTCATGGCCCAGCAGGCCAAGCGCATTGCCCATCCCGGACAGAAAGTGCTGTTCCAGTACACCACGACGTCCACCGCGCTGGTCAGCAAGCTGGGGGTGGCGGCATGAAGATCAACGTCATAGACCGCGAAGGCAGGCAGCACGAGCTGGAAGCCACGCCTGGCTGGAAAGTCATGGAGGTCATCCGCGAGGCGGGGCTGGACATCAAGGCCGAATGCGGCGGCTGCTGCGTCTGTTCCACCTGTCATGTCTACGTGGACGAAGCGTGGCTGGATCGCCTGCCGGCCATCGAAGAAGACGAAGAGGAAATCCTGGACGACGCCTGCGAGCTGAAACCGGCATCGCGGCTGTCGTGCCAACTGAAAATGGCCGAGGAGCTGGACGGCCTGACTGTTACCTTGGCCCCGGAGTGGGCGTAAACAAAGATTCGGAGGACATATGGCTGAGTACGTATTGAACACCTGGTATCCGCTGGCATGGTCGCGCGACATCACCGCCGGCGGGCTGCACAAGCGGCGCATCGTGGCGAAGGACCTGGTGCTGTATCGCAATAGCGCCGGCAAGGTCGTGGCGCATCTGGACATGTGCCCGCACCGCATGCTGCCCTTGTCGCAGGGCCGGCTCAAAGGCGATGCGCTGGAGTGCGGCTATCATGGGTTGCAGTTCGACTGTTCGGGCAAGTGCGTGCGCGTGCCGGGGCAGGACATCATTCCGTCCAATGCGTCGGTCGCCACCTATCCGACCCACGAAAACATGGGGCTGGTCTGGGTATGGATGGGCGATCCCGCCCTGGCCGATACCTCTTTGGTCTACGACCTGCCGCAATATCACGACGCGAACTGGAGCGCGGTCGAGGGCGACGCGCTGGAGATCGGCTGCCATTACCTTAACCTGGCCGATAACCTGTGCGATCCCGCCCATGTGAACTTCGTGCACCTGACCACCCTGGGTTCGGCGGCCGGCGAGGACGTGCCCGTGCATCACGAGAAGCAGGATGGCGGTCTGGTGACGTGGCGCTGGATCAACGATGCGCCGGCCATTCCGCTGTTCCAGAAGTTCGGCAATTTCAAGGGCCATGTGGATCGCTGGCACTACTATCACTACCATGCGCCCAGCATCGCGGTCATCGATTTTGGCAGCGCGGCGACCGGAACGGGCGCGCAAGAGGGCAACCGCGACGATTGCATCCAGATCTACGCCTGTCACTTCATGACGCCCGTCGACGAAAACACCACCATCGACCATTGGCTGCACGTCAAGAATTTCAGCGCCGACGAAGCCACCAACAAGGCGCTGTCGGCCGAGTTCCGCTCGGCCTTCCAGGAAGACAAAGGCATTCTCGAAGCCATCCACATCAACGAACGCAAGTATCCCGACCATCGTCCCTTGAAGCTGGCCATCGACGCTTCGCCCACGCGCATGAGAAAAATGGTGCAGTCGATGATCGCGGCCGAGTCGGCTCCGAAGAAAGAAGAGGCGCTGGCTTGATGGCGGCGGGCGACAACGGCGGGGCGGCCGCATCCGCCAATGGCGAGTTTCCGTTCTTGCTGGGCTGCAATGGGCGCGGCGTTCAGGTGTCGTCGCTGGACAAGCCGGTTTCACTGGACGAACTGCCCATCGACGAGCAGTTCCGTCTGGTGAAGGAGTCGGGGGTCTTCGATTATTTCGATCGCATACCGCTGCGCGATAACTTCGCCGAATACGAGCGGGCCATGCAAAAGTACGACCTGCCCGTGCATACGGCAAGCTGGTTCTACATGCTGGGCCGCGACGATGCCCTGATGTACGACAACCTGGAAATCTGCCGCGATGTGGGCGCCAAGTGCCACAACATCATGACCTTCACGCATCATGCCGACGGCCATGTCCTCACGGACGACGAAATCGTGGCGCACTACATGGATGTCTACGAGCGCGGCCTCAAGCTGGGCGTGGAGCCGTCGTTCGAGCTGCATGTGAACATGTGGACCGAAAGCATGGCGCGTGTGACGCCCATCGCGCGGCGCATCCAGGCCCAGGGCGTGCCGTTCAACTACACCATGGACTACAGCCATGTGAACTTCAAGATCGGCAATCCCCGGGAGCTGGACATTTCCGAATGCCGGGAGGCCGCGGAGTCGGGCGCCATGGTGCTCGATCCCTTCGAAGAAGGCTCCTTGTGCGACGAATGGCTTGGCCTGGGCATCGTCAAGTGGATACAACTGCGCACGGTGGGACCCAACCAGCCTGAAAATCTGTGGGTAAAGAACGACGACGGCTCTTTCGCGCGCGGCATTCAGTACCCCATTGTGCGGCCCAAGCCCGGCGAATGGCATTCACCGTGGCATGCCTACATGCTGGAGCCGTCCAAAGAGGCCATACGCAAGGCCCTGCGCTACCATGCCACGCATGCAAACAGCCCGCTGCGCTACATCACCACTGAAATGATCAACCTGGCCGATTACGGGCTGGGCGCCAAATACAATCTGTTCGAACAGAATGTCGAGGCGGCCAAGTTCATTCGCAAAGCCTGGAAGGAAACCCAGGCGCTGAACGCGGCGGGGCTGCTTTAGCGGTTGTGGTGGGCGGCTTTATGGCGCGGCGTCGCCAGGCGGCCGCAGCATTGCGCCCAGTTGCTCCGCCAGCTCGCGCACGACCTGCTCGCGGCGGGGGGCGGTTGCGCGGTCGTGCGCCAGCATCGACCATTCGGGGTGGCCGCGGGCCTCTTGCAGTGCGTCGGGCAGGCGGCCTTTGCGCAGTCCGGCTTCGAACTCGGCGAGTCCGTCATGCGCGGATTCCCGAGAGGAGGTGTTACGGGTGCCAGTGGCGTCCTCTTGATGCTCCGGCGCGCCGTCCTCTAGGCTGATGGGCGCTTGCGCGGCATGGCCGCGCGTTTCCAGGGCGCGCACCAGCGCCGCCTGGCGCAAGGCCAGCAGGCACAGCACGGCATCGTCGACGCTGAGTTCCTGACAGCCCTTGAGGCGGCCCATGATGCGTTTGCCGTAGCGGTCCGCACCCTGCCAGAGCCCGCCGGCCGCCGCGCCCACCAGCGCTGCCGCGCCAAGACTCAATCCGGCGGTGAACAGATCGACGGTCGCACCCGCCATGGCCCCGGCGGCAATGCCCTTGGTCATGTGCAGGCCGGCGTCCTTGAGCGCCTGAGGATGGAATAAATCCATGCCCCAGCGTTCGCCTTCGAGAGGCAGCGGGTGATTGGGGAAGTCGTCGGCACGGAAGTTGTAGCGTTTGAGCAAGGCGCGCACGCAGCCGGCTTCGCGCTCGCTGATCGCGCTGCGCAGGGCTTGCGTGGCTTGCCCCAGGGCGTCGTCGTCCGGCAGGCTGCTTAACCGGTACGCGGCCGCATCGACCAGCAGTCCGGCGATCTGGCGGGCGGCATCGGCCCGGCGTATCCGGCGCTGCCGCAGGACATCGGCCTTGAGCGTTTGCAGCAGCGCCGCGTGCGTATCCAGCAGCAGGCCGAGCTTGTCGTAAAGCTGGGTTTCCCCGTCCAGCGCCGGAGCGACGGTGTCGAATTCGGCGATGGCGTGCAGGCCCAGGCGGGCAAGCGTTTCGCGCCATGCGCCGGCATGCGGGGCCGAGCCGTGCACGAAATTCAGCACGGGCAGCAAAGGGCGGCCGCATGCGGCCAGGATGGCGAGTTCGTCCTTGTGCTTGCCCAGTACCGGGTCGCGCACGTCCACGACGTACAGGCCGGCATCGCATTCGAGCAGCTTGCGCACGACGCGGGCTTCCTGTTCGTAGCGGCCCCGGCTTTCGGGCGAGTCCAGGAAGCGGCGGATGCGGTCGGGGCCGTCCAGGCGCGGCGAGCTCCCGGCCAGCAGGTCCATGTAGTCGAGCAGGCCGATGCCGTCTTCCATGCCGGGGGTGTCGAACAATTCGACGACGCACTTGCTGTCGACCAGCAAGCGCGCGCCTTCCACGTGGCGGGTGGTGCCGGGGCTGTCCTGTACCTGGCCGAACCCCGGGTTGCGCGTCAGCGTGCGCAGCAGCGAGGTTTTGCCGGTGTTGGTGTGCCCCACCACCGCCAGGCGCGGGCAATCGTCGTGGGCGTCAGGCACGGGCGGTGCCTCCCGATGTCGAGGCCGCCACCCAGTCCAGCGCGGCGGACGCGTCGGTGTAGGCGTGCTCGGCGGCGATGCCGGCCGCGGCAAGGCGTTCGAGCCAGGCGGCCAGACGGCCTTCCGTGTTGCCGGGAGGAGCAAGAAGCAGGATGCGGGTCTGGCCGGTAAGGCTCGCGGCTTCGGCGACGAGGCCGATGGCGCCGCGATCGGGCGTTTGCCGCCCATCGCAGACGATCAGCAATTTGTCCGGCGCGTGGGCGTGCAGGTAGTCCAGCAGCGCCTTGCGCTGCGGCCCCGTATCGACGATGCCCAGATCGTGGACGTGCGAGGGCATGGGTCGAGGTGGCCAGGCGAAGCCGGGCGGCAGTTCCAGGCCGACCAGCGACGGGCCCGGCTGATCGTCGCCGGTGAACAGGGCATGCTGGCCTTGCGCCAGGCCGTCGTTGCCGGCCGGCGCGTCGATGCCCATGTTTTCGCTGGCGGGCTGCAGCCGTTCTCGCAGTTCGGCGTAGCCCGGCAGGCCTTCGTCGATGGCGATGGCGGCGATTCCGCGGCGCGCGATGAAGAAACTTGCCAGAAAGCCCGCCAGCCGGGGCAGCAGGCCGTAGATGACAAGACAGCCTATCAACCAGCTCGACCAAAGCGCCTGGGTCGATTCGGGCAATGTGTGCAGGCCGTCGCTGGCGCGTATGGCGGCATCGCCCGGCATGGCAAAGCCGAGCAGGCCCGGCAGCCAGCCCAGGGCCTTGGTCAGCGCTACGAAGGTGTCGGGCGACAGCAGGGTGGTTTCCCAGTTGAAGCCATAGCGCTTGGCGGAGAGAACCGCCAGCATGGTCGCAAGCGCGCTGAGCATGGCGCCGACCCACAGGCCGTGGCTGATGGCGCTCAGGGCCCAGCGCAGGCTGCCGTTGCGCGCCAGCAGTTCGGCCAGGGCTCGGGGAGCCAGGCCGCTGTCGGGCCCGCGCGCCAGCTTTTGCGTCAGCCAGAGCCAGGCCCGGCCCAGCCAGGCGCCGGCGTTGTGGCCTTCGAGCGCGAAGCTCAGCAGCCACAGAATGAAGGTGATGGTATGCAGCCCCAGCAGGGCGGCCACGGCCAGCAATAGATTGACCGGCCGCGTACCGTCGCCCAGCGCGCCCAGGGCCGCGCCGGCGCCGGCCAGGATGGCGGCCAGCAGCATGCCGGCAAGCGTCAGCCTGGCGATCTGCCGCCAGTGCTGGAGACTGCGATCCACGCCTTCGCGGCGTCCGATCAGGGCGGCGCGCAGCAGGATTTTTTGTGAAAAGCTCGTGCCCGGCGCGCGCACCCGACGCAATTCGCGGGAGTCGTCCAGCGGCTCCCAGTGCGTTTCGCGCAGGCGCAGGGTTTCGGCCAGCCAGCAGGCATTGAAGGCGGAGCCGCTATCCATGCGAGCGTCCAGTCGGGGCCTGAAGGCGCGTTGGCCCGGCGTTGCCGCCGGCGGCATGGCGTGCATCCGGATACGCGCTCAAGTGCGGGCCGTCCGGGGAGCGAACCACTGTTCGAGCTTGGCGTTTGCCTGAGCCTTGATGTCGGGGGTGATGTAGACGGCGACTGTGGCCAGGGCGGCCGCCAGGACGCCGAGATCGTCGGTATAGCCCAATACGGGCGTCAAGTCGGGGATGGCGTCCAGCGGCAGGATGAGATAACCGAGCGCCCCGTAGATGACGCGTTTGGCCCAGGCCGGCGTGGCGCTGCTTTGCGTGGCGTAGTAGAGGCACAACGCTTTTTCAAGCACGTCGCGCCCGATGCTGCGAATCCGCGGCTCCAGCTTGCGCCAGAAGCGCGCGGGGCTGTATGCGCTTTGGTAGTGGGAGTTGGTCATGACGCCCCTCCTGGATGGCAATTCGTAATCACAGAAGGATATTGTAGCGACCTGGCCGCCAGAATTGGCTCGGGCTTGCGGTGTGCCATTGCCCTCCGTCCCGCACGGTGAAGGCGTGCGGGAAGAGGCTTGACGCATGAACCGCGCGGATCAGGATTTCTTGGCGATGAGGCCGTAGACGAACAGTACGATGATAGCGCCCACGATGGAGCCTATCCAGCCGGCGCCTTCGCCCGGCGCGTACAGGCCCACCGCCGCGCCAAGGTAGCCTGCCACCAGCGAGCCCACGATACCCAGGATGACGGTGAGAATGATGCCGAGTTTTTGCTCGCCCGGCATGATGGCGCGAGCGATGAGTCCCACGATGAATCCGACGACGATCATGCTGATGATGCCCATGGCTGGCTCCTTTTTGTAGGTGGAATAGCGGCTTGCCTTGTCAGAGGATAAGGGTCATGCGGTAGTGCCCATGATAGGGATGTCGCAGGTATGAGTCCAGTTCGCGGCCGCAAAATTCGTATCAAAAAGTTTAAATTGTTGGTATTACAACTAGTTGACTTACCAACTTTTCCCGCATAGAATTTTTCACAGACAAGTCTGCCATGGCGTTTTCCGCGGTTGCAAACTTGCACAACAATCAAAATTCTGGAGACAACATGAAAGCACTAAGCTTGGGCGCCGTGGCGCTCGTGGCCGCGTCGATTTCCGGGTATGCCGCGGCAGACCCCGTCAAGGTCGGCATCATCGCCCCGTTCTCGGGTCCCTTCGCGCACTACGGCAAGTTGTTCAAGGACGGCGCCGAATCGTACCTTGCTACGCAAAACGGCAAGTTCGGCGGTCATGAAATCAAGATCATCTACCGCGACAGCGGCGGCCCCAATCCCGGCGGCGTGAAAACCGCCGCGCAGGAACTCATCGTCAACGACAAGGTGGACTACCTGGGCGGCCTGGTGTTCACTCCCAACGCCATGGCCGTGGCGCCCCTGATCCAGCAGTCCAAGACGCCCACGGTCATCTTCAATGCGGCGACCTCGGTCATTACCACCAAGTCCGACTACTTCGTGCGCACCTCGTACACGCTTTGGCAAGACACCGTGCCGCTGGCCAACTGGGCGTACAAGAACGGCATCACCAAGGTCGTGACGGCCGTCAGCGATTACGCTCCCGGGGTGGACGCCGAAAAGGCCTTTACGCAATCCTTCACCAAGGCGGGCGGCACCGTGGTCGAAAGCATACGCATGCCGCTCAGCACCAACGACTTCAGCCCTTATGCCCAGCGCATCAAGAACAGCGGCGCGCAAGCGGTGTACGTTTTCCTGCCGGGCGGTCCGCCCAACCTGGGCTTCGTCAACGCCTATAACCAGAATGGCTTGCGCGAGGCGGGCGTCAAGTTCCTGGGCACGGCCGAAATGGACGAGTTCGATCTGCAGAAGTTCGGCGATGCGGCGATCGGGCTGCATACCTCGTTCCATTATTCCGCCGCGCACGACTCCGACGCCAATCGCGCTTTCGGCGCCGCCATGAAGAAACAGGCTCCGGATGCGCTGCGCAACTACGCGTCGATCGGGGCTTTCGACGGCATGCACGTCATCCAGAAAATGGTCGAGGCCACCGACGGCAAGAAAGACGGCGCCAAGGCAATGGCGGCGATCAAGGGCTTTGCCTGGGAGAGCCCGCGCGGTCCGGTCAAGATCGACCCCAAGACGCGTCACATCACCCAGAACGTCTACCTGCGCACGGTTGAACGCGGCAGCGACGGCACGCTCATCAACAAGGAAATCGAAAACTTCGGCCCCCAGGTCGACCACGGTCTGGAATAGCGGGAGCACAACGTGCTGCAGTTGAGCAATATCTTGATTGACGGAGTCGTCTACGGAATGGTGCTGTTCGTCATCTCCGTAGGCCTCTCGGTCACCATGGGTCTGATGCGCTTCATCAATCTGGCCCATGGCGCCTTCGCGATGGCGGGCGGCTACGTCGCCGCCTGGCTTATCCGGGTCGAGGCTTTTCCGTTTTTCGGGGGCGTGGTTCTGGCCATTGTCGCCACCATGGTGCTGGCGGCCGTGCTCGAAACCTTCGTATTCCGTTTCCTGTACGCCAAGTCCGAACTGCAGCAGGTCTTGTTCACCATAGGCTTCACGTTCGCGGCCATTGCGGTGGCCAGCTTTTTCGCGGGCGCCTACATTCAACAGATTCCTTTGCCGGGCTGGCTGCATGGTTCGGTCACGCTGGGTGCGCGCACCCTGCCCGCCCAGCGGGTCATGGTGGTTGTTCTGGGATTGGCGGTCGTGCTGTTGCTGTGGCTCATCATTGCCAAGACCCGCTTCGGCATCTGGCTGCGGGCCTCGGTGGACAACGCCTCCATGTCGTCGTCGCTGGGCATCAATATCCGCCTGGTCCAGTGCGCCACGTTCGCCTTCGGCGCCGGCCTGGCCGCGTTGGGCGGCGTGCTGGGGGCCGAGCTCATGCCGCTCGAGCCCTACTATCCGCTCAAGTACCTGGTGCTCATGCTGGTCGTGGTGTCGGTGGGCGGCATGGGCAGTGTTTCAGGCACGCTGTGCGCGGCGCTGCTGCTAGGCATTGTGGACACCGCCAGCAAATACCTGGCGTCGGGTTTCGGCGACTTTTTCTTTTACGCGGCCATGATCGTATTGCTGGCCGTGCGCCCCAACGGCATTTTGCGGAGACGATGATGCAGTTGTCCCAAGCTTCTTCGCCCATCGGCCGCGGCGCCTGTTTTCCGTGGCAGTGGCATTTGGCCGGCCTGGTGCTTATTGTTGCGCTGTACTGGCTGTTCCCCGGCAATCTATTGATGCTGACGCGCATTGCAACGCTTGCCATCCTGGTCATGTCGCTCGACCTGGTAACCGGCTATGCGGGGCTGCCCACGCTGGGCCACGCCGCCATGTACGGCGTCGGGGCCTACGGCGCGGCCTTGTGCGCCAAGTTTCTTACGGGCGACCCATTGGCCGGCTTGCTGGTGGCGGCGGCGGCCGGCGGCCTGCTGGCGCTGGTGGCCGGCGCTTTCCTGGTGCGCTACCAGGGGCTGGCGTTTCTCATGCTGACCATCGCCGTCGTGCAGATCATGCAGAACCTTGCCAGCAAGCTCAGCTTCATCACAGGCGGCGACGACGGCCTTTCGGGCTTTACGATCTCGCCGATATTCGGCCGCTTCGAGTTCGACATGTTCGGCGTAACGGGCTATTGGTACAGCATGATTCTGCTGCTCGTCAGTTTCGTGGTGCTTCAGCGCATCATGAGCTCGCCCTTCGGCCTGTGCTGCACGGGCATACGGGAGAATCGCGACCGCATGAGCGCCAACGGAACGCGCATCTATCCGCAACTGCTCAAGCTGTATGTCCTGGCCGGCGTGTTCGCCGGACTGGCCGGCGGCATCACCGCCCAGGTCAATCAAATCGTGGGGCTGGACAGCCTGGGTTTCGAGCTGTCGGCCGAGGCGCTGGTAATGCTGGTGCTGGGCGGCTCGGGCAACCTGGTGGGCGGCATCGTCGGGACGGCCCTGTTTTCGGGCATTCATCATTTTGCCGCGACCGCCAATCCGTTCCACTGGCTGTTCGTCATCGGGGTTCTGCTGATGGTGGTCGTGTTTTTGCCCAAGGGCGTCATCCAGCTTCTGGCGCGCCGCCTCGGCAATAACGTATTGGCCGTCTTCGGGAGGCGCGCATGAGCATCCTGCGTGTCGAACACCTGAGCAAATCGTATGGTGGGCTCAAGGTCACGGACGACGTTTCCTTCACGCTGACTCCCGGAGAGCGCCTGGCCATTATCGGTCCCAACGGCGCGGGCAAGACCACCCTGGTCAGCCAGATCGCCGGAGCCCTGCAGCCCGACAGCGGCCGCATCTTCATGGCGGACGACAACGTCACCGCCTGGCCGGGCTACCGCCGCGTGGGGCACGGCCTGGTCCGCACTTTTCAAATATCCAAGCTGGCGCCCGATATCCCGGTGCTCGATCAATTGGCGCTGGCCATTCACCAGCGCGACGGCAGCATCGGCAATATGTGGCGCCACAAAAATTCCTACGGCGCCGTGCTCGACGAAGCCTCCGCCATTTTGCGCGATCTGGGCCTGTCGCGGGCCGAGCAGCGCACGCCGTCCGAAATGGCCTATGGCGACCAAAGGCTGGTCGAGGTGGCCCTGGCCCTGGCCTTGAAGCCGCGGGTGCTGCTGCTGGACGAGCCCATGGCGGGCGTGCCCAAGTCCGAGGCCCAGCTCATTCTGGATGCGCTGGAGCGCCTGCCCGCCGATCTGGCCGTCGTCATCATCGAACACGATATGGACTTGGTCTTTCGTTTTGCGCACCGTATCCTGGTGCTGGCCAATGGCGCGGTCCTGGCGGACGGCGCGCCGGCCGAGATCCGCGGCAACGAGGTTGTGCGCGCGGTATACCTGGGCAAGGGAGGGCAGGCATGAGCAAGCTGCTGGAGTTTTCCAAGGTCGAGGCCGGCTATGGGTCTTTGACCGTGCTGCACGGGGTTTCGCTGGAGATTCACGCCGGCGAGCGCGTTTGCCTCATCGGGCGCAATGGCGTGGGCAAGTCGACCACCCTCAAGACCATCATGGGGCTGACCGACCGGCGCGGCGGAACGCTGAACTGGGATGGCGCCGATATTACCCGCAGCGGCACGGTGGCGCGTTCACGCATGGGCATAGGCTATGTGCCGCAGACGCGCGACGTCTTTCCTTCGCTCAGCGTCGAGGAAAACCTCATCGCGGGCCTGCGCAGCCGGCCGGCCCGCGACGTCGATCGCGCCTACCGCTTGTTTCCCCGGCTGCACGAACGCCGCAACAATGGCGGCACCGAGCTTTCGGGCGGAGAACAGCAAATGCTGTCGGTGGCGCGCACCTTGCTGGGGCGGCCGCGGCTGTTGCTGCTGGACGAGCCCCTGGAAGGCCTGGCGCCCATTATCTGCGAAGAATTGATGCACGCTTTCGATACGCTCAGCCGCGAGGAAGGCGTCGCCATCCTGTTTGTAGAACAGAAAGTGCAGGAAGCGCTTCATTTTGCCCAAAGGGCGGTGGTGCTGGATCATGGCGCGGTGGTTCACGAGGGCCCAACCTCCGAACTGCTGGCCGACCCCAGCATCGTGGATCGTCATGTTGCCGTGGCGCATGCGCCGGCTTAGACGAATGAATTTTTTTGGCAGGAGATAGCCATGAGCGAAACCCAAACCCTGATCCGGGACGACATCGATGCGCCGCGTCTGGACATCGATCCGTTTTCCGACGATTTTCTCAACATGCCGTATCCGTATCACGAGCAGATGCGCGAGGCCGGCCCGGTTGTCTGGCTGGAGCCTTACCAGCTATGGGGCGTGGCGCGCCACGAGCCGGTCAAGGCGGGGCTGAACGATTGGGAAAGCTTTATCTCCTCGGCGGGGGTGGGGCTTGCCAACTTCCGCACCGAAAAGCCCTTTCGTCCGCCCAGCCTCATCCTGGAGGCCGACCCGCCGCTGCATACGCGTTCGCGCACGGTTCTTTCCCGCATCCTGTCCCCCAAAATGATGCAGACCGTGAAGGCCGAGTTCGAGGTCCAGGCCAACAAGCTGGTCGACCGCCTGGTCGAACAGGGCGAGATCGACGCCATCAAGGATCTGGCCAAGGTGTTTCCGCTGCGGGTCTTTCCCGATGCGCTGGGCCTGGCCGAAGAGGGGCGCGAAACGCTGCTGCTGTACGGGGACATGGTGTTCAATGCGTTCGGCCCGCGCAATCACGTGTTTCTTGATTCCGTCAAGCGCTACGAACCGGTGCGCGAGTGGATCATGGATCACTGCCAGCGCTCCGAGCTGCGCCCGGGCGGGTTCGGCGACCTGGTCTACCAGGCTGCCGACGCGGGCGAGATTCCCCCCGAAGACGCGCCCTTGCTGGTTCGCTCCTTCCTGTCGGCGGGGGTCGACACCACGGTCAACGGCATCGGCAACGCCATGTATTGCCTGGCCATGTTTCCCGACCAGTACGCCAAGCTGGTGGCGGCGCCCGCGCTGGCCCGCCAGACCTTCGAGGAGTCGCTGCGCCTCGAGTCGGCGGTGCAAACGTTCTTCCGCACGGTGAACAAGCCGCTGGAGTTCTATGACGTGCCCATGCGCGAAAACGACAAGGTCATTTTCTTTTTGGCCGCGGCAAACCGCGATGGCCGTCAATGGCCCAACCCCGACGTGTTCGACATCGAGCGCAAGCCGGTGGGCCACATGGCTTTCGGCTCGGGCATCCATGGCTGCGTCGGACAAACCGTGGCGCGCCTGGAAGGCGAACTGATTCTTTCCGCGCTGGCCAAACGGGTGAAGCGCATAGAAATCATGGGCGAGCCCGTGCGCCGCTTGAACAATACCTTGAGGGCATTGGAATCGCTGCCCATTCGTTTGATTCCACATTGATTTGCCGGAGTTCCGTCTGGTTGATCCATGAAGCTGAACCCGCGGGAACGTGCCGGGTTCAAGCTTGCGCATCAGCCAGCCGGGAAGCCGAAGCTTGAAAGGATGAAGAAGTGGTTAACGTAAAATATGTGCATAGTTCGGGTTCGATCACCGAGCTGGAGGTTCCGGCGGGTACCAGCGTCATGCAGGCCGCCGTGAATCACGGGCTCGATGGCATCGTGGGCGAATGCGGCGGGGCCGCCATGTGCGCGACCTGCCATGTGTACGTGGACGAGGCCGACAGCGGCAAGTTCCCGCCCATCAGCCCGCCCGAACAGGAAATGCTGGACTGCACGGCCAGCCCTTTGCAGGCAACCAGCCGCCTGGGGTGTCAGCTGGTCGTCAAGGACGAACACGATACTATTACGGTTTATTTGCCTGAAACGCAGCAATAGCCACAGCGGCTCTGCTGCTGGATTTTTTCGACGATGAAGAAAGATGTTTGCCCGCCCGCAGAGCAGGACGTACGAAGCACCATGAGCGCCGCCGGGGGCGGATCGAGGCCGCTCGCCGCCAAAAGGCGATCTGCGCCGGCGGACAAGGCGGCCGCCCGCTCCCGATCGGTCGGCTGGACTTCGAGCGGCATCGACCTGGGCCACTATGCCCCCGCGTATTTCACCTTCATCGCCACCAAGATGGCATCGGGCGCGGCGGCGGTCTATCGCAAGCATTTCGGGGTGGGCATCGAGATATGGCGTGTGTTGGTCATGCTGGCCATCGACGAAAAGGTATCGGTCAACATGGTGTGCAAATTGATCGGCATGGACAAAGGCTCGGTCAGCCGCTGCTTCAAGAGCATGTATGAAAAAGGCTTGATCACGTTTTCGACCGACCCTGCGGATGGGCGGGTGCGCTACGCCACGCTTACCCAGGCGGGGCGCGACAAGCACGACCAGATCAAGAAGGTGGCGCTGGAGCGGGAGAGGGCGCTGCTTTCGTGCATCTCGGCTGAAGAAACCGAGGTTTTGATTAAACTGCTGCATCGGCTGCACACCAACCTGCCCAATGTCGAAAAGGCGACGGCGGCCTATGTGCATGAACACCTGGCAGGCCGGGAAGGCCGGTAGGTTTCGTGACGTCGGCTGGATTGGGCCGGCGGGCGAGCGGTCATCAATGAATGGATCAGAAAGGAGTGGCGCGGTGAAGAGGATAGTCGTAGTGGGCGGGGGGCATGCGGCGGCGCAATTTTGCGCCAGCATGATCGAATCGAAAGAAGACATTCAACTTTTGCTGGTCAGCGATGAATCTCATTTGCCGTATCAGCGCCCGCCTTTGTCCAAGACCTACCTGAAAGATGCCGCGCCCGAGGCGGCGCTGCTGCGCGCGGCCAGCTACTATGCCGATCACAATGCTGTCGTGCGCCTGAGCAGCAGGGTGACCGACATCGACCGCGCCAGCCAGACCATCGGGCTGGATGGCGGCGAGCGCCTACCCTACGACGTGCTGGTGCTGGCCACGGGCACGCGGGCACGCACCCTGCCATTGTTCGAGGGCGGACATGCCAATGTCTTTACCCTGCGCACGCTGGACGACGCGGTTCGCCTGCGCGAGCGCCTTCAATCGGCGCAGAATCTGCTGGTGGTCGGAGGCGGCTTCATCGGCCTTGAAATCGCCGCCACCTCGGCGCAATTGGGCAAGTCGGTAACCCTGTTCGAAGCGGCGCCAAGGCTGCTTGGGCGTTCGTCCTCGCCGGAAGTGTCCGCCTATCTGCTGGAAAAGCACCGCGCGGCGGGCGTCGATATTCGCGTTCAAACCACCATCGACCGCATCGACGTTCAGGGAGACGCGGTAAAGGGCGTTTGGGTGGGTAATGAATACTTGCCCGTCGACGTCGTCGTGGTGGGCATCGGCGCGGTGCCCAACGACGATCTGGCGCGCCAGGCCGGCCTGGAGTGCGAGAACGGGGTGGTGGTGGACGCCCATATGCGCACCAGCGATCCGGCCATCCTGGCCATCGGCGACTGCACGGCGTTTCCATCGGCGGCGCTGGGGCGGCGGATCCGCCTGGAGTCGGTGCAGAATGCCAACGACCAGGCGCGCTGCGCGGCGCTTACCGTTGCCGGCAAGCTGGCGCCTTATGCGGCCCTGCCCTGGTTCTGGTCGGATCAGGGCGCTGTGCGCATCCAGATAGCGGGCGTGCCCGAGCAGGATCATGTGCGCGTGGTGCGCGGCGACCCCGCTCAGGACAAGTTCTCGGTGCTGTATTTCGAGGGCGATGTCCTGACGTCGGTCGAGTCCATCAATGCCGCCGCCGACCATATCGCCGCCCGCAAGCTCATCATGGCGCGCACGCCCATCCCCATGGACAGGGCGGCCGATCCGGCGATTCCGCTGAAGGACGTGGCGGCCAGCACGGCGGCCTAGATCCTGCACCGTACAGCGTGGGGGCCCGGTTTGCCGCCGGGCCGCCCCAAGGCAAACCGCACCCCCTCGGGGGGCAGCAAGCCGCGCTAGCGGCGCCGCGTGGGGGCTTTCAGCTTTTCGCCGGCTTTTCCATGCCGACGTAAATGGACCGCCCCGCCCCCATTCCAAACAGGAAGCTGCCTGTCAGCAGCAGGGTGAAGAACACCGCGACGGCATGCCAGTTGCCGGTGAGCTCGTGCAGCAGGCCCACGGCGAAGGGGCCGACGGCGGCGACGATATAGCCCACGCCCTGCGCCATGCCCGACAGGGCGACCGCGATTTGCGGCGTGGGGGAGCGCAGCACCAGCAAGGCCAGGGCAATGCTGAACACGCCGCCCAGCCCCAGGCCCATGACCGTGGTCCATAGCCATACCTGGCTGAGCGGCATGTAGATCAGGCCCAGCAGCCCGATCAGCGTCATGATGACCAGCACGCCGATCGCGCAGCGCTGATCCTTGCCACGGGTGGCCAGCCAGGGCGCGCACAGCGACGTGATCAACTGCGTGCCCATGGCCACCGACAGCGCCAGGCCGGCGGTGACCTGGGTGAGGCCGCGGTCGATGAGAATGAAAGGCAGCCAGCCGAAAACGCAATAGGCGATGGCCGATTGCAGGCCCATGAACAGCGTGACCTGCCAGGCCAGCGGGCTGGAGCGCAGTCGGGGGGCTGGTGCCCGGGCCTTGGCCTGCTGTGTGCGGCCGGGCTGGATCTGGGGCCACCAGATGAGAGCGGTGATCAGGGCCGGAATCAGCCAGAAGGCAAGCGCGAACCGCCAGCCGCTGCCGGGCAGGTTCTGGATGGGCACGGTGGCGCCGGCCGCGATGGCCGCTCCCAGGCACAGGGCCGTGGAATACAGCCCCATCATCATGCCGGCCTGGGTGGGGAAGTGGCGCTTGATGATGCTGGGCAGCAGAACCATGATGATGCTGATGCTGGCGCCGTTAACCAGTGTTCCGGCGAACAGGCCCGTGACGCCGAACAGGCTGCGCAGCGCAATGCCGAAGGCCAGGAGCAGCAGGCTCAGGAAAATGATGCGTTCGCTCGAAAGGTAGCGCAGCAGCTTGGGGACGAAAGGCGCGAAGATGCCGAAGCACAGAATGGGCAGGGTAATGAGAAAGCCGCTGGCCGAGGCGGACAAGTGCAGGCTGTTCTGAACCGAGTCGAGAACCGGCCCCAGGCTGATCAGGGCGGGACGCAGGTTGGCCGCCACCAGCATGAGCGCGATCACCAGAATCAGTCCGCCGGTGGAGCGGGAGGGAGCGGCGTTTGGCTGGGGGGTGTTCTGTTGCGGCTGCATGGATATTGTTTGTGTACTTAATAAATTGGCATGTTACGACAGTGTGCCACAATACCGGCGTCCAGCGCATGATTCGATCGGGCCGCGCCTGGCGGCGGTGGCTACGAACATAGGGTGCATGCCGTGTTTTAATGCGCTTGTCGGCGCTCCCTTAATCGTAGAAATCCAAGAAACCGTATGCAGGCTACCGTCAATGCTCCCGCCAACTCGTCCAATCAGGCCGCCTACCTCGTCGTATTGGCGGGAATATGCGCGGCCTTGCATATCTGGAAGCTGCCGCCCGCCCTGCCGGAGCTGCAAAAAGAACTGGGCCTGAGCCTGGTGGAGTCGGGATTCCTGCTTTCCCTGGTGCAGATGGCGGGCATGACCCTGGGCCTGCTTGTGGGGCTCTTCGCCGAGAAGATCGGCCTGCGGCGCTGTGTGCTGGTGGGCTTGCTGTTGTTGAGCGCGGCTTCGGCCTGCGGCACGGTTTTCGGCGACAAGACGGCGCTGCTGGTGTTCAGGGCCCTGGAGGGCTGTGGCTTCCTCATGGTGACGATGCCCGCGCCCGGCCTCATCCGCCGTCTGGTTCAGCCTTCGGTGCTGGCGCGGGTGCTGGGAGTGTGGGGCTGTTACATGCCTATCGGCACCGTCATTATCCTGTTGTTCGGTTCCTGGCTGCTGAGCCTGGCCGATTGGCGCCTGCTGTGGTGGCTGATGGCCGCGGTGACTTTCCTGATGCTGGTTGCCATTGCCCGATGGGTGCCGCCCGATTCCGCCAGAGCCGCCGGGCCGCAGCCTGATCGGCCTGCGGCGGATTCGGGCTGGGGCATCGTCAAGGCCACCCTGACTTCGCGCAATATCTGGTTCGCGGCGCTTTGCTTCGGCGCCTATTCGGGGCAGTGGGTGGCTGTCATCGGCTTTCTGCCCTCCATCTATGTCGCCGCCGGCATTTCGGGAACGGCGGCTGGCGTCATGACGGCCATCGTGGCGGGTTCGAACGCCTTTGGCAATCTGGCGGCGGGGCGCTTGCTGCAGCGCGGCGTCAAGCCTCCCGTCTTGCTGTGCACCGGGTTTGCCGTCATGGCGGTCGGCGCGTTTTGCGCCTTTGCCCTCGATATCCCCGCCACCGCCAAGTTCATTTCCGTGCTGTTGTTCTCGGGCGTGGGCGGGCTGATTCCCACCACGCTTTTCCTGCTGGGCATACGGCTGGCGCCTTCGATGCGCGCGACGTCGACATCCATTGGCTGGCTGCAGCAATGCTCGGCCTTCGGCCAGTTTGCCGGCCCTCCGTTGGTGGCCTGGGTGGCGACCCAGGCCGGCGGCTGGCAGTGGACCTGGGTGGCGACCGGCTTGTGCGCATTGGGCGGAATCGCCATGTCGACGAAGCTGGGCAATGGAAAAACCTGATCCGGCCCGTCCATGGCGGCGCGGTGCGGGTGCCGCGACGCGGCGTTTCTCTGTGATGGGGTAAAGGTTTTTGCGCCGACTAAGCCGTGTGATGCTTTCCCGTACCTTTCCGTGCCGCTTTTTGATTGCCAATTAATAGTTTTAAGAATCATTATCATTATGATAATATCTGTGGCCTGGGAAAGCCACGGGGCACGTTGCGGGACGGCTTGTCCGGCGGTTTCCTGAAATCAAAATAATGGGGAATGGCAGGGCGCCAGGCCGAACCGATACGCGACCTCGAGGCAGGCCGTGCATTTCGAAAGGCGGAGCCCGAGCCGGCCCGGATAGCATTGCGGCTGGACGGCGAGGGCTTTCGGCGGCAATGCGCATTTAAGGCATTGCAATGTTCAACAAGATTCGGCGATGGGGCGCCTATGCGCGGCGGGCAATGGTTTTTGCCGCGGGTTTATCATTGGCCGCCGCCAGCATGGCGGCGCCGGCGGCGACGGCTTTGTTCCTGACCACCAGCAACGTGCCGGCCGGCAAGTTCCAGGTGCTCGGCGCCATCGCGCAGCCTTATGGCATCAAGGTGGACTACCGCTACATCAGCGACCTGCCCGCCGACGTGGACGAAGGGTTGTTCAACGATTACGACATCGTCTTTGTGGACACCTATCAGCAAAGCGCGGTGCGGGCCAAGCTGGTCAAGGCATTGCCCGGCCTGAAGGTTCCCATGGCCTGGCTGTACGACAAGTCGCCGTCGGCCAGCGGCTTGAGCAAGGAAATGGGCGTGCGGCTGGCCGACTATTACTCCAATGGCGGGCGCTCGAACTTCGAGAACTTCTTCGCCACGGTCGCCGCCTTGCTGGCGGGGCGCGAACCCCGGGGCATCGCCGACCCGGTCAAGTTTCCCGAAACCGCCATCTACCATCCCAAGGCGCCGGGGCTGCTGTTTACCGATACGCTGGCGTATTTGAAGTGGAAAGGCGTGGATCCGGGCAAGCACGCGCCGATCGTGGGCATTTCCTTCCATCAGCAATACGTTTCGGCCATGCAGACCCGGCTGGTCGACGACATCATCGCCCGCGTGGAAGCCGCCGGCGCCGTCCCCATCGCCTATTACTACCCGACGTCCGACGACACCGCCAATCTGCGCATGCTGGCGCCGCAAGGCCGGCCGCTGGCCAGTGTCCTGATCAGCACCCGCATCATGCTCAGCACCGAAGGGCCGCGCGCCGAATTCGAAAAACTGGGCATCCCCGTCATCCAGGCCACGCCCTACCGGCGCGGCGACGCCAAGCAATGGGAGGCCGACCCGCAGGGTGTGCAGATGATGGACGTGCCTTTCTACATGTCGCAGGCCGAATACACGGGCATCACCGATATCCAGATCGCTTCGGCCTTCGACGCTCAGGACCAGCAGCTCACGCCCATTGCGCCGCAGATGGATGCCGTGGTGGGCAAGGCCTTGCGGCTGGTCGCGTTGCAGCACAAGCCCAATGCCGAGAAAAAGGTCACCGTGTTTTTCTGGAACTACCCTCCGGGCGAGAAGAATTTGTCGGCCTCTTTCATGAACCTGCCGCACAGCCTGATGGGCACGCTGGCCGCCATGAAGGAAGCCGGTTACGCCACGCAGCCCATCGACGAGACGGCGCTGATCGAGAAACTGCAGCGCCTGCTGGCGCCGCAGTACCGTCCCGACATGCTCAAGCCCTTGCTGGACGACGGCCTGGCGGCCCGCCTGCCGGTGGCCGATTACGTGCGCTGGCTGGATGCGCAGCCCGAAAAAGTGCGCAGCGAGATGCTCGAACGCTGGGGCGAGCCCGAGAAGTCGCGCATGGTGGTGCACGAGGGCGGAAAGGCGTATTTCGTGATTCCCCGCCTTTTGCTGGGCAATATCGCCATCATGCCGCAGCCGCCGCGCAGCGATCAGTCCGAGGAAAAAGAAAAGGCGCTGTACCATTCGACTTCCGCGCTGCCCACGCATTTCTACCTGGCCGCTTACCTGTGGGCGCGCGAGCAGCAGCATTCCGATGCCTTCGTGCATTTCGGCACGCACGGCTCGCAGGAATGGATGCCGGGCAAGGAGCGGGGCCTGTCGGTGTACGACTATCCCATGCTGGCGCTGGGCAATGTGCCGGTGGTGTATCCGTACATTGCCGACAACATCGGCGAAGCCCAGCAGGCGCGGCGCCGCGGCCGGGCCGTCATCGTCAGCCATCAGCCGCCGCCCTTCCAGCCCGCCGGGCTGCACGATGCCCTGACCGAAACCCACAACCTGCTGCATCAATGGCTGAACCAGGGCGAAGGCGCGGTGCGCGACCAGATCAAGGCCGACCTGCTGGAGCGGGCCGTCAGCGAACGGATACTGCCGGACCTGGGCTGGACGCGCGAACGCGCCGCCGCCGAGTTCCCGGCATTCATCGATGTTCTGCACAGCCATCTGCACGAGCTGGCCCAGACGGCGCAGCCGTTGGGGCTGCACACCCTGGGCCGCGCGCCCGAGACGAAGCACAGACTGTCCACCGTGCTGCTGATGCTGGGCCATCCATTCTGGGAGGCCGCCGCCGCTCACGCCGGCGCCGCGCAAGCCGACCTGGACGAGGCGGTCGTTGGCGATTACGACAAGCTGGCCGCGACGGCGCCGTATGCGCTGCTTAAGCAAGTGGTGGTGGATGGCCAGGATCCCGGCCAGGTATCGCCGCAATTGAAGGCCATGCTCGAACAGGCTCGCGGCTGGTATGCCGATATCGGCGCCGCCAACGAAATGCCGGCCGTCATCGCAGCGCTGGCCGGCCACTACATCCCGACCTCGTATGGCGGCGATCCCATCAAGAATCCCGAGGCCTACCCGACGGGCCGCAATCTGTATGGGTTCGACCCTTCGCGCGTGCCCACCAAGCAGGCTTGGGAAGCCGGCCGCCAGGCGGCCGAGCAATTGCTGGAAGCGCATCGCCAGTCCAGCGGGCACTTGCCGCGCAAGCTCACGTTTTCGTTGTGGTCGGTGGAAACCATGCGTCATCAGGGCCTGCTCGAAGCCCAGGCCTTGTGGCTGATGGGCGTGCAGCCGGTTTGGGACAAGGGCGGCCGCGTGGTCGGTGTGGAGCTGGTCGACCGCAAGACGCTGGGCCGCCCCCGCGTGGACGTGGTGCTGTCGGCCACGGGCCTGTATCGCGATCACTTCCCCAACGTGCTCAAGCAACTGGCGCACGCGGCGCAGTTGGCGGCCCTGGCTGAGGAGGCCGACAATCCGGTTGCCGAGAACGCCACGCGCATCGAGGCCCAGCTCAGGCAGGAAGGCGTGGCGCCGGGCGACGCGAAACTGGCGGGACAGACCCGGATCTTCTCGTCGGCATCGGGTCAATACGGCACGGGCCTGGACGATGCCACGCTGGCCACCGACACCTGGAACGGCAAGGAAGAGGGCGACAAAAAGCTGGCCGCGCTTTATCTGTCGAGGATGAAATTCGCCTACGGCCCCGACGAAAGCAAATGGGGGGCGGAAGGCGTGGCGGGCAGCGCCGCCAATCTGTATGCCGAGCAATTGCGCGGCACGGAAGGCGCCGTGCTGTCGCGCACCTCCAATACCTACGGCATGCTGACCACCGACGACCCCTTCCAGTACCTGGGCGGCATCGGCCTGGCGGTACGCAGCCTGGACGGCAAGGCGCCCGAGCTGTACATCTCCAATCTGCGCGGCGGCGGCGCCGGCAAGGTCGAGGGCGCGGCCGGCTTTCTGGCCAAGGAGCTGGCCACGCGCCAGTTCCATCCGGGCTATATCAAGGCCTTGATGGCCGAAGGCTATGCCGGAACGCTCAGCGTGCTGGACGCCACCAATAATTTCTGGGGCTGGACTTCGGTGGCGCGCGAAATCGTGCGCGATGATCAATGGCAGGAAATGGTCGACGTGTATGTCAACGACAAATACGAGCTGGGCTTGAAGGAGTGGTTCGAGAAAGAGAACCCGCATGCGCTGGCCCAGACCATGGAACGCATGCTGGAGGCCGCGCGCCAGGGGTATTGGCGGGCCGACCCGCAAACCGTGCAGATGCTCAAGGAGCGCTACAACGACCTGGCGGCGCGCTACGACGTGCGCAGCGACAACGCCCGCTTCCTGGAATATGTGGCGGCCGGCGAGCCGGTGAAGGCCGAGATGCTGGCGTCGCCCGAGCAGGATCCGGCCCAGGCGAACCGCGCGCCCGAACAGCTTCAGGCGCCGCAGCCGCCAGCGCCGGACGATGCGGCCCTGGAACAGGTCACCGGCATGAAGCTGGAGAAAGCCGGGGCCAACGCCGAGCCCGACAACACCTTGTATTTCGTGCTGGCCTTTTTGCTGCTGGTCGTCGTCGCGGGCGCCTGGCGCCAGGCGCGACCCGTGCGCGTGCAGGCGGGCTAGCGTCGGCGGCAGGCCAGGGCGGGGCCGGCGTGACCACCGCGGATCCGGTTGGCCGCACGCCGGTTGCGGGCAAGCATGCCCGCAACGAATTTATTTCTATTGCTGTACTGAAAAGGAAGTTGCATGAGTCACATTCTTGAAAGTCTGATGTATCAGGTGGGGCAGATCTTCCTGATTCCCACGCTGGTGGCCATTTCGGTGCTGTTCCTGTATGCCTTGTATGCGCTGGGCGCCTTTGCGGTGGCTTATTCCCAGCGCCGCGGCCAGGCCATCGACGACACGTCGCATCGCCGGCGCAGCTTCGAGCTGCTGCGCTGGGCCCATGCCAATCCGGATGCCTCGCAGGACGATCTGGACGTGGCCGCGCACAAGCTGCTGGAAGTGCCGCGCATCGTCACCCGGGTGACACCCATGCTGGGCCTGGTCGCCACCATGATCCCCATGGGGCCGGCGTTGAAGGGCCTGTCGGACGGCAATCTGGCTTCGGTGTCGGAAAACCTGGCCATTGCCTTTTCGGCGGTGATCCTGGCGCTCATCGCCGCCGCCATTACCTACTGGATCGTTTCCGTGAAGCGCCGCTGGCTGGCCGAGGAACTGGCCTGGCTGCAGGCGCCGGCCGGCTTCGGCGCGCGGGCGGCCGGGAGAAAGACAGCATGAAGTTCCTGGAGGAAACGGAGTCCGACGACCCCATCCTGTCGGTCGTGAACCTGATCGACATCTTCCTGGTGATCATTGCGGCGCTGCTGATCACGATCGCCCAGAACCCCTTGCTGGATCCCTTCACGAAGAAAGACGTGACCATCATCACGGATCCGGGCAAGGAAACGATGGAAATGATCGTCAAGAAGGGCGAGAAGATCGAGCGCTACAAAGCCAACGGGCAGACCGGGCAGGGCGAGGGCTCCAAGGCCGGCGTGGCCTACCGCATGAAGGACGGCACCGTCGTGTACGTTCCGGAGCCCGGCGCGGCCCAGTGACCCAGGCGTTGCTCCGCGCCAGGCCCTAGGCCGAGAGCTGGCTGAGAAGCGCGTCGCGCGTATTGCGGATCTGTTCCTTGACGCTTTCGTGGGCCTTGGTCGTCTTGCGGTCGGCCATCCAGGTAAGCCCGACATGGATGCAGGTGTCGGGCAGGCCCAGCGGCAGCATCGCCAGCAGGCCCATGCGCTGAAAATGCTCGGCCAGCACGCGTGACAGGAAGGCCACGGCGTCGGTGAACTGCAGGACGCCCACATTCGTGAAGGTCGACAGCGATTCCAGGTGCTGGTGCGGAATATCGACGGCGTGCCGGGCCAGGAAGTCGTCGATGGATGCGCGGGTGGAGGCATCCTGGGTGGGCAGGATCATGGAGCAGCCCGACAGCGCGTCCCACTGCAGATTGTCGATTTTCGTCAGGGGGTGGTCCTTGCGCGCGACCACCACGATGGGATCTTCATACAGAAGCTCGGTCTTGAATTCGGCGCCCAGGGGCCGCAGGGGCAGGTTGCCGAGCACGAAGTCGATGTCGCCGGCCCGCAGCATGGGCACCAGGGCGTCCATGGTGCCTTCGCGGATCGACAGGGTGATGTCGGCATTGCTCTTGTTCAGGTCGGTGACGAAGCGCGGCACCAGCACCCCCGCCGCCGCGGGCAGCACGCCCATGGAGATGCGGGCGATGCGTCCTTCGGCAATATCCAGCAGTTCTTCCTCGATGCTGACCATGCGCCGCAGGATGTCGCGCGCGTGCCGAACCAGGCACTCGCCGTACTCGGACGGTTCCATGCCGCGTGTTGTTCTGGTGAATAGGGGAAACCCTAGGTTTGCCTCCAGCGAGGCCAGGGCCTTGGAGATGGCCGGCTGGCTGACGTTGAGGTAGCCGGCGGCGCGTCCGATGCTGCGAAAGTTGTCCAGGGCCACCAATAGCTGGAGATGGCTGAACTTGAGGTTGGAACGGATGTACCAATTTAGCTTGGCCATGAGGTGCTGCGCCGAGTCTTATATAACCTTATGGTAATAAATCCCACGTCAGAATTCAATAGACCTAACCTTTTCCTCGTCAGAAACTACGCCATCGCAATTGCGATTGCATAACGGCTCGTCGCGGGATTTCTGGTTTCCGCAAGCCGGCCGATAAACAAGGAGACGGGAAGTGAAAAAATTGATGATGGGTTTTCAGGCAGCGGGAGCGGCGGCGCTTCTGATGGGCTCGGTCGCGGCGCACGCGGCCTGGTATCCGCTCGATGTCGAGATGATGAACCCCGACGGCAGCCGCACGCCGGCCAAGTACGAGGCCCTGCCCAAGGCCGAGAAGCCCTGGAATGTCTGCGTGTCGTTCCCGCATATGAAGGATTCGTTCTGGCTGGCCGCCGACTACGGCGTCGTCGAGGAGGCCAAGCGCCTGGGCGTGAATCTGCAGGTCATGGATGCGGGCGGCTATACCGAACTCAACAACCAGATTTCGCAGATCGAAAATTGCGTGGCCGGCGGGGCCAAGGCCGTGGTCATCGGCTCGATCTCGCAGGATGGGCTGAACAATCTCGTGGCCGATCTCAAGAAAAAAGGCGTGTATGTGGTGGACGCCTATAACGGCATCGCCTCGAAGGACGTCGACGCGCATGTGTTGACCATTCCCAGCGACGAAGGCTTCCGCGCCGGCCAGTATCTGGCCAAGAAGCATCCCGCGGGCAGTCCCAAGGTCAAGGTCGCCTGGCTGCCGGGCCCGGCGGGCGCGGGCTGGGTAGAGCTGTTCAACCAGGGCTTCCTCAAGGGCATCCAGGGCAGCGCCGTGGAAATCGTGGAGACCAAGTACGGCGACACGGGTAAAGAAGTGCAGGCGCGCCTGGTGGAAGATTTGCTGCAGACCCACAAGGATCTCGATTACGTCGTGGGCACGGCGGTCACCGCCGAAGCCGCCGTGCCGGTATTGCGCGGACGGGGCCTGGCCGGCAAGGTGAAGGTGGTTTCCGTTTACACGACGCCGGGCGTGTACGAGGGTGTCAAGGCGGGCCGGATCGAAGCGGCGGGCATGGCGCCCGTGGTGCTGGTGGGACGCATTGCCGTCGACCAGGCTGTCCGCCTGATCGAGAACAAAGACGTGCTGCGCAACGTCGGCCCGCTGGGACACGTGTACCAGAAGGCCGAAGCCAAGGATCTGCCGATCAATACCGTGCTGGCGCCCAATGGCTTCAAGCCCGTCTTCAAGGTCACGGCAAAATGAGCCAGGCGGCTGTTGCCGCCCCGGACGCGCTTGCGTCGGGCGGCGTGCCGGTGCTCAAGGCTTGCGGCCTGGGCAAGCGCTATGGCGCCCACCAGGCCTTGCAAGGCGTGGGCCTGGACTTGATGCCGGGCGAGGTGCATGTGCTGTTTGGCGAGAACGGGGCGGGCAAGTCCACGCTGATTTCGATGATGGCCGGGGCCAACCAGCCCAGTGACGGCCACCTCGAAGTCATGGGCGAGCGCGTTGAGCTGGCAACGGTCGCGCGAGCCCGGGCCTTGGGCATCCGCGCGGTGTTTCAGGAGTTTTCCCTGATTCCCCATCTCAGCGTCGCCGACAATATCGCCTTGGGCGAAGAGTCGGTCGGCGGCCTGGGGTTCCTGGCGAAGTCGGTCATGCGGGCCAAGGCGGCCAGGCTCATTGCCGACCTGGGATTCGAACTGGACGCCGATGCCCTGGTATCCCAGTTGTCGCGGGGCAAGCAGCAGATGGTGGAAATCTGCAAGGCCGTGGGGCAGGCGCCGCGCCTGCTCATCCTGGACGAGCCCACCGCATCGTTGACCGAGCACGACACGCAGGCGCTCTTCGCCCTGGTGCGCCGCTTGAAGGCGGCAGGCACCTCGATTGTGTATATCACCCATCGCATGCACGAAATACCGGAAATCGGCGATACGGTGACCGTGTTGCGCGACGGCCGCCAGGTGGCGACCGTGCCCGCCGATACCGAGGCCGACGCGCTGATCGAGTTGATGACGGGGCGCACCGCTTCGGATATCTATCCCGAATGCGTGAGGCGACCGGGCAGTATCCGCCTGGAACTGAAGCACGTGTCCAGCGTTTGCGGGAGGGTAAAGGATGCCAGCCTCGAGGTTCGGGCCGGTGAAATCGTGGGGGTGGCCGGTCTGGTCGGCTGCGGTAAAAGCGAACTGGGCCAGGCCATATTCGGCGCTGTTGGAACCGCTTCCGGCGAAGTTCATCTGGACGGCCGCAAAGTCGTTTTCCGTCATCCCGCCGATGCCATTCGGGCCGGACTCTGGTATTCGCCGGCGGATCGCAAGCACGACGGCCTGGCCATGATGCGTTCGGCGTTCGACAACATCGGCCTGTCGTCGCTGATGTTCGGCCGCAATCGCGGCTTTTTTCGCAAGCCGGGTCAGGAAGGCAAGCTGGTTTCCGAGTTGTCCAGGCAGGTCGAGTTTCCATTTTCCCGGGCGCATGAGCCCGTGTCCAATTTTTCGGGCGGCAATCAGCAGAAAACCTTGCTGGCCAAAGGCCTGGCGCAAGACATCGATGTCTATGTCTTCGACGAGCCCACGGTGGGCGTGGACGTCGGCGCGCGCCAGGCCATTTATAAATATTTCGGCGAGCTGAGCGCCAGGGGCGCCGCGATCCTGCTGATTTCATCGGACCTGCCGGAGCTGCTCGGGATGTCGCACCGTCTGCTGGTCATGCGCGACGGATGCACGGTTGCCGGGTTTGGGCGTGACGAGTTCGACGAACACGCCATCCTCGAGCAGTTTTTTTGAATGAGCTTTCCCATGAATACTATGACAATAGCCAAAAGCGCCACGCCCGCTAATCCCAGCGCGAAGTCCGGAGTCCTGCCGTGGTTTCGCCAGCACAGGTCGACAGCCGTCCTGCTGTTCCTGTTCATTGGTTCCCTGGTGATTTTTTCCATTTTCGCGCCCGGCTTCCTCAGCCTGGAAAACTTGACCAATGTGGGCCGCCAGTCGGTCTACCTGCTGATCGTGTCGCTGGCGCAGTTGATCGTGCTGATCTGCGGCGGCCTGGATCTGTCGGTAGGCATGATCGTCGCCCTGGCCTCGGTCGTGGGCGCCACGGTCATGGCTCAGGTTCTTGTGGCGATGCCCGATTCACCCACCTTGGCCATCGTCGCCGGCATGGCGGCCGGTCTGGCTGCGGGCGGCCTGGTTGGCCTGGTCAACGGCTGGGGAACCGCGGTGTTGCGCATTCCCGCTTTCATGATGACCCTGGGCTCGTCCTCGGTGGTGTTCGGCATTACCTTGTTCATCAGCGGCGGTGTTCCCGTTTACGGGCTGCCGCCCGAGTTCGGCAATTCGTTCGGCTTCGGGCGGCTTTACGGCGTGCCGATTCCGGTGCTGGTTGCATTGCTGATGGTCGTGCTGGTTTACGTGCTGCTCGAATGGACGCGCTATGGACGCCATCTGTACGCGACAGGCGGTAATTTGCGCGCCGCTGAACTGTCGGGGGTGCGCACCCGGCGCGTCATCATTGCCGCCTTTGCCGTGGCCGGGGTTCTTGCGGCCCTGACCGGGCTGCTGCTGACGGCGAGGCTGGACACCGGCGAGTCGAACATCGGTGCCAGCCTGCCGCTGGAGTCCATAGCGGCCTGCGTGATTGCCGGCGTTACGCTTTCCGGCGGCGTGGGGCGCACCCTGGCCGTGGTGGTGGGCACCTTGCTGATCGTGTTCGTGCAGAACGGCATGAACCTGATGCAGATAGGCGCCTACGCGCAAACCATGGTGATCGGCGCGATTCTGATTTTTGCAATGGCCTTGACGCGCCGCTAGCGCATCGAGCCTGAACCGGATGAGTGTGCTGGCCATTACCGCTTGGTTATAAAAAGCCAGTGATTATTCATTCGACACATAGGATGGCGGGTGTGAGAATGCAACTCGGTTTTTGAGTTTCATCGATCGCCGCATCATGGTATATGCGGGTTTGCGCAGGCGGCCCGTCCAGCTTTGAACATACAGGTTTTCAGGAGAAATTTATGAACGCACCCACGCAACTGTCCAGCGGCGTCGTGAACAAAGACTACATTCCGTTCACCGGCCAGGAGTATCTGGATAGCCTGGATGACGGCCGCGAAGTCTGGATCTACGGCGAGCGCGTAAAGAAGATCACCGATCATCCGGCGTTCCGCAATTCGGCGCGCATGATCGCGCGCATGTACGACGCGCTGCATGATCCCGCCAAGAAAGAAATTCTGACCACGCCGACCGAATGGGGCGGCTTTACGCACCGCTTCTATCGCGCTTCGGCCAATATCGAGGAACAGGTCGCCTCGCGCGATGCGATCGCCGAGTGGCAGCGCATGGCCTGGGGCTGGATGGGCCGGTCGCCCGACTACAAGGGCTGCTTTCTGGGCACGTTGGGTGCCAACGCCGGGTTCTACCAGGGCTTCGAGCAGAATGCCCGCAACTGGTACCGCAAGGCCCAGGAAAAAACCTGGTACGTGAACCACGCCATCATGCATCCGCCGGTCGACCGCTCCAGCCCCACCGCCGACGGCTCCGACGTGTTCGTGCGCGTGGTCAAGGAAACCGATGCGGGCATTTACGTAAGCGGCGCCAAGGTCGTGGCGACCGGCTCGGCCCTGACCCACTATACGTTCGTGGCCCATATTACCCAGGTGCCGATGCAGGATCCCAAGTTCGCGCCCGTGTTCATCGTTCCCACCGGGGCCCCCGGCGTCAAGCTGCTGTGCCGCGTGTCCAACGAGTACCGCGCCGCCGTGCTGGGCAGCCCCTTCGACTACCCATTGTCCAGCCGCCTGGACGAGAACGACGCCATCCTGGTGCTGGACAATGTGTTCGTCCCCTGGGAAGACGTGTTCATGCACAACAACGTCGAGCTTTCCAACAAGTTCAACACCGGTTCGGGCTATCTGGAGCGCGCCTCCATGCATGGCTGCACCCGTTTCGCCGTCAAGCTGGACTTCATCACCGGCCTGCTGGCTCGCGCCCTGGAAATCACCGGCGCCAACGGCTTCCACGGTGTCCAGTCCAAGCTGGGCGAAGTCATTGCCTGGCGCAATACCTTCTGGGCGCTTTCCGACGCCATGGCCAAGAGCGCGCAGCCCTGGAACGGCATGATCCGTCCGGATGCGCATTTCGCCGGTGCGTACCGCGTGATGAACCAGCTTGCCATGCCCAAGATCAAGAACATCATCGAAGAGATCGTGGCCAGCGGCCTCATCTACCTGAACTCGCACGCCAGCGATTTCAAGCAGCCCGAGGTGCGCGGCTATCTGGATCAGTACGTGCGCGGCTCGGGCGGCATCGACGCCGTCGAGCGCGTCAAGGTCATGAAAGCTTTGTGGGACGCCATCGGAACGGAGTTCGGTTCGCGCCACGAGCTTTACGAAATCAACTACATCGGCAGCAACGACGTGACGCGCCTGACCAATCTTTGGGCGGCGCAGGGATCGGGCAATCTGGACAAGTTCAAGGCCTTCGCCAAGTCGTGCATGGACGAGTACGACCTGAACGGCTGGACGGTTCCGGATCTGGTCAATCCCGACGATGTCAGCGTTTTGAGCAAGCGCTGAACCTGCCGGGAGGCCGAACCATGACTGCATTGAATACTTCCACGTCCAGGGTGCAAGCCGGCATGTTCAACCCGCTGCCGGACGAGCCTCGGTTCACGCCGCGCCAGTTCCGGGATGCCATGGGCCAGTTCGCCACCGGAGTGGTCGTCATCTCGACGGAAATCGACGGCGACGCTCACGCCATGACAGCCAATGCCTTCATGTCCGGCTCGCTGGAGCCGCCGCTGGTGCTGGTGTCGGTGGCCTGCACGGCGCGCATGCACGAAAAAATCCAGCGGTCGGGTTTTTTCGGCATCAGCGTCCTGGCGCACGACCAACAGCACACCAGCAATCATTTCGCCGGCAAGCCCATGGCCGAAGGCTCGCCCGAGTTCGAGCGGCTGGGCCGGGCGCCGGTGATTCGCGGCGCGGTGCTGCAGTTGGGCGCGCATCTGCGGCATGCCTATCCCTGCGGCGACCACACGCTGTTCGTGGGCGAGGTCTGCGAGTTGCGGCTGCTTGAAGGCCGTGCCGCACCCTTGCTGTTCCATGGCGGCCGCTATGGGCGGCTGGCCCGCTTTGAATGACGCGGATGCGGTGCTGCGCGCGCCTTGGCGACGCGCGGCCGCCATCCGTCCTGTTTGATTTTCTTGCTTAGGTTCTACCCATGGCTACAGCAATCGATATTGCCAAAGTAATCTACGAAGTGCCGGATCTGCCGCTCATGGAGCGGACCCTTGCGGATTTCGGCCTGTTTCTCGTCGAGCGCGGCGACAAGGCCCTGTACATGCGCGGCACCGGGGCGCAGCATCACATCCACGAAACCCGTCTGGGCCCCAAGGCGCGTTTCGTCGGCGCGGCCATCGAAGTTTCTTCCCGCGACGACCTCGACGAGCTGGCGGCCCTGAGCGGGTCTTCGAAAGTCGAGCCCATTTCCGAGCCGGGCGGCGGCTGGCAGGTGCGCATGACGATGCCGGATGGCTTCGAGATCAATGCCGTATGGGGGAGGGCCAAGGCCAAGCCGCTGCCCGCCCGCGCCTCCCATGTGTTCAATGCCGGCGATGCCAAGCCGCGCGTCGGTGCATCCATCAGGGTCAGGCGCGAGCCCTGCCCGGTGATCCGGCTGGGCCACTTTGTGCTGCACGTGTCCAACCACGACGAGTCCGTGGCGTGGCTCAAGCAACGGTTCGGCTTGCTGCCTTCCGATTATTTCGCGCCTCCTGGCGAAAGCGGCCCGATATTCGGCACGTTCCTGCGCTGCAACCGGGGCAAGACGCCGGTGGATCATCACAGCCTGCTCATCCTGCAGTCGGACACCGTGACGGTGCATCACACCTCCTACGAAGTGCAGGACATGGACGCCATCATGGCCGGCCACGACTACTTGGTTTCCAGGAACTGGAAGCTGGACTGCGGCGTGGGCCGCCATCTTCTTGGCAGCCAGGTCTTCGACTACTGGAAGGACGCATTCGGCTTCCGCATCGAGCACTACACCGACGGCGACGTGGTCGATGCGGATCATCAGCCGACGATATTCAACGGCACGGCGGGCGAAACCACGCAGTGGGGCATGGAGCCCGAGGCCGATTTCTTTATGTAGAGACCAAGCACGAGGCGGACGATTGCCGACAGTGCAAACGCCGCCGCGATCCCTCAAAAGGTGAATCATGAATACCGAAGAAAAAACCAGCGCATCGGCGCCGGCGGGCGGCGCTGCGCCCGCGATACCGCAGCTGGACGAGGCGATCCGGCGAAAGCTGGCTCGCGTGGGCACGGCCAATGTGGCCAATGCCTTGCTCAAGCGCGGGTTCCGCAATGTGTACCTGCTGGGCGTGGCGCCGCTGTCGCCCGAGCAGCCGCAACTGGTGGGGCCGGCCTATACCTTGCGCTTCATGCCGGCGCGCGAGGATATCGACACCATGGCGAACTATGGGCGCAACGACAATCTGCATCGGCGCGCGATCGAGGAATGCCCCGCCGGCGCCGTGCTGGTCATCGATGCCATGGGCATGGCAAGGTCGGCGGCCATGGGCGACCTGATGGCAGCCCGGCTGCGGGCGCGGGGCGTGAGCGGCGTGGTGACCGACGGCGGCTACCGCGATGCCCCGGCCATCCGTGCGATAGGCCTGCCTTGCTATCAGCAGCGCAGCGCGCCTCCCGCCACGCCCATCGCCATGCACCCCATCGAGTTGAACGGCCCGGTGGGCTGCGCCGGGGTGGCCGTCTATCCGGGCGATGTCATCGTGGGCGACGGCGAGGGCGTGGTGGCGATACCGCGCGCGCTGGCCGGGGAAATCGCCGACGAGGCATTCGATGCGGTCGAGTACGAAGAGTTCGCCGCCGCGCATATCGCGCGGGGCCGGTCTTTGTTCGGCCTGTTTCCCGCCACGCCGGAAAGCCGGCGGGAATACGACAAATGGGTGGCCGACGGTCGCCCCTCCTTGGAGACATGAGCATGAATTTCGACGCCAACACGATGAAGTCGCTGGAAGTCCTGATCAATCGCGACCAGCTCGATCCGGATAAATGGATCGACTTTCCCGATTATGGATTCCGCCAGTACGTCCTTTGGAAGAACGAGGAAACCGGAGCCAGCATCGCCTTGCTCGACTATGAAAAGGGCGGGCGCATTCCGGTCAAGCATACGCATGCCTCCAACCAGTTCATGTATTGCCTGGAAGGCGACTACGAGTACACCGACGTCGGCTTGCGCCTGCGCCCCGGCTCGTTCTACATGAATCCCAAGGGCAATGCCCACGGCCCCACGGTTGCGCACGAGCGCAGCGTTTTGATTGAAATCTACGATGGCCCCCACTATGCGGAAAAGCCGGTGTTCCACACCGATGAAACCATAGGCGGGTTCCTGCAAAAAAACAGCGAGCAATAGTCATGAAACCATTATCCACTCCCGAGAAAGTCACCATGTTCGATACCCATAGCGCCCTGGAAAAATTCGGCCTGCAAGGCGTGCACTCCGGCACCTACGTGCATACCAAGGGTTGGGGGCCGGTTGAAGGGCGGTCCGCCTTCGACGCCGTGTGTCCCGCCGACGGCAAGGCCGTTGCCAAAGTGGCGGCATCGACCCGGGAGGACTACGAAGCCATCATCGCCGCAGCCGTCGATGTGCAGAAAAGCTGGAGCATGGTGCCGGGCCCCCGCCGCGGCGAGCTTGTCCTGCGCATTGGCCAGTTGATCAACGAAAACATGGCCGACCTGGCCGCCATCGTGTCGCTGGATACCGGCAAGTCGCTGGCGGAATGCCGCAGCGAACTCAAGGAATCCGCGGACATGGCCACGCTGGCCGCCGGCCAGTCGCGCATGATGTACGGCGTGACTCAGCAGTCGCAGCGCGCCAGGCACCGCATGTACGACCAGTGGCTGCCCCTGGGCGTGGCCGCCGTGATTTCGGCGTACAACTTTCCCGCCGCCGTCTGGGCGCAAAACGGCTTCCTGTCGGCCATCGGCGGCAATACCGTCATCTGGAAGCCCAGCCCCAAGGTGCCGCTTACGGCCATTGCCGTCCAGAAGCTGGCCAACCAGGCCATGGAAGAACTGGGCTTCCAGGGCGTGTTCTCGCTGTTCATTCCCGAGGATGACGCCGTTGCCGAGGACATGGTGCGCGATCCCCGCGTGAACCTGGTGTCGTTTACCGGCTCCACGGGCGTGGGCAAGAAGGTGGCAAGCCTGGTCAGCGAGACGCTGGGCCGGCGCTACATGCTCGAATGCTCGGGCAATAGCGCGGTCATCGTCGACGAAACGGCCGACCTGAAGCAGACGGCCCGGGGCGTGACGTTCAGCTCCATCGGCACCACGGGCCAGCGCTGCACCAGCATGCGCCGCCTCATCGTCCATCGGTCCGTGCACGACGAACTGGTCGAGCTGCTTAAGAAGTCGTTCAGCCAGATCAAGATCGGCGACCCGCGCGAGGAAGGCACGGTGGTCGGCCCGCTGATCGACGCGGCCGCGCTGGATCATTACGAACAGACCATCAAGGGCGCCGTGGCGCAGGGCGCCAAGCTGGTCTACGGCGGCAAGCGCATCGACCGTCCCGGCTATTACGTGGAAGGCGCCATTTTGACCAATGTCGATCCCGGCTGGGATTGCGCCCAGCACGAAACCTTCGCGCCCATCGTCTCGGTCATTGCCTACGATACGCTGGAAGAAGCCATACATATCCACAACAACGTTCGCCAGGGCCTGGCTTCGGGCATACACAGCACGAACCTGGCCAATATCGAGTACTTTCTTTCCGCCGCGGGCAGCGATTGCGGCATCGCCAAGGTCAATATGGGCACGACCGGCGCGGACGTCGGCTCGGCGTTCGGCGGCGAGAAGGAAACCGGCGGCGGCCGCACGGCGGGCTCCGATGCCTGGAAGGGCTATATGCGCCGTCAAAGCGTATGCATCAACTGGAGCGGCGAGTCGCCCTGGGACAAGCTGATTTCGCTGTAAGCCGCGGCTTCGGCGCCGCCGTGCGGTGACGGGCGGCGCCGGGGATCAGGCCAGGCGATGGCGGAACAGCCAGGCGGCCAGGGGCAGGGTGACGGCCGAGATGGCGAGCAGCGGCAGGGTATCGCCCCACAGGGGGGCGAGGCCCGAGCCCTCCAGATAGATGCGGTGCATCAGGTCGATGCCGTAGCGCAGCGGATTGACGGCGGTGAACCATTGCATGGGTTGCGGCATGTTCTCGACCGGTGTGGCCAATCCCGACAGCAGCATCAGCGGCATGATCAATATGAAGGCGTACAGCATGGCCTGCTGCATGGTGGCCGACAGCGCCGAAATGGAAAGGCCTATGCCGACGATGGCGGTGGTGAACAGCAGCAGCCCGCCGAAGAGGGCGGCCAGCGAGCCCGCGAAAGGAATCCGGAACCAGAAGACGCTGACCAGCAGGATGAAGGCGGATTGCGCCAGTCCCACCAGAATGGGAGGAATCGCCTTGCCCACCATGATTTCAGTGGGCGTATAGGGGGCGACCAGAAGCTGGTCGAAGGTGCCCTGCTCGCGCTCGCGCGCCACCGACAGGGCGGTCAGCATGAGTGTCTGGATCATGCTCAGGGCGGCGATCAGCGCGGGCAGCATGTACCAGCGGGTATCCAGGTTGGGGTTGTACCAGGCGCGGGTATCGATGACGACGGGCGGGCCGTCCATGCCGTGCTGCTGGCGCCATTGCGCGTTGAATTGATCGATGATGCCGGCCAGATAGGCCAGGGCGTTGTTGGCGGTTGCGGAATTGCGCGCATCCACGATGACCTGCACCGGGGCTGGCTGCCCTTGTTGCAGCAACTGGTCGAAGCGCGGCCCGATATGCACCACGGCCAGGGCCTGCTGCGCATCGATGACTGGTGCGATGTCGGCCTCGTTGCGCAGCGTGGCCGTGCGTTCGAACACGCCGGAGGCATCCAGGCGGGCGGCCAGCTGGGTCGACGCGGCGCCGTGGCTTTGATCCAGCAGGGCGTAGGTGGCATGCTTCAGGTCGTAGGTGGCGGCGTAGCCGAAGACCAGGGACTGGAGCACGATGGGCACGACGAGCAGAATGCGGTTGGCCGGATCCTTCAGGATGATCAGCAGCTCCTTGCGGCACAGGGCCAGCAGCCGCGCGGCGGTGGCGGCGGGGTTCATTCCAGCTCCTTGCGCGTCTTGGCGCGGGCCGCGGTCATGAGCAGCAGCAGGTAGAGCAGCAGGACGGCGCTATGGCGATAGATCATCGGCCATATGTCGCCGGCCAGGAGCAGGCTTTTGAGCATTTCCAGATAATGGGTGGCGGGCAGCACGTGGCCCAGCGCCTCCACCACGGCGGGCATATTGCGCAGGTCGAACAGAAAGCCGGACAGCATCAGGGCCGGGAGGAAGCTGACGATCAGGGCGATCTGGCTGGCCATGAACTGGTTCTTCGTGATCGAGGAAATGACCAGGCCAAGGCCCAGCGCCACCAGGAGATAAAGCATCGAGATCGCGACGACGGCCGTCAGCGAGCCATAGAACGGAACCTGGAACAGGAAACGGGCGGCCAGCAGGCACAATGCGAGTCCGGCCATGCCGACGCAGAAATACGGAATGATCTTGGCCAGCAGGATTTCGATGGGGCGCACCGGCGTGACGAACAGCGATTCCAGCGTGCCGCGCTCCCATTCGCGCGCCATGACCAGCGCCGTCAAAAAGGAACCGACCAGCGTGGCGACGAGCACGATGAGGCCCGGCACCAGGAACCAGGTGCTGGTGTTGGCGGCGTTGAACCACAGGCGCGGTTCCAGCGTCGCCATGGCCGTGGGCGGGCTTTGCGCGTTGCGGTCGGCCTGTTTCGCCTGCCGCAGCGCCAGGGCTTCTTCGACGTAGCCTTGTATGATGCGGGCCCGATTGGCATCGGTGCCGTGCAGGACGAGCTGGATGTGGGCTTGCCCCAGGGCCAGATTGCGCGAAAAATCGGCGGGAAGGCCCACGATGGCATCGACCTTGCCTTGCGCCATGAGCTGCTCGGCGCCGCGCATGGTGCCGACCATGACCGGGGCGATGCTGGGCGACAAGCTCAGACCGGCGACGGCGTCCCGGGCCGTGGGCGAGCTGTCCTGCATGACGATGGCGACCGGGGCGTTCTTGACGTCGAAGCTCATGCCGTAGCCGAAGATGACGATCAGCACGATGGGCAGGCCCAGGCCCATCAGCAGATTGCCGCGGTCGCGCAGCAACTGGCGGGTTTCTTTTTTGGTCAGGGCGGCCAGCCGCCGCCAGAAGCCGCGCGCGTCCGGGATCATGGCGGGCTCCCGTTCGGCGCGGTATTGCCGGCTGCGAGCGCATGTCCGCCGGGGCTGTCCGCCGGATCCGCGCCGTCCGCATCCCGCCGGGCGCGGCGCGCGCCTTCCACGATGCCGATGAACGCCTGTTCCATGCTCATGGGCTCGTCCTGTTTTCCGCCCGCCTGCGCGCGCACTTCCCGGGGCGTGCCCATCGCCAGTATGCGGCCGGCGTCCTGAATGACGACGCGGTCGCAGTATTCCGCTTCTTCCATGAAGTGCGTGGTGACGATGATGGTCGTGTCTTGCTCGGCCAGGCTGGTGATGCGCCGCCAGAATTCGCGGCGCGCCAGCGGGTCGGCGCCGCTAGTGGGCTCGTCCAGGAAGAGGATTTCGGGTTCGTGCAGCAGGCCCACGGCCATGGCAAGCCGCTGCTTGAATCCGCCGGGCAATTGGCCGGCGGGCGTCTGGCCGTGGCTGGACAACTGGAACTGCTCCAGCGCGGTGTGGATGCGGTCGCGCAGGCGCGTGCCGCGCATGCCGTAGGCGCCGCCGAAGAACGCCAGGTTTTCGTTGACCGACAGGTTGCCGTACAGCGCGAACTTTTGCGACACATAGCCGATTTTCATACGGGCCTGGGCGCCGGCGGTGCGCAGGTCGTAGCCGGCCACCCGCAATGTGCCGCTGCTGGCGGCAAGCAGGCCGCACAGCATGCGGAACGTGGTGGTCTTGCCCGCGCCGTTGGGGCCGAGCAGGCCGAAGATCTCGCCGCGCCGCACCGAGAAGGTCGTGTTGTCCACGGCGGTGAAATCGCCGAATTTGCGCACGAGCTGCTTGACGTCGATGATGGTCTGGGCCGTTGACCCGGCTTCGCTCGAGCTTGGGGGCGCGGCGGAATGGGCGATGGGCGCGGCGCGCTGCTGGCCGGCGCGCAGGACGACCATGAAGCCGTCCTCCAGCGAAGGGGGCGCCGGCGAACAAGGGGCGCCGGCAAGCAGGGATGTCAGGCCGGGGTCGCCCTGGCACAGGCAGTCCGCGGTTCGGATGAAGCGCACCTGGCCGCCGCGCGGTACGGCGTCCAGGGTGTTCGGATCGTCGAGCAGGCGGGCTTGAAGGAGGCGGGCGGGCTGGCCCGGGAGGGGCGTGGCGACAAAGCACAAGCCGTCGGCTTGTTGCTGGATGCTGTCCGGCCCGCCCTGGATCAGGACGCGGCCTTCGTGCAGCATCACCACATGGGCGCAGCGCGCCGCTTCGTCCATGTACGAGGTGCTGACGAGAATGGCCAGTTGCTCCTGCTGCACCAGTTGTTCCAGGATTTCCCATAGCTCCCGGCGCGACAAGGGATCCACGCCGACAGTCGGTTCGTCGAGCAGCAACATGTCGGGCGAGCGCACCAGGGTGCAGGCCAGCCCCAGCTTTTGCTTCATGCCGCCCGAGAGCTTGCCGGCCAGCCGCCGTGTGAAGCGGCCCAGGTCGGTCATTTCCATGAGGCGCGCATAGCGTTGCCCGCGCTCGCTTTTGGGCACGCCGTGCAGATCGGCATACAGATCCAGGTTTTCCTGCACGCTCAGGTCGTCGTACAGGCCGAAGCGTTGCGGCATATAGCTGATGCGGTCTTGCACCGCCTGAGGGCTATTGCCTACGTTGATGCCCAGCACTTCCAGTTCTCCCTGGCTGGGCCGCATCAGGCCCGCCGCCAGGCGCATCAAGGTTGTCTTGCCCGCGCCGTCCGGCCCCACCAAGGCGGTCAAGGCGCCTGTTTGAGCCTGCAGTGAAACGTCGTCCAGGGCGCAAAGGCTTTGCCGGGTTTCCTTGACCTCGAAGCGTTTGTACAGATTGCGCGCGCGCAGCGCGGGCGCCGGGGCGTTCATCAAGGTTTCCCGCCGGAATCCGGAGCGGAAGCGGGAGCTTCCCGCGGGGCGGCGTCCCCGCCGGACAGGCGAATCGTGGCGGGCATGCCCAGCCGCAGGCGGTTGTCCGGATCGTCGACGTTGATGCGGACTTCGTAGACCAGGCTGGTGCGCAGGTCTTCGGTCTGGACGGTCTTGGGCGTGAATTCGGCGACCGAGGAAATATAGCCGACGCGGCCGTGCAGGGGATGATCCGGCTGGCTGTCGGTCAGCACCTGTGCGGCCTGGCCAGGCTTGACCAGGCCCAGGCCGGTTTCGGAAACGTAGGCGCGCACCCATTTCGGACTGGTCAGCGCCAGGGCATAGACGGGCCGTTGCGGCGAGGCCATGTCGCCCGGTTCGAGCAAACGGCTGCGCACGACCGCGTCGACGGGCGCCTTGAGCTCCGAGTCGGCCATTTGCTGCCGCGCCAGGGCCAAGTCGGCGCGTGCGGCCGCCAATTGGGCGCGGGCCTGCGCGATGTCTTCCCGGCGCGGCCCGGCGATGGCCAGTTCCAGGGCCTTGGCGGCGCTGTCCTGGCGGGCCAGCGCCACGGCCTGATCCGCCTTGGCGGCGTCCAGCTGCTCGCGGCTTATGCCCCGGCCGTTCGTGTCGGCGCTGGCGTTGCGCAGCCGTTGGTATTGTTCTTTGGCCTGGATGGCCTGGGCCTGCGCGGCGGCGGCCGCCGACCTGGCCTGGGCGATTTCCTCGGGACGGGTGCCGGCCTCCAGGCGCTTCAGGGCTTGTTCCTGGGCGTCGGCCTGGGCCTGGGCCCGGCGCAGGCGCAGCGTCAGCGTGGTGGTGTCGAGCACGGCCAGCACCTGCCCCTGCCTGACCTGTTCGCCTTCGGTCGCCAGCACCTGGGCGATGCGTTCACTGGAGTTGAAGGCCAGCGATATCTGCCGCATATCGACGTTGCCGTACAGCACGAGACCGTTGGGCGCCGGGTTGTGGCCGAATCGCCACCAGGCGAACGCGGCGATGGCAATGATGGCGGCAATGGCGATGGCCGGCTTGGCTTTGTTCATGAACGGGCCTTGTGTCGTGGTGATCAGGCAAGCATGAAAAGTGTAGTCCGAAGTGTAATCCTGTATTGATAATTGGATTCCGCTTTGCTAGGATGATACAAAAATGACCATCGGTCGTTAAAAACTTCCGACAAGAATAAACTCAGTAAACCGGAGGGGGGAGAGGCCATAGTCATGTCCGATCAAAACGCAGTCTCCAATCCCGCGCCCATCATCGATATGGCGGGCCTGCACGAAATCGCGAATGGCGTCTGGATCATTCCCGACCAGCATCGAATACCGCTGGTGCCGAACCTGGGCATCATAGAAGGCGAGCGCTCGGTGCTTGTCGTGGATACCGGCATGGGGCGCGAAAATGCCCGCAAAGTGCTGGACAAGGCCCGTGAAATCGCCAAGGGCCGGCCGCTGTTCCTCACGCTTACCCATTTCCATCCCGAGCATGGCTTCGGCCATCAGGTGTTCGCCGGCGAGGCGACCATACTTTACAACCGCAGGCAGCGCGACGAGCTGCGGGCCAAGGGCCCGGGCTATCTCGACATGTTCCGGGGGTTCGGCGAGCACGTGGCAAAGTGCCTGGTCGATGTCCAGTTCGTCGATCCCGATCTCGTGTACGACGGCAGGCTCACCATGGAACTCGGGGGGCGGGCCGTCGAACTCATCGAAATGGGGCCCGCCCATTCCATGGGCGACCAGGTCGTCTGGCTGCCCGAGGAGCGGGTGGTGTTCGTCGGAGATCTGGTCGAAACGGGCGTCTTCCCCATCGTTCCGTTTTTCCCTCCCGACGATGCGGATGTGAACGGCAACAAGTGGATACGGGTGCTGCGGCGCATTGCCGCGCTCGGGCCCAAAACCGTCGTTACCGGGCATGGCGATATCGGCGGAATCGAATTGATTCAAATCGCCGAGCGATACCTCACAGACATGGGCCGGCAGGTTGCCGCACTCAAAGGTTCCGGGGTTCCCGAGGACGACGTCGTGGCCACATTGGAGCCCGTCATCCGCGGCAGGCACCCCGATTGGCGCGAACCCAATTGGGTCGAATCCGGCATCCGCTGTTTTTATGCCACCGGTTACGACGCGGACGCCGTGGAGACAGCGCAATGAGCTTGTTCGAGCTGCGTGGAGTGCATCGCAGTTTCGGCGGCATACAGGCATTGCGCGGCGCGTCGCTCAAGATCGCGGGGCCGGGCAGCGTGCACGCCCTGCTCGGATCCAACGGCTGCGGCAAGTCCACGTTGCTGCGCATCGCAACCGGCCAGCTCAAGCCGGACGCGGGCGAAATCTTTCTCGACGACAAGCGGGTAAGCTTTGCGGAGCCGCGCGACGCGCTGCGCCACGGCATCTCCACCGTCACGCAAGAAACCACCCTGGCGCCCGCCCTGACGGTGGCCGAGAACATCCTGATGGGCAGGCTGCCCCGCGGCAGGTTCGGGGCCATCGATTGGCCGCAGGTCTTTCGCGCGGCGCGCGAGGTCCTGGATTCGCTCGAGCTCGAGCTGCCCGAGGACGCGCCCGTGGGAACCCTGCGCCCCGACCAGCAGCAAATGGTGGAAATCGCCCGGGCTTTTTCGATGCGGGCGCGCATCCTGGTCCTGGACGAAGCCACGAGCGCGCTGTCCAGCGACGAAGTCCAGGCCGTATTTCGCACCGTCAAGGGTGCGAGCAAGCGCGGCACCATGGCAACGATATTGGTGTCGCACCGAATGGATGAAATCTACGATCTGGCGGACGAAGTCACGGTGTTGCGGGACGGGTGCACCATCTCGACCCGGAGCGTGAAGGACACCGGGCGCGACACCCTGGTCTCGGACATGGTGGGCGACGCCGTTCCGCCGACGGATTCCGGCCGAGCGCCGTCGCGTCTGCCCGCAGCTCACCCCTGTCTTCAGCTTCGACATGTCTTCACCGCCGGATATGTCGAGGACGCCACGCTGTCGGTGCAGCCCGGCGAGATCGTCGGCATCACCGGACTGACGCGTTCGGGGGCCAACGAGCTGCTCGAAGCGATTTACGGCGCGCGCCCGGTCGAACGCGGCAGCATCTCTTTCGACGGGCGGGACATTACCCATGCCGACATCAACACAGCCATCCGGGCCGGCATCGGATTCGTTCCGGCCGACAGGAAATGGCAAGGCGTGCTGCTGAACATGAGCATCAGGCACAACCTGCTGATTCCCGGCACCTCGGATCGCTTCCGGCTGAGCCGGCCCGACCGGTCGGAGCTTGCCCTGGTGAATCGCGTCGCCGAGTCCGTGTCCATACGCATGGAAGGCGCCGACAGTCCGGTGTCGGCCTTGTCGGGGGGCAACCAGCAGAAAGTCGTGATTGGAAAGTGGCTGGCCAAGCCGCTGAAGCTGTTGCTGCTGGCGGAGCCGTCGCGCGGCGTCGATGTCAGGGCCAAGGCGCAGATCCACGACTTGCTGCGCCAGATAGCCGCCGGCGGAACCGCCGTGCTGTTCGCGTCGACCGAGCTCGAAGAAGTGGTTCAGCTTGCCGACCGTATCCTGGTGATGTTCCAGGGGCGGATCGTCGGCGACCTTCCCGCCCGGGACGCAAGCGAGTACGCAATAACCTCGATGATGTCGGGAGTGCGCAATGGCTGAGACAAAAGCGCATGGCACCGCGCGGCAAGGCAATGTGCGGCGGTTCATCCGCGGCACCGAGCGGTATGCGGCGGTGGTCATCATCGACATCGTGCTCGTCATCGTTTTTTCGACGGCGCTGCCCGGCTTCCTCTCCGTCGCCAACATCAGCAATCTGCTCACCGGCAGCGCCGTGCTTTGGGTGGTGTCCCTGGGCATGACCTTCGTCGTCGTTTCCGCGGGCATCGACCTGGCGGTGGCGTCGCAAATGGGCCTTTCGGGCTATTTGCTTGCGACGCTGCTGCTCATGGGAATGAGCAGCTGGCTGGCAATCCCCATCGTGCTGGTGTTTTCCGCGGCATGCGGCGCTTTGGTGAATGGCGTGCTGATCGGCAAGGCGGGACTGAATTTCTTTGTCGTCACACTGGGTTCCATGACCGCGTTCACGGGCATCGTGAACATCTGGTCCGATACGCGCACGCTGGCCGTCGACGACCCTGTGATCCTGGCCATAGGATACGGAACGTTTCTGGGCCTTCCTATTGCCATCTGGATCATGATCGCCGCGCTGATCATCGGCATCTATATACAGCGATGGACTTATTTTGGCCGCGACGTCTTTGCGACGGGCGGCAGCATCGAGGCGGCCAGGCTATCCGGCATCCGGACTTCCCGCATTTTGATCGGCGTTTATACGCTGAGCGCCGTGTGCGCCGGCATCGCGGCGCTCGTCCAGGTGGGGCAGCTGGGCGCGGCCAGTCCCTTGATCACCCTGGTGCTGCCGCTGCAGGCCGCGGCGGCGGTGCTGCTGGGTGGAACGGCATTTTCGGGCGGAGTGGGAGGTGTCGTCGGCACCGCGGCAGGGGTGCTGTTCATCGGGATTCTCCAGAACGGCCTTGGGCTGGCGGGGATTTCCAGCTACTGGCAGCAGGTCGTCACGGGCATCATTCTTGTCCTGGCGGTCGGCCTGGATCCATTGCGCAAACTGCTGGGAGACCTGCGGCGCCGGCGGCGCCTTGTGCGCCAGTCTTGACGGCGGCAACCGTGGATGTCCTTGCTTCGGGTTTTTGAGCTATTTCCTAAACGGCAGCAAAACGACAGGAGGTGTTCCTATGTCTCACGATTCCAGGCGGAACATGAAATTCCGCAAAGTGTGCTCTGCATTGGCTTTCGGCGCCGCCTCGGCGCTTGCGCTCGGCATTCCCGGCGCCGCGTTTTCGGCCTCTTCGGCCGCGCCGGCCGCCAAAAGTTCTTCCGGTTCCACGTCGGGCGGCCCGTCGGTTGCGCTGTCCGAATACAAGGGCGTCGAGGCTGCCCTGCCTTCCCGCTATGCGGAACCCAAGCCCGGGGCGGTAAAGACCTTCACCATCGGTTTCATGAACCCGTCGGGCGGCAACCAGAACCTGCAAGCGGTGCAAGATGCGGCCCAGGCCGAGACGAAACGCCTGGGCGGGCGCTTCATCGCGAAAAACGACAACGTCGACATCAATACGCAGCTCAATAATTTCAAGCAGCTCCTCGTCCAGGGCGCCGACGCCATTCTGCTTTACCCCCTGGATCCCAAAGCCCTGGGCCCGGCCATCAAGCAGGCTAAGGAGAAGGGCGTCGTGGTCATTGGCTACGACGTGACCAACCAGGCCTCCGATCCTTTGCCCGAAGGCTATGTCAGCCAGGTGATGCAGGGGCGCGATTGGCAGGCGTGGTCCATGGCCAAGGCGATGGCCGGCGCGAAGCCCGGCGGGCAGATCGGCCTGATCGGCTTTGCCGTGCCGGTTCCCGGAATCGAATACCTGATGCAGCGGGTGAAATACTGGTCGGAGCAGATGGGCTTGAAGGTCGTCGGCCGGCAGGATAATCGGGAGGATTCGGCGGCGGGAGGCAAAGTGGCCGCGACGGCCCTGCTCGGCGCCAATCCGCAGCTTGCCGGCATCATCGCCTACAACGATCCGTCCGCGGCCGGAGCGGCCGCGGCGGCAAGAATCGCCGGACGCCACATTTCAATCGTGGGGATGAACGGCGACGACTTCGGGGCCCAGGGGGTCAAGAAGGGAACGATTACCGCCACCTTCCAGAATGACGCGGTCGGGCAGGGTGTTCAAGGCGTGATCGGCGCCTACGATGTGCTGGCCGGCCTCAAGGTGCCGAAATCCATTGTCCGCCCGCCACGCGCGGCGCTCACCGCGTCGACGGTCAACGACGTCAAGACATGGAGCCAGCAATTGGCGGAACTGGGGCACAGCGGCAATTGACGGGGAACCCGGGAGGGCGCTGCCGCCTGCTCTCCTGGGATATCGTTTGGCAAGTTCAGGCGCCGACGTCAAGCATGCGGATCGAGCAAATGGCGTACTACCGCAGATCGGTGGACGGCAGGTCGTTCAGGCCGTTCAGGAAGAGATGAACGATCAGCGTGGCCAGTTCCGCCGGCTTGATGGAGCCCGACGGCTCGTACCATACGTGGATCCAGTTGGTCATGCCGAAGTACAGCATGGCCACCGCGGTGATTTTCTTGCGCGTGATTTCGATGTCGGGTCGCAATGCCTGGATGAGGGCCACCATGCGGCTGATGATGCGGTGCTGCATGGCCGCCACCGAGCGCATGGCCGGCTTGTTCAAATGCCGCGTCTGGTTCAGCAAGACCGTGATTTCGTCGGGCGTGCTGATGTATTCGTTGATCAGCGTGGCCGTCATGGCGTGGAATTTTTCCTTGGGCGTACCGGCGGCCGTGGCGGCCTCGACCTTTACCGCCAGGTCTTCGATTCTCGATTCAATAAGCCCCTGCAGGATGGCGTGCTTGGAGCGGTGGTAGTGGTATAGCGAGGACTTCTTGATGCCGCATTGTTCGGCGATGTCTTCGAGCAGGGTTTCGCTGTAGCCCTGCCGGGCGAAGAGCACGGCGGCGGCATGCAGGATGTCTTTCTTGCGGTCTTCGTAGTCGGCGGCTTGAGGACGGGCCATGGGGTCAATTGCCTTGCGCGGTGGTCTGTTGTTCTTTGAGGGCGCGCCCGGCGGCCCGCCGGTCGGCTTCGATGCGTTGCGTACTGGGGCGTTGCGCGGCGCGATCCAGATACCCAGACAGCGCAGGAAGATGTCGGTCGAGAAAATCTTTTTCGCCCACGATGTTCAGCGTGCGGCGTATGGCGGAAAGGTGCACCCAGGCGGCGGCATCGGCATGGGTGTAGTGTTCGCCGCAAAGCCAGTGTTCGAGGTCGGCGCGCCGGCCCAGCGTGCGCAGTCCCCGCTCCAGGTTTTCCAGGGCCGTTGCCAGCACGTCCGGGTTCAACTGTGCACCCCAGAATGCGGCCGGATAGACGGGACGCGCCGCGGCGTCCAGATAAAGCTCGACGTACTGGATCAGCTCGCGGCAGTGGGCGCGCCCGATGGGGCTCGCGGGGAACAGCGAGGCGCTGGCTTGCGGGCGGATGTCCTCGAGGTATTCGACGATGGCCTGCGACTCGTAGAGATTGCCGTCGGCGGTGTGCAGAAAGGGAATCTTTCCGCTGGGGCTGCCCGACTCCGGCCAGTGGCCGGCGCCCGGCAGGAAGGGAACCTCTTCGAAGGGCAGATCCAGTTCGATCAGGGCGATCTTGATTTTGTTGTAGTAGGTGCTGATGGGCGAGCCGAAAATGCGAAGCCTGGAAGACATGGTGGGATCTCGAAAAGAAAAGAGCCGCCGCGAAGGCGGCAGGCGGCCCGATACCCGTATTATCGGGCCGTGGGGAAAAGCAGGCAATTGTCCTGGCTGTCCGTGGCGCCATACAGGCGATCCACGGCGGTGGCGCGCACCTTGAGCACGCCGCGCTGGTTGATGTGCCCTTTGTCGGTGATCTCGCCGTCGTCCAGGCTGGGGGGCCTATCCAGCAGCAGGGCGCGGGCGATGCAGGTGCTGCTGGCCGGGAACATGGCGTTGTAGCGCCGCACGCCTTCGCGGATCGCCGCCAGCACTTCGGGGTCGCGGGCGATTTGCGCGGGCTCCGCCTCGGCCAGCCCGGGAAAGGCTTTGCGCACCTGGGCCGGGTTGAGGAACAGCAGGGCGCCCAGTTCGCGCTGGTTCGGCGCGGCCAGCACGACGTCGGCGGCCAAAGGATGCAACGCTTCCAGAAGGTGTTCGCGCACATTGACCACCGACACCCAGGTACCGGTGGAAAGCTTGAAGTTTTCCGACAGGCGGCCGGCGTACAGCAGGCCGTGCTCGGGCCGCTCGTCGTCGATGAAGACGACGGCGTCGCCGGTGATCAGGAAGCCTTCTTCGTCGAACGACGCCTGGTTGGCCTGGGGATCCCGATAATAGCCCGGCGTGATGTTGTCGCCGCGAAAACGGATTTCGTAGCGGTTTTCGCCGGGGATGAGCTTGGCTTCGACCCCGGGGCCCGGCAGTCCCAGGGTGCCCAGCGACTGCGAAGGCCACCAGCCCAGCGTGGCGGGCATGGTGGTTTCGGTCGAGCCCAGCGACGAGGTAACGGGAATCCGCTGTCCCGTCGCCTGGACGCTCAGTTGCTCGAGCTTGAGCAGGGTGGTGGGCAGCAGCGCGGCGCCGCCGTAGATGATGACTTGCAGATTGGGAAAGATCGCGGCGGCGATGGAAGGGTCTTCTTCCATGCAGGCCACCAGCATGTCCAGCCCGCGCGGCACGTTGATCATGACGTTGGGGCGGATTTCGCGCAGGTGGCGGATGCTGCGCTCGATGAGCTTGGGCATGGGCTTGCCGTCGTCGATGTACAGGGTGCCGCCATGGCGCAGCACCATGCTGAAGCTGCCGTGCGTGCCGGCGGTGTGGTTCCACGGCAGCCAGTCGAGGATAGTCAGCGGCTCGTCGGCGAGGAAGGGCCATACTTGATCCCACAATACGCCCGAGGCCAGGATATTGCGCTGTGTCATGACGACGGCCTTGGGCGCTCCGGTGGAGCCCGACGTGAGCAGCAGCCGGGCGGTGGCGTCCGGCGTCACGCGAGCATAGGCCTGCTCGACCTCGATGCCCGCGGGCGTGCCGAGCGCTTCATCGAAACAGACGTCGACCAGGGCGTGGCTCGGGGCGTCGCTAAGGATCAAGGCATTGCATAGCGGCTTGGCGACCGCAAGCGCCTTGCCGTAGCGTTTGGCATCGGCGGCATAGATGACGGCAGGCTCGAACCGCTGGGTAAGATCGCGGATCTTGGCGCAGGTTTCCGACATCAGGCTGTAGGCGGCCGAAAGCGGCATGACGGGGATGCCGATCTGCATGGCGGCCAGTTGCAGCAGCGCGTGGTTGATGCCGTTTTCGCTGAGCACGAAGATGGGACGGTCGTCGGGCACGTTCCGGTCGATCAGCCATTGGGACAGGGCGTCGACGCTGGCGCGGGCCTGGGCGTAGCTGATGCGTCGCCAGCCGTCGCCCTCGGGCTCGGCCAGGAAGGTCTGTTGCGGGCGCTCTTGCGCGTGCCTGCGCAGGTAATCGCACAATTGCCGTACGGGCAGGGGTTGCAGGGGCAGCTTGTTGGTCAGCAGGATGGATCCATCGTTCCGGGTTTCCAGCGCGATTTCAACGGGGGCGAAGCGTACGGGCCGGAATGGCGCGTCGGGGCGCTGCGCGTTGATGTCGGCGGCGGGGTCGTGATGGCTGGTGTTCATGAGTGTCTCAACTATTTTTATGTCGTACAGGCTTTATGGGCTTATGGGCGAATCAGCCGAAGCCCAGCAATATCTTGGTGCCGCGGGGCGCCGTGGAAAAACGTTTCCAGGCCAGGCCGAAATTTTCGGCGGGAATGGTTTCGCTGGGCAGGGGGCTTAGCGCCCCCAGGCTCATGATGTCGAACATGGCCGCCAATTGCCGGGTAAAGGCTTCGGTTTCGTGGATGAGCAGCCCGCCGCAGTACACCCCGACGATGGCCGCGCCCTTGAGCAGCAGAAGATTGGTCGGGATGCGGGGGATTTCACCGGCGGCGAAGCCGATGACCAGCAGGCGCCCACGCCACGCCAGGTTGCGCACCGCGGCTTCCGTGTAGCGGTCGCCGACCGGGTCGACGACGACGTCCGCGCCCCGCTTGCCAAGTACTGCGCGCAGACCGTCCTTGAGGTTCGCCTGCTCCGCGTTCACGCAGGCGCCGCTGTCCAGATGAACAATGTTGAAGCTGCCGTCCGGCTGGCGCTCGACCGTGAATACCTCGGCCTTGAGATGCTGCGCGATTTGCACGCAGGCCTTTCCCACGGCGCCGTTGGCGCCCAGGATCAGGACGCGTTCGCCGGATGCCAGGCGGGCGCGGTCGATCAGGCCGTGATAGGCCGTCAAATGCGAATTGATGGATCCCACGGCATCGGCCAGTTCGACATTGGCGGGCACGGCCACCAATCGGTTGGCAGGGGCGATGAGCTGGGTGGCCCAGCCGCCCGCCACGCCGCTGGAGACGATTTTGTCTCCGGGCTGAAAGGCGGCGACGCCGGCTCCGACGCTGCGCACGATGCCGGCGGCGTCCAGGCCGGGCACGCAGGGCAGTTCAGGCTTGTCCTGATAGCGTCCCTGGACGAGAAGATGATCGGTGAAGTTGAAGGCGGCGCAATGGATGTCGATGAGGACTTCGCCGGGGCCGGGCTGGCCGGCGGCGCGTGTTTCGCAGCGGATGTCCGGCGGGCTGCCGTATTCGTGGCAGACCAGGGCGTAGCCGGCGCGGGCCTGTAGCGGTTCTGCATTCATCTTTCGTGTTTCTTCATGGTTGTTTGCGGTTTGGCTGCATCGGCCGCCTGCGTTGGCCGTGGCCGGATAGCCTGCCAGGCGCGCGCCGCCCGGGTCTTCGCCGCCTGATTGCGCAAGGACGAAACCCGGGCCGGGCGCGGCATGGCGCGAAGGCTTACTTGGCCAGGGCCCAGGCGCCGTTCTTGACCGTGATGAGTTCCACGCCGCGCTCGTCGAAGCCGCTGTGGTCGGCGGGAGTCATGTTGTAGATGCCCTGGGTACCGGGCAGGTCCTTGACGTTTTCCAGCGCGTCGCGCAGCGCTTCGCGGAACTGCACCGTGCCTGGCTTGGCCGCTTTCAGCGCGGTGGGTACGGCATGTTCCAGAAGCAGGCCGGCGTCGTACATATTGCCGCCGAAGGTGGCGGGCTCGGAACCATTCAGCTTTTTGTAGTCGGCGATGTATTTCAGGGCCACCTTCTTGGCGGGGTTGCTGTCGGGGATGTCGTTGGGAACCAGCATGACGCTGCCGCCCAGGATGGTGCCTTCGACTTTCTTGCCGCCCAGCTTGATGAACTCGTTCAGCGCGGCGCCGTGGGTTTGATAAATAGTGCCCTTGTAGTTCATGTCGACCAGGGTGGCCTCCGGCAGAACGGCCGGACCGCCGGGGGCGGCGACCAGCACGGCGTCGGGCTTGGCACTGATGATGCGCAGGGCCTGGCCGGTGACCGACGTGTCGGGGCGCTTGAAGCGCTCGTTGGCGACGATCTTGATGTCGGTCTTGGCCAGCAGGTCGGTCATGACCTTGTGCCAGGTCTCGCCGAAGGTGTCGCCGGTGCCGATGAAGCCCAGGGTTTTCACGTTGTGCGCGACCATGTGCTTGATCAGGGCATTGGCCACCAGGCCGTCGTTCTGGGTGGTCTTGAAGACCCAGCGGCGTTTGTCGTCCATGGGCAGCACGATGGCGATGGTGCCGACCGGCGCCAGCATCGGTATTTTGGCTTGTGAGACGAAGTCCAGCGCCGCCATGGCATTGGGCGAGCTCGATGGCCCGATGATGGCATCGACCTTGTCCTCGGTGATGAGTTTTTTCAGCACCGTGACGGTGGTGGTGGGATCGCTGCCGTCGTCGAAGGCGATGTATTCGACCTTCTGATCGCCGAAATGGGTGGGCAGCAGCGGAATCGTGTTTTTCTGGGGAATGCCGATAAGGGCGACAGGCCCGGTATTGGAAGTGATGATGCCGATCTTGATCTGGGCATGCGCGGCGGCCGTCATGGCCAGGCCGGCCAATAGCGTGGGCACCAGGTATCTGTATTTCATGAGTGTCTCCGATTGTTGTCGTGGTATGGAAAGTTGCAATATGCGTGCAACAGGAAAACGGGGGGTTGCAGGAAAGCGGCGCCAGCCCGTCAGCGGCCGGAATCGTAGTGCGCGGCGGTGGCGTACGCGCCTTGCCAGTACACCAGCGGGAGGCCTTCGCAATGTTCGAAGTTTTCCACCGTGCCCAGGATGATGTCGTGGTCGCCGGCGGGAATGGCGCTGTGCAGCACGCATTCGAACGTGGCCAGCGCGTCGTCCAGCACGGGAAGCCCCGATTGCGATTCGCGGTAGCCGATGCCAGTGAAGCGTGCTTCGACCGGCCCGGTCATTTGCTGCGCGACGTGGCGCTGGTCCCTGGCCAGGATATTGACCACGAAGCGGCGGGACTGGCTGATCCGGGCATGGGCCAGCGACCCCCGTATGACGTTCCAGCTGATCATCGGCGGGGCCATGGACACGCTGGCGAACGAGTTGATGGTGAGCCCATAGGGGGCGCCCTGCTCGTCCAGCAACGTGATGACGGCAATGCCGGTGGGAAAACGCCCGAAGGCGTGGCGCAGCTCGGGCTTGGGCTGCGCGGGTGCGGCGTGGCGGGTATTGGCATGGATCATGATGGTTACCTCGGCCTGGGGCCTGTTAGCACGTATCAAGGAGGTAGCGTTGGGGCGGTGGCGCGCTTATTCGTCGCGTTCGCCTTCGTTGTACAGGAGGCCGTAGCCCAGGCGGTCGACGCAGATCTCCGAGGTCCAGGGCAGCATCAGCGCGCCGCAGCGGCTGTCGCGATACATGCGCTCGAGCGGGAAGGTCTTGAGCATGGCCTGTCCGCCGCAGACGCGAACCGCTTCGGCGCAGATTTCGGCGCAGTATTCCATGATGGTGTACTGGCAGGCGTAGGCGCGCATGCGTTCGGCGCGCGCCGGATTGCGCTTGAATTCGGACGTGACGCGATGGAATAGCGCCCAGGCCTGCTGCAGCTTGATATACATTTCGGCGATGCCGAACTGCTTGGTCGGGTACATGCGGCGCTTGACGTTGACGCCGGCCACTTCGCCGCGCAGGTAGGCCACGGCGAAATCGTAGGCCGCCTGGGCCACGCCTATGTAGCAGGGCGTAAGGGTCATGAACATGTGCGGGTATTGGGCGGCCGCCTTGATGTACAGGCCGCGGGGCATGAGCTGGGCCGTGTCGGGAACGAACACGTCCTTGAAGATCAGCGTGCGCGAAACGGTGCCGCGCATGCCCAGCGGATCCCAGTCGCCCACGACCGATACGCCCGGCGCGTCGGCCGGCACGGCCATGAACATGGTGTCGGCCAGGCTGGGGTTGGGCACGTCCTCGGTGCAAAGCACGCCGTAGTAGTCGGCATGGCCGGACAACGAGGCGAAGATCTTCTTGCCGTTGATGACCCAGCCGTCATTCTTGCGGGAAGTGATGGTGCCGAACGGATGCCTGCCCGCGGCGGCGCCGCTGCCTTCGGAGAAAGGCTGGGAATAGATTTTGCCGGCCAGCATGTTGGCGTAGTGGATGGAGCGGTTGTGCTCGTGCGAAGCGCGCTGCTCGTCGGTCAGCTCCATGTCGTCGACCATGCCGGACGTCCATAGGGAATTCGCGTTGTGCATATTGAAGGTGTTGGCGGTGGAGCCGCAATAGTAGGCAATGCGCGAGGCCACCAGCGTGTAGGTGCGGTAGTCGGCGCCGATGCCGCCCAGGCGCTTGGGCACGCACAGGCCCAGAAAGCCCATTTCCTTCAAGTCGTTGTAGTTGTCGGTGGGGAAGCTGGCTTCGCGGTCGTGCTTGAAGGCGCGCTCGGCCCAGGCCACGCCGTATTCGTCGACCTTGGCGAGCAGCTCTTTTTGCAGGTCGGTGAGGGCCGCGCCGTCGAACATGGTGTTGGCGTTGGCGGACTGGGAATAATGTTTGAGGTAACTGCTGTCCATGCTGGTTCTTGTCCTGATGGGTGATGCTGACCTTGCGGATTAGGGCCTGTTGACAGTCCCTAGCGCAGTGCCGACAGAAAATTTTCGATGGCCCGGTTGTATTGGTCGGGCGCTTCCAGGTTGGCCATGTGTTGCAGGCCGGAAAACTCGTGGTACTGCGCATTGGGGATCTGTTCCGCCATGCGTCTCATGCCTTTGGGCGGAGCCTGGTTGTCCAGCTCGCCAGCCAGCAGCAGCGTGGGCACGGCAATCTTTCCCAGGTCGGCCTTGCGGTTGAAGGTGACCAGCAATTGCATGGCGGTCAGGTAGTCTTGCGTCGTGATGTCGCGCGCGGCCACATTGGCCAGCTCACGCATGCTCGCCGGAGTGTCGGACCCCATGAAGGCGGCCAGCAGGGTGGGCGCGGCCTCGGCAAAATTGGCGAACGGTTCCATGGACTCGTGACGCTGGCGGATGAACTCTTCCTTCCATTGAGGGTCCGCGCTGCCGAAGGCGCCGCTGGTCGACGACAGGATCAGGCTGGCCACGCGCTGCGGGTGGCAGTGGTAGAACTCCTGCGCCACCATGCCGCCCATTGAATGGCCGAGTATGTGCGCCTTGTCGATGTTCAGGGCCTGCATCATGGATTCCAGGGCGTCGGCCAGTGCTTTCCAGCTTTGCTGCTTCAGCGCGGGCGAAGGGAAAAAGCCCGGCTGCGTCCAGGCCACGGTCAGGCGCGCGCGGCCGAAATGGTTGATCTGGGGCAGCCAGACTTCGGCCGTAGAACCCATGCCATGCAGCAGTATCAAGGGAGTGCCGCCGTTGCCGCTGGCCAGCCAGGAAGGAGTGCCGTTCATTCGAATACCTCGCAAAGTTTGCCGTTGTCGACGATAGTGGTGCCGTCCAGTTGCACGGTGCAATGGCGCAATGGAAGGTCGAAGTGCCCCAAGGTATGCCGGCCGGCCATGTCGTTGGCGCCGGTGGAGTACAGGAAGTTGCCCGCGAAGGCCCGGATCTCGGTGCCGTTGGTCTCGGTCTTGTCGAACATCTGCAGCGCGTCCCAGCGGGCCTGCGGATTCATGCCCCAGCCCACATGGCTGACCGCGTAGGCGTTGCGGTCTTGCCAGGCCTCCATATAGCTGCGCATGAGTTCGGCGTCGAGGCTCTTGCCCTCGATGCGGGTGATGTAGTCGTTTTCGATATGCAGCGCGACCGGGTTTTCCAGGTAGCGTTTGAAGGTCAGGTTGACGTCGCCGGTGTCGAGCACCAGGGTGCCGTTTACCGCGTCGGCTTTGGGAAAGGCCAGGCACAGGCCGCCGGGCCAGTGCTGCACCAGGCCCGGGCGATCGGCGCCGCCCCACACCCCGCCGACGCGGGCGCCGGCCAGGGCGATTTCAAGCTGGGTGCCGGCCGCCGACGTCACGGTCATGGTCTTGGCCTTGGCCAGCATGCGCACGCCGTTCTTGACCTTGGCGGTCAGATCCAGGTCGGTCGTGAGGCGGTCGAGGATTTCGGGGTGCTCGTTGCTGACCATGATGACGCGCGCGCCCGACTCCAGGATTTGCGGCAGTTCCGGCGCATGGAGCAGCCCTTCGACGGTAAGGTCGACCACCAGGCCGGGGCCCGAAAGCGCCTGCAGCACGGGAAGCATGTTCTGCACGACGTGCGAGGCGCCGGTGGAGCGCACCGGAACGGGCGTATTGGAAGGCAGGGAGGGCACGATGATTTTTACGGGAATGGCGCCCATGCGGGCCAGCGCCAGTTCGGCCAGCTCGATATTGATGGGGCGGCTTTCCGTTTCGGCCAGGATGCGCACGACTTCGCCCGGCTGAACCTTGCATTTGCGAAAGCTTGCCTCGAACGCCCGCAGCCATTTTTCCTGCACTTTCATTTCCATCTCCGCCAACCGCTGTCCCGGCTGCATCATGCACAGCGCCGGGTTCGTTAATTAATAGACCAGCTGGTCGAATAATATAAAAAGGTATTTTAAGCGTCAAGAAATTTTGCGGGTCTAGACGCGAACCGAGGGTAATCACTAGGGTTTGTCAGCCCTTAAGCAAGCGTTTTTACCTTGGGGTGCTCAAGGCAAAAAAAAGCCGCGACCCAATGGCTTGGGAAGCGGCAGGTGTTTGGCATCGCGATGTTGAAGGCGATGCCGCAGGTATGGCGTTGCGTTTAGCGGGCGGCCTTTTTCAGGGTGGGCAGCCGCAGGATCGGGTAAAGAATGATGCAGATGGGCAACGACGTAAAGAACTCGATGGAGATGTATTTGTTCAGTACGTAGTGCGACAGCACGAAGGCCACGACCAGGGTGATGATGCCCGCCCAGTTGATGTCGGGAACGGTGGTCTCGGCTTCGCCGCGCGCGCGCAGCATGCGTTTGACGATGAAGTAATCGGAGATCATGATGCCCGCGAAGCAGGTGGTAAGGACGCCCAGCACCGTCAGGAACGAATTGAACCATTCAAGAATGGAGCCCACCAGCATGATGCAGCCGATGATGTTGGCCACGATGACGAACAGCAGGCGGCCCGGCCTCCAGCTGAACAGCGCGTCGAACAGGCTGGTAAGCGAAAGCGAAGCGCTGTAGGTGTTCAGAACCTGGGCCTTGGACTGCGCGAAGATCATGAGGATGGTGCCGATGATGCCGCCGAAGATGATGAAGGCCGCGGCGATGCTGTCGGGGCTTTGCAGCGCCATGGCCTGGGCTGCTTCGTGGGTCATGCCGCCCACCGTGACGTGGTAGTCGACGATTTGCCCCATGCCGGCGTACATGACGATGCCGCCCACCACCAGCATGACGATGTCCATGGCCACGTTGCCCAGCAGGGCGGCGACGCCGATGTCGCGCGAGGTGCGGGCGTAGCGGCCCAGGTCGGCGTCGACCAGGGCCAGGGCGCCGGCGGAGCCGATGAGCACGTTGACCGCGAACGCGAATTTACCCGCGTCGGTGTCGGCGCCCATGGCCTTGAGGGCTTCGGGCGGCAGCTGCGCGCCGAATTGCAGCACGGTGCCCCACGATTGCCCCGACGTGGCGATGACGTCGATGACCATGTACAGCAGCACCAGCAGGAAGCCGATGAGGGCGATGGAGGAAACCTTGGTGACCAAGTTGAACCCGTAGGCGGTAAGCAGGATCCAGGCAATGGTCAGGATGCCGTAGATGATGATGCGCGACCCCATGGTGTCGGGCAGGTTGAGATAGAACAGGAAGCCTTTGTAGAGCAGGGCGTTTTCAACGGCCAGGAAGCCGATGATCATGAAGCCGAAGACCAGGGCCAGGATGACCGAGCCGCGCACGCCGAACCCGTGCGCGCGCGACATGAAGCTGCTGGACAGGCCCGTGCGATAGGCGATGTGGCCAGCGCCCCAGCCGATGAGCGCGCCGCAGATGGTAACCAGCACGCCCGCCATCAAGCCGATTTTGATGCCCGCGACGAAGGTGACCAGTGCGCCAATGAAAAGCTGGATGAGGGTGGTGACGATGCCAGCCGTGCTCCAGGTGATTTGCAGCCAGTTTTGCCGTTGGCTGTCCGGGACGGCTTCGAGCGCATGGTCGTCCGTGCGCTTTTCGATAGTGCTTGCGTCTACCATTGAATTTCTCCAGTTATTTGAATTGGCATTGTTCAATTCTTCTTGACCTGGGCTTTTATACCTGCGCCCTTGACCCCTCTGGCGGACTGTTTATGTCAGGCAACCCGCCAGCCCTAAAATCCAAATGTATGATCTATGCGTGCGCTTTGAGGGTTGAGCCTGCCGACTTGCCTGGACAACCCGGAGCGCACCGGCAACATGCAGCATTATGCTTGAAGCGTAAAATATTTTTACCAAAAATGGAATAGGCCTTAACCCTGTGTGTTTACACAGCAACATCGAGGCGAAAAGAAGGTTCCCATGAAAGATTCCGCCCGCTCCGCCGGGACGCCGGTGCGTCGAAAGCCCGTCTTCGCCGTCATCGCCATGGCGCTGCTCATGATGTCGATCGACTCGACCATCGTGGCGACCGCGCTGCATGCCATCCAGCAAGGCCTGCATGCTTCCATCAACCTGACGAGCTGGACCATCACGGCGTATTCCTTCGGCTTCGTGCTGATGCTTCCCGTAAGCGGCAAGCTGGCCGAGCGTTTCGGCCGCCGCCGCGTCTTCATGGTTTCCACGCTGGCGTTCACCGTGGCTTCGCTCGGCTGCGGCATGGCCGACAACATCTATCTGCTGATTGTCCTGCGGGCGTTGCAGGCCGCGGGGGGCGCGGGGTTCACGCCGACCGCCACCGGCATCATCGTCGATCATTTCGGGGCCGCGCGCGACCGGTACGTCAGCCTGTTCGGCAGCATCTTCCCGGTCGGGGCGATGATGGGGCCTATTTTCGGCGGGTATTTCGTAGCGTATTCGTCCTGGCGCGACGTGTTCTACGTGAATGTCCCGCTTGGCGCGGCGATTTTCCTGCTGGCCTGGCGCTTCATTCCGCACGATGCGCCGTCCAGGGGAAGCGCATCCAGGAAAATGGACGTCCAGGGGATCGCCCTTCTGGGACTCAGTCTTTTGGCGGGCATGGTGGCGGCAACCATACTTGGCGAGAGGCAGGGCGGGGACGACCTGATCGGATTCGCGGTTGCGCTTCTGGTGGCATTGGCGGCGCTGTTCTGCTTTTTCCGCCATATCCGCCGGACGGACTCGCCCTTCATCCAGCCTCGGCTGATCTACGGCCATAATTTCGGAACCGTCAACCTGGTCAACATGATCTACAGCGGCTTCGTCATAGGCGGCATGGCGCTGGCGCCGCTGTATGCCACCAACCGGTACGGCATCGATGCCGTGGGTTCGGGAACGCTGCTGACCGCGCAGGGCGCGGCGGCGATGATCTGCTCGCTGACGGCCGTCGTGCTGCTGCGCAGAACGGGCTACCGCCTGCCGCTTTATGTGGGCAGCGCCATCACCATCGCCGGGCTCGTCCTGCTGGCGCTGCCGCCCTCGATGGGTATCAGCCCCTATGTCTGGCTTGCCTTCGCGGCCTTCCTGGTGGGCGCCGGCAACGGGGTCATCAACCCCTCCATGCGCAATGCCGGCCTGCAATTGGCGCCGGAGTCCTCCTCCATGCTGGCGGCGTTGCGCACCTTGTCGCTGCAAATCGGCTCGATCGCCACGATATCGGTGGTTGCCGCCATCCTGGCGCACCAAACCGACATGGGGCGGATTCTGGCCTGGGTGTATGCCTCCCTGGCCATCATCAGGCTGCTGGCGCTGGGGTTGGTAAAGCACGTGCCCGAGCAGCGCGGCGCCTGGTAACGCCTCAGGACACACTGGGGGAGCCTGCGGCGCCGTATCGACATGGCCTCGCGTGACCTCGGCCTGACGTCCGAGGCTTGCGCTTTGGCGTGTGGTCAAAGCGTTTCGGCCGCCACGATCTCCTTCCTTGCGTCTGCGCTTTCCCTGGCTTCCGCGTCGGTGATTTTCTTCACCAGGGCGCGAAAAAGCCCCAATGCCCGGTCGGCGCGGATGGGAATCATCTTGAAGTCCGGTTTCAGATCCAGGCTGCGCGATTGTGCGGTGATCATCGTGCGGTCTTCTTCGAAGGCCGTCACGATGCTTTGGTGGATGGAAGCCGTGACCTCGGGCTGGTCGATGGCGAAGTTGTGCGGATGGCAGAAGAAGTAATGCGTGGAGTGCTCGGTTTCGGGCGTCAGGGCCTGGCAGCCATGGAATTCCGCCGCGTTCACGCGCTTGCCTTCCATGGCGCCGGTGCCGACCGGCGCCATGCCCGAATCCATCAGGAACAGGCCGGGCAGGACAAAATCGTATTTGTTCCAGCGGTCCACATTGCCGTCGTAATGCTTGACCTTCTGCACGAAAGGCGGGGCTTCGATGTCCATGGCCCAGCGTGTGATGCGCACCCCGTTTTCCAGCGGCTCGATCTCCGCCTGTCTTTCGGCATAGGCGGCTGGCCCGCCCAGGGTGTTGGGGTGGACGTAGGGCAGGTGGGCCAGATCCAGCAGGTTGTCGGCGATGAGCAGGTAGTTGGTGTCGTAGTGCGTATAGCCCTCCAGATGGCGCCAGGCAGGGTCGTTCATCCAGTGCGTGTCGGGAATCAGTGCGGGGTCGGCTTTGGCCGGATCGCCCATCCAGATCCACAGCCATTTATGCTGTTCGATGATCGGGAAGGTGTTGACGCGAACCGAGTCCGGAATGCGGTCTTGCCCCGGGATTTCCACGCAGGCGCCGGCGCTGTCGAATTTCAGGCCGTGATACATGCAGCGCAGGAAGTCGCCTTCGCGGCGCCCCAGCGAAAGCGGGGCGCCGCGATGACAGCAGCGGTCCTCGAAGGCAATGGGGCGTCCAGCCTTGTCGCGCCACATCACGATAGGCACGCCGATGATGGTGCGCGCGATGAAGTCGTCGGCGGTGACTTCGCTGGCCCAGCCGGCCACATACCAGCAATTCTTGATGAACATGTTCGTCTCCTGTCTATCTGGCGTCCGCGCTCATGGCGGCGCAGTCCGTTCAAGATAGACGGGGGACGTTCATGCGTCAATTCCATGGCTTGCATCAATATCATGTATAAACTGCATGATATTGCGGCGCTTCCCTGACGCCCTCAGCGCATGCTTTCGGGCAGCTCCAGAAAGGTTTCCTTGACCAGGCTGCGCAGCCACATGATGGCGCGGTCCTGATGAAAGCGCGGGTGCCAGTACTGCCGCAATGAAAATTTCGGCAGGGCGATCGGAGGCTCGAACACTTTCACCAGGTTGTGGCGCGCGAAGACGCTGCCCAGGGACTGCGGGACGGTGGCCAGGAATTCGGGGTGGTGATCCAGCAGCAGCGGCACGAACAGGAAGTGCGGGGTGGTGAAGGCGATGTTCCGCTTGACGCCGGCGTCTTCGACCACCGAGTCGTAGGCGCGCCGGCTGCGGCTGGAAAGCGTGATGGCCACGTGGGGCATGCGGCAAAACTGTTCCAGCGACAGGGTGTCGCCCAGTTCGGGGTTTTTCACGCTGGCGATCGTGACGAAAGGGTGGGTGAACAATTCCTGCTGGTACAGCCCTTCGGGCGCGTTCATCACCGAGCCAAGCACCAGGTCGGCCTCGCCCGAGGCCAGCGTGGCTTCCATTTGTTGCGGCGGAACCTGCAAGGTATGCAGCGAGCAGTGGGGCGCCACCTCCTTGAGCCGGGTGAGCAGCGGCGGGATGAACACCAGTTCGCCCATGTCGGTCACGCACAGGCTGAAAGTGCGCTTGGCCTGCGCCGCGTCGAACTGCGCCTGCGACAGCACCCGATTGCGCACCGCGTCGATGATGGCATGGATATCGGCCGCCAGCGCCTCGGCCTTGGCGGTCGGGGTTACCCCGCGATAGCTTTTGATGAACAGCGCATCGTCGAAGAAGGCGCGCAGCCGGGCCAGGGAATGGCTCATGGCGCTTTGCGTAATGCCCAGGGTCTGGCCCGCCCGCGTGACGCTGCGCTCGCGCAGCAGCGCGTCGAACACCACGAGCAGGTTGAGATCCAGATTGTTTATGTCATGAGCACTATTCATGAAATACATTCCTGACATGGGATTGCGGGATGTTACTTGCACTTCTAAGCTTTCCGCAAGCCGCAATCCTCCCATTCAATAAAGCGGCGCACCGGAGACGACAATGCATTTGAAAACCATGATGGCCGCGGTCGCGGCCTGTCTTGGCGCCGCGCTATGCGCGCCGTCCTTCGCCGACATCACCGTTGGCCTCACGCTTTCGCTGACGGGTCCGGGGTCTTCCCTGGCGATTCCCACTCAGAAGGCCGTCGAGATATTTCCGCGCGAGATCGATGGCGAGAAAATCAAGTACGTGGTGCTGGATGACGGATCCGACGGCGCCGGGGCCGTCAAGAACTTCAGGAAACTGGTGGACGAATACAAGGCCGACGTGGTGATGGGGTCGTCCATTACCCCCGCCACGCTTGCATTGGTCAACGTCGCGGCCGAAACCCATGTGCCGCTGCTCAGCCTGGCGGCATCCTCGAAAATCGTCGAACCCCAGGACGAAGTGCACCGCTGGACGTTCAAGGCTTTGCAGAACCAGCCCTTGATGATGGAGGTGACCGTGGATCACATGGTTGCCAGCAAGGTCAGAAGCGTCGGCTTCATCGGTTTCAGCGATGCCTACGGCGAGTCATGGCTGCACGAGCTGACGACGCAATTGGCCGCGAAGCATATCGAGCTCAAGGCGGTCGAGCGCTACGGCAGCAAGGACACTTCCGTTACCGCGCAAGTCCTGAAGCTGGTGCAGGCCAAGCCCGACGCCATCCTGATCGCCGCCGCCGGCACGCCTGGCGCCTTGCCGCAGAAGACGCTGCGCGAGCGCGGCTATAAGGGCCTGGTATATCAAACCTATGGCATCGCCAACCAGCAGTTCCTGCAGGTGGCGGGCAAGGATGCCGATGGCGCGCTGTTTTCGGTGGGCCCCATGCTGGTGGCCGAGCAATTGCCCAAGTCCAATCCCATCCGCGCGGTGGCTCTGGACTGGACGCGCAAGTACGAGGCCAGGTTCGGCAAGGACACGGCCTCGGTGTTCGCCGCCAACGCCTGGGACAGCTACATGCTGCTCAGCCATGCGATCAAGGTGGCGCTGCCCAAGGCCAGGCCGGGCACGGCCGAGTTCCGGTCCGCGCTGCGCGACGCGCTGGAGGCCACGAAGGATCTGGTCACGTCGCAAGGGGTCATGACCATGTCGCCGCAGGATCATGTCGGCTACGACAAGCGCGCTGCGGTCATGGTGCAGATCCGCGACGGCCGCTGGAAATACGTGCCCTGATGAAAGCCTGCCCTCGCGGCGGCGTCTCGTGCATAATTCCACTACCTGCCGACGGCGGCGCCTTTCTCTAGCGCGCCGCTTCCTCCCCGGCAGGCCCACAGGAGGGGAATCATGCAAAGCCTTTATCAAAAATGGCTGCTGCCGGCCGGCTTGACGCTGGCGCTGTTGGCGGGGCCGGCGGGCGCCAAAGAACCGCCGGTGGCGGGACAGGCCGCCGTCCAGGAGCAGCCTGCGAAGGCGCGGTCTTCCGCGGATCCGGCCTCGCCCGCCGTGCGTGTCGAAACCTTGATGCGCACCAGCGCGTCGTGGGACGGCGTGCCTTACGCCTCGTATCCCTCCGGGCCTCCCGAACTGACCATCCTGAAAATCACCATCCCGCCGCATTCGGCGCTGCCCTGGCATACGCATCCCATGCCCAATGCCGCCTATGTGCTGTCGGGCGAACTGACCGTCCAGAAGAAAGCGGACGGCCGCGAACAGACACTGACGCCGGGCCAGGTGCTGCCCGAAATGGTGGGCGAGCTGCACCGCGGCGTCACCGGCGACAAGCCCGTGGAGCTGATCGTCTTTTACGCGGGAACCAAAGGTATGCCTTTGGCCCAGCATTAGGGCCTGTTGCCCTAGCAGACCATGAATCTCAACCGCGTGGATCTGAACCTTCTGGTGGCGTTCGAGGCCATGCTCGAACACCAGAACGTGACGCGCGCCGGGCAGGCCGTCGGACTGAGCCAGCCGGCCATGAGCGCGGCCCTGACCAAGCTGCGGTCGCTGCTGAACGATCCGCTGTTCGTTCGCACGGGCGCGGGCATGACGCCGACGCCCCATGCGCTGCGGCTGGCTCCGGCCATCGCCAGGGCGCTGCGCATCGTACGTTCCGAAGTCCTGCAGGATTGGAAATTCGACCCCGCCACCTCGCAGCGGACGATCACGCTCAATACGACCGACATCGGCGACATGGTGTTCCTGCCCAAGCTGATGCGGCGCCTGAACAAGGAAGCGCCTGGAATCGTGCTGAAGACGGTCACGCTGTCTCCCAGCGAAACGGAAGAAGCCATGGAGGCCGGCGACGTGGATCTCTCCATCGGGTATTTTCCCGACCTGATCAAGGCCGGCTTTTATCAGCAGCGCCTGTTCGACCACTCGTTCGTCTGCATCGTCAGGGCGGGCCATCCGCAGGTTGCGGACGGCAAGCTCACCCTGGAGCAGTTCCTGACCATGTCCCATGCGGTCGTGCATGCGCAGGGCCGCAGCCAGGAAATCTTCGAGCGCGAGCTTCTGAAGCTGGGCATTACGCGCCAGATGGGCCTGCATACCCGGCATTTCATGAGCCTGCCCATGGTAATCGCCGAGTCCGACCTGATCGCCACGGTGCCCAAGGTGGTTGGCACCACGTTTTCCAAATTGGCGAACATCCAGGTGCTGGAGCTGCCGTTCCAGGTACCCAGCTACGATCTCAAGCAGTACTGGCACCGGCGCTTTCACCGGGACGCGGCCAATATCTGGATACGGGGTGTCATCTGGGAACTGTTTCACGCCTGAATCCGCCGTCGCGCCGCGCTCGATCCGGTTCAGCCCGTTCTTGTTCCTGCATAGCCCCTGCTCAGGCTGTGCCGGCCCGCTTCGAATTTATACGGCGTCCGCCGTTGCAGCCCGGGGCTCGACGGCCTCCGCGGCGATCCGGCTTGCAATGATGCGCCGCGCCTGGATGGCGCCGGCATCGGCCGCGATGTCGACCAGGGGGCGGCCCGCTTGCGTCTTCAGGCGCTGGTGCTGGGATTCCAGGATGACCTTGTCCTCGTTGAACGTGGCCTCGATTTGCCGGCATATCTTTTCGCCGACCTCGGATTGCGCCAGCTTGAAGTTGCGTGCAACTGTCCAGAAATAAAAGGTGCTGTCCTCGGTGGAGGGCGTGACGGCGTGCAGGGTGCGCAAGCCCAGCCCTCCCTCGCGGTTGCCTTCGTAAGCCCCTTGTCCCACGTCCTTGGCGCCGGAGAAGATTCTTACCGCGCCGACCGAGAATTCGATTTCGATCCAGCGATCCACCTTGCCGTGAAATTCGAAGGCGCTAGCGTAAAGCGGAGGCGGCGTCGAGTTGCGCAGCCAGCGGATGACGTGCACGCCGTCATCGCTGCGGGTGGTTTTCATCTCGGCGTTGGAGTGCGCCTCGGGTTCGCCGCCTATGGTGTTGCGATGCACGTAGCCCACGTGGGTCAGATCCAGCAGGTTGTCGTACAGCAACTGGTAGTTGGCGTCGATGGTGGTGTACTTGCCGTCGTACGCCCATTCGGGGTCGCTGTGCCAGGGGTACTTCAGCACCTGGTCGGGGTCGGCCTTGGCGGGATCCCCCATCCATACCCATATCAGGGCGTCCTGTTCCACGACGGGATAGCTTTTGACGCGCGCGCTATGGGGGATTTTTTCCTGGCCGGGAATGCGCACGCATTGGCCTGTGTGGTCGAACGTCAGGCCGTGATAGCCGCATTGCAGCAGCCCGTCGAGCACCTGGCCGTGCGCCAGCGGCAGCCCGCGATGACAGCATCGGTCTTCCAGCGCGGCGACCTGGCCGTCCGCCTGGCGGTACAGCACGATGGGCTCGTTGATGATGGTACGCGCCAGGGGCTCGCTCTTGATCTCGTTGGACATGCCGGCGGCATACCAGCAGTTTTTGATGAACATAGGGTTCTCCTTGGTGGATGCGCGCGTGAAAGCGCCTTGGCCGCGGCATGAGCCGGCCCCGGGTTTCATGGGCCGGCCGCGCCGGTGTTTTATGCAAATGATCTTAAACAGGGGGGCGACGGGCATCAACGACTATCGTTCCATACCAATCATTTGTTTTTTGGATAGTAGTGAGGTGAAACATCCATGCGGCAACGAGCTATCATGGTTGGCAATGAGCGATGAACGACAGCCTTTGACTTCAAGGAGAATGAAGATGGATCAGTCTATGTATCCCGCCGCGACCAGGGAACTGGCCAAGCAAAGAACCGAATTGGCGCCCGACACCATGGCGGCTTTTCGTGCTTTCAGCGCCAGCGTTTTTGCCGAGGGCGCGTTGTCGAAGAAAAACAAGCAGCTCATTGCCGTTGCCGTGGCCCACGTTACGCAGTGCCCCTATTGCATACGCGGCCACACCGAAGCCGCGCTCAAGCAGGGCGCCACCGACAAGGAAATCATGGAGGCCATTTGGGTCGCCGCGGAAATGCGGGCGGGCGGGGCGTTCGCGCACTCCAGCCTGGCCCTGGACACCATCAACCACGTGCACGGCCAGTCGCAAGGGTGAGCCGGAAACGTCTTTAGCGACGGCGCCGGGCCTGGCGGTGCTTATGAGTCAGCAGCGCGCAAAATACCAGGCCGGCGGCAAGGCTGGTATGGCCGCTGTACATGACAAGCCCCAGCCCCCAGCCCCGCCAGGCCAGCAGCACGGCCAGGGCCGATAGAAGAAAGCCGGCGCCCGCCACGCGCAGCCATACTGTGGCCCGGCGCGGCAGGCTGCGGTCGAAAAGCTCTTCCTGCTGGCGTTGCGTGGCGCATGCCAGGGCGGCAAAGCCCGCCAGGCAAAGCAATAGCGACAACAAATGGGTCATGCTTCACTCGGGGCGGCCGTTGTGCGCCGCGGTTCGTTCTTCGGGGTGGCCGACCGCACGCGGCGCGTGTGGCGGGCCGTGCGCACCGCCAGCACGGCATGCAGCACCGCCAGGGTCCAGCACATCAGGTCCATGCCCGCGAACACCCAGTCGCCGTTCGCCAGGCTGCGCCACAACGGCCGCGAAGTCGTCAGGGCGTTCAAGACTGGCAGCAGCGCCAGCAGCGCGGTTGCCGTCCATAATTGTTCGACCCAGGCGGCTTTGGCCGGGCGCAGCAAGGCATGCACCATGGCGGCGGCCCAAACTGCGAAGAAGACCAGGATCTCGTTCGACTCCCTGGCGGGCAGGCCGGTCGGCAGCAGCCGGTTGCCCCACAGGTAAGCGGCCATGGCGATCGACAGGCCGGCGATGCTGGCGACGTTCAGCTTTTCCACGAGCCACAAGCCGAAATAGGGCCGGTCGGGGTCGGGCAGTTTTTGCCGCCGCTTGACGGTCCATAGCACCAGGCCCGTGCCCACCATGGCCGTGCCGGCCAGGCTGACCAGAAAGTACAGCCAGCGCGTCGCGGTGTCGCTGAAGCGTCCAAGATGCAGCGCATACAAGACACCGCGTGTTTCGGCGGCGGGGCCTACGTGGTCATGCGCTTCCAGCAGCTTGCCGCTGCTGCCTTCGAAGAGCAGGTATTGCGGGCTTATGGATACCCGGCCCTCTTCGCCCCTGGCAATGCTGACGCGCGAGGCGGTATCGTTGGGGTTGGTGACGGTGACCGTGGCGATATTGTCGCGGCCCCAGCGCGCCTGGGCCTGCCGAACCATGTCTTCGATGGAGGCCAGGGCGTGTTCTTGCCCCGTGGTTTTTCCGGGCTGCAGAAAGGCGCTGAGTTGCGTATTGAGCTGCTGCTGTTCGGTCGGAGTATGGATAGCCAGTTGCTGGCCCCAGGGCATGTACAGCGCCATCAAGGTCACCAGGCCCGTGTAGGTGATCATGAGGTGGAAGGGCAGGCCGAACACCGACAGGGCGTTGTGCGCGTCCAGCCATGACCGCTGCCCCTTGCCCCGGCGGAACGTGAAGAAATCGATGAAGATCTTCTTGTGCGTGATGATGCCGCTGATGATGGCCACCAGCATGAACATGGCCGCCAGGCCGGCCAGCAGGCGGCCCCATACGATGGGCAGGTAATAGAACTGGAAATGGAAGCGGTAGAAGAAATCGCCGCCCAGCGTGTCGCGGGCGTTGATGGCTTTGCCGGTGGCGGGGTCGAAGCGACCGTCCATGAAGCGGCCGTCCGGCCCGCTTTTTGTGCGCCAGAACGCATAGACGCTGTTGCCGCGCGCATCGGGCAGCAACAGGCTCCATTGCGGGCTGTCGGGAACCATGGCCTTGAGTTCGTCGGCGACGCGCTGGGCCGCCACGGCAAGGTCGGGGGCCTGGATTTGATGCGCGAGCTCGGGCCGCATCCATTGCGAGATTTCTTCCCTGAAGTACGACACCGTGCCTGTCAGGAACATGGCGTAAAGCACCCAGCCCAGCAGCAGCGCCACCCAGGTGTGCAGGCTGGACATGCTTTGGCGCAGGCCCGGCGCCGTGTCGCGGATAGGGTTGCGTTGTTTCACAAAGCACCTGCCTGAAGCCAGATGGGCAATGCGGCCAGCAACAGCGGCACGGCGGCCACGAGCAGGCCCGCCCAGGCTCGCGGGGCGCTGCGCGCCGCGAACACCCAGATGACGGCGCCGGCATAAATGATGAAGCTGGCCAGCATGCCGGCCAGCACCGCCTGCGGCTTGCTGACTGGCAGCGCGAGCGGGGCAATGCTGCCCAGCGCGGCCAGCGCGTAGCCGCCGAACAGCGCGGCCACGATGCGGGACGCGACTGGGGCGGCGTGGCGAGCCTTGTACATCAACCCCTTCATGTGCCTGCCCTGCCTTTTACGGATTGGAAATCGACCGAAGTCGACAGCGCGATCGTATGCCTTGCGATACCGGCCGCAAAGCTGTCGCCGGCCAATATAATAACAAGAACAAGTCTCATTTCTGAAATCGCCTCGGGTAATTACTAAAAACTTTTGTAAGTAAAAGATGCTCTACTGCAGGACTGCGGCGCTTCTTCGCGCCGTGCATCAGTGCCTGCTTGCGCCACCGCCCACGCTCCCAGGCGGCCGCTGGCGTGGAACCTGTTTGTAAAGGCTCCCGAAGCCGGAGGAGAACCATGAGTCACGAGGAAGAGGAGGCGGCCGCACCTGTGCCGGATGCGGCCCGGCTGGCAAAAACCTATCGATTGTGGGATGAGTTGGCGAACATGGATGCCGCCGGCGTCGACCAGGCCCGCAATTGCCTGCTGCAGGGGTTGTGCGACCTGGCGGGGGCGGACAGCGCGTCCTGGGTGGGTGCTGTGCGGATGGCCGATCCGCATTCGGCCGACCCGGTGCATGGGTGGCGGCCCAGGGTCATCCATCATTTGCGCGCTTCGCCCCGATTGCGCGAGGTCGCGCAACAGCAGCGTCGCCTGCTGGAAACCGGTACGGTCGACGAAACCACGTTGCGCAATGTCGAGGCGGCGGGCCGATTCCGCACCTATAGGCTGATGGATATCGTGCCGCCCGAGTGGTTCGAGGGCGACTACTACCGCTCTTTTTACCTGGCGCTCGATCGCCGGGACGCCATCTGGGCCGGCGTGCCGGTCAACGCGGATACCGAGATCTACTTTGGCCTGTACCGCTGCCACAGGCAGCCGGGCTTTTCGCCGGACGATCGCGACGCCGTCGGATACGCCTTGCGGGGCTTGCGCTGGTTTCACCGCCAGCAGATGCTGGGCCATGGGCTGCTGCTGTCCACCTCGCCCTTGACCCGCGCCGAGAACGCCGTATTGCAGGGGTTGCTGAAGGGATTGTCGGAAAAGCAGATCGCCGCCGACGTGGGGCAAAGCCCCAGCACCACCCACGAATACGTCGCCCGCCTGTTCCGCAAGTACGCGGTTCACAACCGGGCGGCGTTGATGGCGCTGTGGCTGGGACGCGATCCGTCCGCGCGGGAATCGGATGCGGCGCCGTCTTCCTGATCGAAGGGGCATGGCGCGCGTTGCCCGGCGGATGCGGGCACATTGAGCGCGTTATCCCCCTGTTTAGAGGGTTACGGCGTGTCTGGGGGTATCGGCATAATTGTGTGAGCGTTTGTTTCATTTATCGCTTATTACTACAACAACCACCGATACGGAGCCTCACCATGAACAAGAAACCTCCCGCTGGGCGTCCGGCAGCACTGGATGCCCATGGCGTAATGCGCCGGCGCCTGCTGGGTACGGCCTTGGCGGCATCCACCACGCCCTTCCTGCTTGCCGGCTGCAACGGCGGCGGCTCATCCGACAGCGCCGATCTGGCCGGCCTGACCTCGAGCGGTTCGGGGCTGATGGGCGCCAGCTCGGGAAGCTCTACCTTTACGGTCAAGGATCGCAAAATCCTGCTCAACGGTTCGGAGTTCTTCGCCAAGGGCGTATGCTATTCGCCCCTGCCCATCGGCGCAGACGCGGGCACCCCTCCAGGCGGCGACTTTTTCAGCGACTTCTGGGAGCCGCTATTCACGCGCGATCTAAGCGTGTTGCAGGGCATGGGCTGCAACTCCGTGCGCTTGTATATGGTGTCGCCATGGGAGACCCCCTGGGATTCCAAAACGGCCCGGCAATACCACGGGAAGTTCATGGATGCCTGCGCCGACAAGGGCATTTACGTATGGCTTGCGTATCCCATGACGCCGGATCAAGCCATGAGTTCCACCGATCGCCCCCGTATCGAGCAGGGTTACCAACTGCTGTGCGAAGAGCTGGGCACCCACCCGGCGCTTATCGGCTTTACCATCGGCAACGAAACCGATAACAACAACACCGCCCCGAATCCCGATTTCTGGGCCTGGATGGATGACCTGGCCAAAAAGGTCAAGGGCTGGGCGCCGACCAAACTGACCAAATGCGCTGTCCACGACGTGCCCACCATCATCGACGACATGGTCAACCCCAATATCGGCAAGGGCGTGCCGAATCTGGACGTCATTGGCCTGAACTCGTACCGCGGCACGCAGACCTCGGGCTTCGACACCATGTTCACCGACTACGATGCCAAGTTCAAAAGCACCGGCCTGCCCGACCGCCCCTTCCTGGTCACGGAGTTCGGCTGCCCGGCCTCGACCCGCCAGAATTCCGCCGTCGTCGAACTGCCCGACAATGCCAAGGCCCAGGCCGATTACATCGAGGCCCACTGGAAGGATATCGTCAAGTTTCACGGCCAGAACCTGTGCTGCGGCGGCTATTTGTTCGAGTGGTCGGACGAATGGTGGAAGGCCGGCACGCCCACGGTGCACAACGGCCATTCGAGTTGCGGGGTCGCCCAGTTCCCGGGAGGATGCCCTGATGAGGAATGGTATGGCATCAACAGCATCGCGGTGGGCAATAAAGACGACGGCACGCCGAGGCCCGCGGCCGACCCTGTCACCAAGGAGACGCGGAACGGCGCAACCGTCTATGTCCATCATCCCGACATCCTTACCCAGCGCGCAGGGGTGGAGCGCCTGAAAACCCTTTGGGCGGCCTAAGCCGCTTTCAATCCGGAAACCTTTGGCGCGGAGCAAAGGGTTTACCCAAATAACAAGGGCCGCCATTTTGAGCGGCCCTTGTGCTTTCCGGCCGTTGCGGCTGGATGAACCAGGGCTGGGCAGCTTTAGGGGGAAACCATGTATTGACAAGCCCTGTGCCGTTCTTTCACAATTTAGTTGAAATTTTCAACTAAATTTAACGGAAAGGGTGCGGGTGATAGGGGCCGGTACAGGCCTATTGATATTGGTTGAACTGCGCAACTAATGATAGCCATCATATAGCTATTTTCACCCATCGCCAACCAGATCCTCAGTATCCGACCCGCTCACCCGATGGAGACAGAAGAATGTTTAGAAAAGCGATGAAACCATTGATTGCCGGCATCATGCTGACGGCCGCCTCGATGGCTTTTGCAGGCCCGAACAGCGATAAAAACGTATTGCGCATGGTGCCCCAGGCCGATCTGAAGGTTCTGGACCCGATCTGGACCACGGCGTTCGTCACGCGCGACCACGGCTACATGATCTACGACACGCTGTTCGGCGTCGACATCAAAGGCGACGTGCATCCGCAAATGGTGGATACCTACAGCAAAAGCCCGGACGGCATGAAATGGACGTTCACCCTGCGCGACGGGCTGGCATGGCACGACGGCAAGCCCGTGACCACCAAAGACGTCATCCCTTCGCTCAAGCGCTGGGGGCAGCGCGACGGACTCGGGCAAAAAATGCTGGCCGCCGTCGATAAATTCGAGGCTGTCGACGACAAAACCTTCACCATCACGTTCAAAAAGCCCTTCGGCATGGTGCTCGAAGCGCTCGGCAAACCGGCTTCGAGCCCGCCGTTCATCATGCCCGAGCGTGTCGCCAACACGCCGGCCAATCAGCAGATCAGCGACTACACCGGGTCGGGGCCCTATATCTTCAAGAAAGATGAATTCCGCCCCGGCGAAAAAGTCGTCTATGTGAAAAACACCAAGTACGTGCCGCGCAAGGAAGCCCCGTCGGGAACCGCGGGCGGCAAGAACGTCTACGTCGATCGCGTCGAGTGGATCATTCTCAAAGACGGCCAGACCCAGGCGAATGCGCTGATCAACGGCGAGGTCGACATGCTGTCGTGGACGCCGCCCGAGCAGTATGCAACGCTCAAGGCCAACCCCAAGATCCAGATGCTCAGCCCGGTGCCGAAAGGCTCGTACGCCATGCATCTGAACCACCTGATCCCGCCGTTCAACAATCCCAAGATTTCGCAGGCGGCCATCCTGAGCATCAACCAGCAGGCGCTCATGCGTGCGCAGTTGGTCAACAAAGACCTCTACAACACCTGCACGTCCATCTATCCCTGCGGCTCCACCTATGCCACGGATAAAACGTCGTACTTCACCGGCAAGCCGCAATTCGAAAAAGCCAAGGCGCTTTTGAAAGAAGCGGGCTACGACGGCACGCCCATCGTGCTGATGAATCCGTCCGACTTCACGCTTCTCAATAAATTCCCGGTGGTATTGGCGCAGTTGCTGCGCCAGGGCGGCTTCAAGGTCGATCTCGTCTCCATGGACTGGCCTTCGCTGCTGGCGCGCCGCGCCAAGAAGGATCCGGTCGACAAAGGAGGCTGGAACATCTTCGTCACCGGCTGGGGCGCTTCAGACACCATGAACCCGCTGTTCTTCGCGCCCATGACGGGCAACGGCGAGAAAGGCTGGTTCGGATGGGCCACCGATCCCAAGCTGGAAGACCTGAAAGGCCAGTTCCTGGCCACCATGGACCCAGCCAAGCGCAAAGAGCTGGCCCAGGCCATCCAGACCGAAGTCTTCGACTATGGTTTATACGCGCCGCTGGGCGAGTCCACCAACTTCACGGCGGTGCGCAAGGGGGTGGTCAGCGGCCTGGTCGATTCACCGGTTTCCGTATTCTGGAACATAAAGAAAGACTAGGATGTTCGTACTTCTGGTTCGCCGCATCCTGGCAACCGTCCCGGTGCTCGTCGTCGTGGCGCTGATCGTATTCTTGATGCTGCGCCTGGCGCCGGGCGATCCGGCCGCCGTCATCGTGGGCAATAGCGGCACGTCGGCGGACATCGCGCGCGTGCGCGCCCAACTGGGGCTGGACGAATCCCTGCCCCTGCAGTTCGTCCACTGGGTCGGTCAGTTGGCGCACGGCAATCTGGGCGAGTCGTACTTCATGAAAATGAAGGTGACCGACCTGATCGCGCAGCGCATCGAGCCAACGGTTTCCCTGTCGCTGCTCACGCTGGTCATCACCATTCTGCTGGCCATACCGCTGGGGGTAGTGGCCGCGTGGCGCCACGGCGGCTGGCTGGATCGGCTGCTGATGGGCTTTTCGGTGCTGGGGTTTTCCATTCCGTCGTTTGTCATCGGTTATCTGATGATCTGGGCGTTCGCCTTGCATTGGCACTGGTTCCCGACCCAGGGCTATGTGCGCTTCAACGACGGATTTTGGGGATGGCTGCATCATTTGATCCTGCCCGCCATCACCCTCTCCATTATCTATGTGGCCCTGATTGCGCGGGTAACCCGCGCGGCCGTGGCGGAAGCGCTGACCGAAGACTACATCCGCACCGCGCGCGCCAAGGGCGTGTCGGAGTTCCGGGTGCTGTTGCGGCATGCTCTGGCCAATGCGGCCATTCCCATTGCAACGGTCATCGGCATAGGCGTGGCCCTGCTGATCGGCGGCGTGGTCGTCACCGAAACCGTGTTCGCCATTCCTGGATTGGGGCAGCTTACGGTGGACGCCGTGCTGTCGCGCGACTTCCCGCTCATCCAGGCGATTACGCTGTTTTTCTCGGTGATCTACGTCATCGTCAACCTGCTGGTCGACCTGAGCTACCTGGTGCTCGATCCACGTGTACGTTACTA
>CALMPB010000013.1 GCA_937871985.1 uncultured Burkholderiaceae bacterium
CGCCGGTATAGGACATGTAGGTGGAAATGCCCATCTTGGACATGACCTTGTTCAGCCCTTTGCCGATGGCCTTGATGTAGTTCTTGGTGGCCTTCGCCGGATCTTCCAGCGTGGCCAGCGATTCCAGCGCCAGGTAGGGGTGCACGGCTTCGGCGCCGTAGCCGCCCAGCAGGGCGAAGTGATGGACTTCGCGCGCGGAGCCGGTTTCGACGATGAGGCCGGTCTTGGTGCGCAGCCCGGCGCGGATCAGGTGCAGGTGGATGGCCGAGGTGGCCAGCAGCGCGGGGATGGCGAAGCGTTCGCCGTCGACGTTGCGGTCGGTGATGATGAGGATGTTGTAGCCGCTGAGCACCGCGTCGGCCGCGTTGGAGCACAAGGCGGCGATGCAGGCTTCGATGCCGTCCGGGCCCCAGGCTGTGGGGTAGGTGATGTCCAGTTCGTAGCTGCGGAACTTGTCGGACGTGATCTGCTCGATGTTGCGGATCTGCGCCATGGCGGCGAAGTCCAGCACCGGCTGGCTGATTTCAAGGCGCAGCGGCGGATTGACGTTGTTGATGTCCAGCAGGTTTGGCTTGGGGCCGATGAAGGACACCAGCGACATGACCAATTGTTCGCGGATGGGGTCGATGGGGGGGTTGGTGACCTGGGCGAACAGTTGGCGGAAATAGTTGTAGAACGGCTTGGCCTTGTTCGACAGCACGGTCAGCGGCGCATCGTTGCCCATGGCGCCGGTGGCTTCCTCGCCATTGAGGGCCATGGGCTGGAGGATGAACTTGAAGTCTTCCTGGGTCCAGCCGAAGGCCTGCTGGCGATCCAGCAGCGAGACGCTGGACGGCGCGATGGACTCCACCGTCGGTGCGGGCAGCGATTCCAGCTTGATGCGCAGGCGCTCGATCCATTGGCGGTAAGGGCGCCCATTGGCCAGTTGCGACTTGATTTCGTCGTCGTTGATGATACGGCCCTGCTGCAGGTCGATGAGGAACATCTTGCCGGGCTGCAGGCGCCATTTCTTGACGATGCGGTGCTCGGGAATGGGCAGGGTGCCGGCTTCGGAGGCCAGCACGACCAGGTCGTCGTCGGTGATCAGATAGCGGGCCGGGCGCAGGCCGTTGCGGTCGAGCAGCGCGCCGATCTGGCGGCCGTCGGTGAACGCCATGGCGGCCGGGCCGTCCCAGGGTTCCATCATGGCCGCATGGTATTCGTAGAAGGCGCGGCGGTTTTCGTCCATGTTGGCATGCTGTTCCCAGGCTTCGGGAATCATCATCATCATGGCGTGGGCCAGCGAATAGCCCGACATGACCAGCAGTTCCAGGCAGTTGTCGAAGGTGGCGGTGTCGGACTGGCCTTCGTAGACGATGGGGTAGAGCTTGGGCAGGTCGTCGCCCAGCACCGCCGACTGCATCATGCCTTCGCGGGCGCGCAGCCAGTTGAAGTTGCCCTTGACCGTATTGATTTCGCCATTGTGGGCGATCATGCGGTAGGGGTGGGCCAGAGGCCAGGCCGGGAAGGTGTTGGTCGAGAAGCGCTGGTGCACCAGGGAAAGAGCCGAGACGGCGCGCGGGTCGGCCAGGTCGCGGTAGTAGCATCCCACCTGGTCGGCCAGCAGCAGGCCTTTGTACACCACGGTGCGCACCGAGATGGAGGGCACGAAGTACTCTTGGCCATGGGCCAGGTTCATGCGCTGGATGGCGTGGCTGGCGGTCTTGCGGATGACGTACAGCTTGCGCTCGAGGGCGTCGGGCACCATGATGTCCGGCCCGCGGCCGATGAAAAGCTGGCGGATGACCGGCTCGACGGCGCGCACGGTGGGCGACATGGGCATGTCGGCGTCCACGGGCACGTCGCGCCAGCCCAGCACGACCTGGCCTTCATCGCGCACGGCGCGTTCGAGTTCTTGCTGACAGGCCAGGCGCGACGCGGTTTCCTTGGGTAGGAAGACCATGGCCACGCCGTATTCGTCGGGCGGCGGCAGGGCCACGCCTTGGACGGCCATGTCTTCGCGGTAGAGCGCGTCGGGAATCTGGATGAGGATGCCGGCGCCGTCGCCCATGAGCTTGTCGGCCCCGACCGCGCCGCGGTGATCCAGGTTTTCCAGGATTTTCAGGCCTTGCTGGATGATGGAATGGGTCTTGACCCCCTTGATGTGGGCGACGAAGCCCACGCCACAGGCGTCATGCTCGTTTTGCGGGTTGTAAAGGCCCTGGGCCGCCGGCTGCCCGGTATGGGGGGCACCGGTTTGACTCCCCAAGGGAGAAAGGGACATAGGAGATTGAGACATTTGGGGCTCCGCAGGAATTCCGCGCAAAGAAAAGCGACGCTATATGGACAGGGATTGAGAATACTGCGTTTTTTTTTGCACCACAACATGAAAATATAGGGTGCGTCCCTATTTAATTTGCTTTAAATATTCTGGATGTTAAAATGGGGACATGTTCAAATCATTAATTATATTAAATAAAACCGAATCCGATTTTCATCGAAAGCACCGCTATCCAAAGCGAGACGGAATATTTTTGCGCGCCAAACGTCATGTCGAAAATGGCTTCGATTATGGAAAAAGCGCCACACTCGGCCTCATCCTGCCCCTGCTGAACGGCAAGGGACCAGGCCGCCCCACGACAAAAAGCACCCCCTCGGGGGACAGGTAGCCGGGTAGCGGCGCAGCGTGGGGGCCTCCTTTTTGCCGCCGGGCCGTCCCAAGGCAAAAAGCGCCCCCTTGAGGGGCAGCAAGCCGCGTTAGCGGCGCAGCGTGGGGGCCTCCTTTTTGCCGCCGGGCCGCCCCAAGGCAAAAAGCACCCCCTTGGGGGGCAGCAAGCCGCGTTAGCGGCGCAGCGTGGGGGCCCTTTCTGTTTCTTCTTTTTTCTTCGGCCGGCCGCGCGGCGCCGGCGCCACGCGCCGGCTGGCGCTGGCCGACAGGCTGGCCAGGAAGGCGGGGTCGCCCAGGGCCCATTGGCCGAACAAGGCGTTTTCTATACGTTGCTGCTGCGCTGGCGGCAGGCCCTGGGCCAGCAGGCGACGATAATTGGCCTGGCGCTCGAACGGGGTGTTGCCGTTCACCCAATAGTCCGGATGGTCGGTTAGCCAGGCGGCCGGGTCGGTGCCGACGCCCGTGTGATGGGCGGCCGACGACCAGGGCCAGGCCTGGGGCTGGTCGATATAGCCCGCCTGCACGGGCAGGTAATCCAGCCACAGCAGGGCCGGCAGCACCCACTGCCCGGGCTGCAGCAGGGCGCTGCGGTAGCGGCCGGCGAACACCCGGCCATGCTGCAGGCGGCTGGCGTAACGCCTTCCCAGGGCTTGTATGAGCCGCGCCAGGGAATCGTGCGCCGAAGGCGTTGCCAGCAAAGCCAGCCTGTCGTTGAGCAGCACCCATCCGTGCACGCTGGCGCGCTGCTCCTGGACGACTTCGCGCAGCCATTCGGCCAGCTTGTCCAGTTGCGCCGCGGGGGCCGGATCTGCAGGATGGGCCAGGGGCTGGGCAAAGCTTGCCAGCGCAAGCTGCGGAATGTCGGGGGCATAAAGGCGCGGCAGTCTGGCCATGGCGTGTGCGGTTTAGTTGGGGCCTGTCAATATCCATCAAGGAGATCGCGTCGGGGTTGGCTTGGTTGAACGCAATGCACCCACGGCAGCAAGGCCTGATGCTTGGCGAGGATGGGCAAAGCCGTGGGCAGCAGGTTCCGGCGTCGTTCGGGCCGCGCGAACTTATTGCATAATACCGTGTAGTGCCTGGTCGATTCGATTCGGGCGCGCGAACCAGGCGCAGCGTGCGCGGGCCCCAACGACCGGGCAGCGTGGCGATGTACAGCTTGTTGACGAGTTTTTCAATGCATCAAGGAGGCGGCCCGATGGCGCACGAGTTGGAATTGCTTAACGAATATCGCTGTTTTGGCGGCGTACAGCGTTTTTACAAACATGATTCAAGCGCTATCGGGTTGCCCATGCGGTTTTCGGTATTCATTCCCGAGGCCGCCGCCGCAAGCGGCGCGCCGCGCGTTCCCGTGCTTTTTTTCCTGGCCGGCCTGACCTGCACCGAGGAAGTCTTCATGATCAAGGCGGGCGCGCAGCGCCTGGCCGCCCAGCACGGCATGATGCTGGTCGCGCCCGACACCAGCCCTCGCGGGGCCGGCGCGGCGGGCGAAGACGACAACTGGGACCTGGGCACAGGCGCGGGGTTCTACCTGGACGCCACGCAGGAACCCTGGAGCAAGCACTATCGCATGGAAAGCTACGTGGCGGATGAACTGTACGGTATCGCCACCTCGGTCTTGCCGGGCGATGCGGCGCGGGTGGGCATCTCCGGCCACTCCATGGGTGGGCACGGCGCTTTGGTGCTGGCGCAGCGCCACCCCGGCAAATACCGTTCGGTGTCGGCCTTTGCGCCCATTGCCGCGCCTTCCAAGTGCCCATGGGGCCACAAGGCTTTCGGCGCCTACCTGGGCAACAACCCCCAGGACTGGGCCGGCCACGATGCCTCGCTGCTGATGGCCAAGTCTTCATGCCCGTTTCCCGACGGTATTCTCGTCGACCAGGGCATGGCCGACAACTTCCTGCCCGAACAGCTATATCCGCAAGAGTTCGAGGCGGCTTGCGCCAAGGCCGGCCAGCCGCTTACCCTGCGCTGCCAGGAAGGCTACGACCACAGCTATTACTTCATTTCCACCTTCATGGCCGATCACATGCAGTTCCACGCGGAGCGCCTGAAAAAATAATCGGCGGCTCACCGTCGATGCCGTTGCCAAGGCGAAGGGCTGGCCGTGCCGGGGACGGGCATCCGGGTTTTCGGGAGCACGTGTCCCGGCAAGATCCAGCCTGGCTCAGGCCAGGGCCGGCTGGCGCGGCACGCCGCCGTTGACGACGCTTCGGCAGGGGTTGCCGCCGATGGCGTAGGCCAGGTCTCCGGGCCGGTCGATGTCCCACAGCGCAAAATCGGCGGCCTTGCCCACGGCCAGGCTGCCCAGCGTTTCCTGCAGGCCCAGGGCCCGGGCGGCATGGATGGTGGTGGCGGCCAGGGCTTCCTGCGGCGTCATACGGAACAGCGTGCAGGCCATGTTCATGGCCAGCAATAAAGAAGTCATCGGCGAGGTGCCGGGGTTGCAATCGGTGGCGATGGCAATCGGCACGCCGGCTTCGCGCAGCGCCTGCACAGGCGGGAACCTGGTTTCGCGCAAGAAGTAGAAGGCGCCCGGCAATAGCACGGCCACCGTGCCGGCGGCCGCCATGGCGGCGATGCCTGGTTCCGACAGGTATTCCAGGTGGTCGGCCGACAAGCCGCCGTACCGCGCCGTCAAGGCGGCGCCTTCCTGATCCGACAACTGCTCGGCATGCAGCTTTACTGGCAGGCCGTGCGACGCCGCGGCCTGGAATACCCGTTCGGTCTGGGCCTTGGAAAAGCCGATGTTTTCGCAGAAGGCATCCACCGCGTCCACCAGGCCCATGTCCGTCAGCGCCGGCAGCAGCTCCCGGCATACCAGGTCGATGTAGGCGTCGGCCTGCCCCTTGTATTCCTCGGGCAGGGCGTGAGCGCCCAGGAAGGTGGTTTTGACGCGCACCGGCAGGGTATCGCCGACGCGCCGCGCCGCGCGCAGCATCTTGGCTTCGGACTCCAGGTCGAGCCCATAGCCGGATTTGATCTCCAGCGTCGTCACGCCTTCGGCCAGCAAGGCCCGTATGCGCGGCAGGCTGGCGGCCAGCAAGGCGTCTTCAGATGCCGCGCGGGTGGCGCGCACCGTGGAGAGAATGCCGCCCCCCCGGCGCGCAATCTCTTCGTAGGCGACGCCGTTGAGCCGCGCTTCGAATTCGTCGCTGCGGTTGCCGGCATACAGAATATGCGTGTGGCAGTCGATGAGGCCGGGCGTCAGGCAGGCGCCGCCGGCATCGTGTTCGACGGCGGCATGGCAGCCGGCCGGCAGATCGGCTCGTTTGCCTATCCAGGCGATCCGCCCGTCGCGGACGGCGATGGCGCCGTCATGGATTTCGCCGTAGCCGCCGGGCTGCGCCAGGGTTGCCAGCTGCGTGTTATGCCACAGCGCGTCCCATTGCGGGGAGCGGGTTTCAGCCATTTGGACGTCCTTTCGTAGTCATGGTGGTGGGCGCTTGGTTCGGGCCGTCTCAGGCGCCGGTGCCAAGACGTTCGACCAGGCGCGCCACCAGCCTCGCCGCGACGCGCGCGGTCCGGTTGTCGATGTCGTGATCCGGGTTCAGCTCGGCAATGTCGGCGAGCCGCAGCTTGCCGCTGGCGGCGACCAGATCGACCAGGGGCTCGATGACTTCCAGCGGCACTCCGCAAGCCGCGGGGGCGCTGACGCCGGGCGCGATCCAGCCGGGCAGCACGTCCAGGCAGATCGTGAAGTAGACATCGTCGACCGTGTCCAGAAAGCCCGCAAGCTGCGCCAGCGCGGCGGCGCGCTGGGTGATGTCCATGTCCTCGTCGGCGCGCCAGCGCACGCCCAGTTCGCGGGCGCGTTCGAACAGTGCCTGGGTGTTGGCGAACGCGCTGACGCCCAGACAGCAATAATGGAACGGCCAGCCGCGTGCCTGGCAGTCTTCGGCGATTTGCCGGAACGGCGTGCCCGAGCTGGCTTGCGTGTCCATGCGCAGGTCGAAGTGCGCATCGAGATTGACGATGCCGATACGCGGCGGCGAGCCGGCGGGACGCGCGGCGACGTGGCCGGCCAGGCCGCCGAAAGAGCCGAAGGCCATTTCATGGCCGCCGCCCAGCGTAATGGGCAGCATGCGGCGTTCCAGCAGGCCGGCCAGGGTGGTGGACAGCTCCTGCTGGGCCGTTTCCAGGCCATCGCCGTCCGACTGCGGTTCGCACACGACATCGCCCGCATCGAAGATGTGGGCGCCGTGGCGCACCGGCATGTTGCCCAGCATGGCGCGGATTGCCTGCGGGCCTTTGCGGGCGCCGGTGCGGCCATGATTGCGCGCCACGCCGGCATCCGAGGCGAAGCCGACCAGGGCGATGCCGGGCGGGCTGTCGCCCTGCAGCGGTTCGACGATCTGGTGCCAGCGCCGGCCGGCCGGCCCTTCGGCCGCATCCACGCGGCCCTGCCATCGATTCATGTCGGCAACGTAATACATAGTCTTGACTCCTGCTTCGCAAGCCGGGCGCGGGCCTTGCCGCCCCCGATCCAGGATTACTTGATCATGGGCAGCTTGAGGCCATGGCGCTTGGCGCAGGCGATGGCGGCCTCGTAGCCGGCATCGGCGTGCCGCATCACGCCCGAGGCGCAGTCGTTGACCAGCACCCGGGCGAGGCGTTTCTCGGCCGCTTCGCTGCCGTCGGCCACGATGACCATGCCGGCGTGCTGGGAGTAGCCCATGCCGACGCCGCCGCCGTGGTGCAGCGAAACCCAGCTTGCGCCGCCGGCGGTGTTGAGCAGCGCGTTCAGCAAGGGCCAGTCGGACACGGCGTCCGTGCCGTCCCTCATGCTTTCGGTTTCGCGGTTGGGGCTGGCGACCGAGCCGGTGTCCAGGTGATCGCGGCCGATGACGATGGGCGCCTTCAGCTCGCCGTTCTTGACCATTTCATTGAAGGCCAGGCCCGCAATGTGGCGTTCGCCCAGGCCCAGCCAGCAGATGCGGGCGGGAAGGCCCTGGAAGGCGATGCGTTCGCGGGCCATGTCCAGCCAATGCCTCACCGGCTTGTTTTCGGGGAACAGTTCCTTGATCTTGGCGTCGGTCTTGTAGATGTCCTCGGGGTCGCCCGAAAGCGCGGCCCAGCGGAACGGGCCCTTGCCTTCGCAGAACAGTGGCCGGATATAGGCGGGCACGAAGCCGGGGAAGTCGAAAGCATTCTTGACGCCGGCATCGAAAGCAACCTGGCGGATGTTGTTGCCGTAATCCACCGTGGGAATGCCCATGCCGTGGAAATCCAGCATGGCCTGCACGTGCACGGCGCACGATTTGGTGGCTTCAGTGGTCAGCCTGGCGTGCTGGCCGGCGTCTTGCTGCGCCGCTTTCCATTGGGCGACGCTCCAGCCCAGGGGCAGGTAGCCGTTGACCAGATCGTGCGCGGAAGTCTGGTCGGTGACCAGGTCGGGCTTGATGCCGCCGGCCTTGGCGCGCTTGACCAGTTCGGGCAGGATCTCGGCGGCGTTGCCCAGCAGGGCGATCGACACGGCTTCCTTGCGTTCGCAGTGGTGCTTGACCAGCGCCAGCGCATCGTCCAGGTCCTTGGCCTGCTTGTCGACGTAGCGGGTGCGCAGGCGGAAGTCGATGCTGCTTTGCTGGCATTCGATGTTCAGCGACACCGCGCCGGCCAGCGTGGCCGCCAGCGGCTGGGCGCCGCCCATGCCTCCCAGGCCGGCGGTGAGTATCCAGCGCCCGGCCCAGTCGCCGCCGAAGTGCTGGCGGCCCGCCTCGACAAAGGTCTCGTAGGTGCCCTGGATGATGCCCTGGCTGCCTATGTAGATCCAGCTTCCGGCGGTCATTTGGCCGTACATGAAGAGGCCCTGGCGATCCAGTTCGTTGAAGTGTTCCCAGTTGGCCCATTTGGGCACCAGGTTCGAGTTGGCGATCAGCACGCGCGGCGCGTCGGGATGGGTCTTGAAGACGCCCACCGGCTTGCCGGACTGGATCAGCAGCGATTCGTCGTCGTTCAGATTGCGCAGTTCCGCCAGGATCTGGTCGAAGCAGGCCCAGTTGCGGGCGGCGCGGCCTATGCCGCCGTACACCACCAGGTGCTTGGGGTTCTCGGCCACTTCGGGGTCGAGGTTGTTCTGGATCATGCGATAGGCCGCTTCGGTCGTCCAGCTCTTGCAACTGAGCTGGCTGCCACGCGGCGCGCGGATGCTGCGGCTTGGATCGTAGCGGGGGTCGGTATCAAGAGAGGTCTTTTCAGCGATGGTATTCATGGTGTGTTCCTTGGGAAATGAGTGGCTGCCTGTTTGTTGTTGGATGCCCGAAGGGCTCAGTGCAGTCCCAGGTAGGCGCTGGTCAGCGCGGGGTCGGTGGCCGCTGTCTTGGCGTTGCCCTGCCAGACCGTGCGGCCGGATTCAAGTACGCAAATGTCGTCGGCGACGGACAGAGCGCGTTCCGTGTTCTGCTCCACCAGCAGGATGGTCATGCCGTCCCGGCGCAGTTGAAGCAGCGCCTTGTAGCAAAGGTCGATGACCTTGGGCATCAGGCCCAAGGACAATTCGTCGATCATGATCAGTTTGGGCTGGGTCATCAGCGCGCGCCCGATGGCCAGCATTTGCTGTTCGCCGCCGGAAAGATTGCCGGCCAGGGAATGCAGCCGTTCGCCAAGACGCGGGAACAGTGTGAGGACGTGGTCGCGGTTGCGGGCGAACTCGGCGGCCGGGCGCACCAGGCCGCCGACCTGCAGGTTGTCGTACACGCTGAGATCCTTGAACAGCCGCCGGCCTTCCGGCGAGATGGCGAGGCCGCGCCGCACGCGCTCGTGCGGCGGCGCGTGGCTGATGTCTTCGCCTTCGAACAGAACCTGGCCGCCTTGCAGCGCCACATGACCGGCCAGGCACATCAGCGTCGAGGATTTGCCGGCGCCATTGGCGCCCAGCAGGCCGGTGATGGTGCCGGGACGCAGGGTCAGCGACAGATTGCCCAGGGCCTGGAAGGCGCCGTATCCGCAAGAGAGGTTTTTCAGTTCAAGCATGGTGTTCTCCCTCGGCGGCGGGCTCGGCTTCGGACGCTGGGGCGGCGTCGCCCAGGTAGGCGGCGCGCACTTCCGGCTGTTCCATGACTTCGCGCGGCGCGCCGCTGGCTATCTTGCGGCCGTTGTCCAGCACCACCAGCCTTTGGCAGATGCGCATGACTTCGCTCAGGTTGTGTTCGATGAGGACGATGGTCATGCCCTGTTGATTGATCCGGGCGATGGTGCTTGCCAGCGCATTGGCTTCCTTGGAGTTCAGTCCGGCCAGCGGCTCGTCCAGGAGCAGCAGCTTGGGGTTCAGCGCCAGCGCCCGCGCCATTTCCATGCGCTTCAGAACGCCAAGCGGCTGTATGCCGGGCATCTGGTCGGCATAGCCGGCAATGCCCACCCGGTCGAGCAGTTCGCGGGCGATCGCGTTTTCGTTTTGCCGGGCGAGGCGCGTCAGGGCCCGCAGCGGCGAGTGCGTATGCTGGGCGCCCGCCGCCAGGGCGACGTTGTCCAGCACCGAAATCTGGCGGAACGGCTTGACCAGTTGCTGGGAAAGCGCCAGGCCTTTCTGGATGCGCTTGTGGATGGGCAGCGCGGTGATGTCTTCGCCCTGAAGGCTGACGCTGCCTTCGGTTGGCCGCACCACGCCGGTGATCGAGCGCATCAGCGTGGTCTTGCCCGCGCCGTTGGGGCCGATCAGGCCCAGCAGTTCGCCGGGGTGCACGTCGAAGGAGACGTCGGCCACCGCGCTCAGGCCGCCGAAACGCACGGTGACGTTGGCAACGCGCAGCAGGGGGGAGGATGCCGTCGTGGTCATGGTTCCACCCCTTGTGCCGCGGGGCTGGCGCCTGGGTCTTTGCGTTTGAACAGGTTGCGGACTATGCCCGCCAGGCCCATGGGCGAGAAGCGCATCATCAGGAACAGCAGGCCGCCGTAGACCAGCAGCTTGTAGTCGCCGATGACCTGGAACCATGCGGGCAGCACGGAAAGCAGGGCCGCGCCGACGATTACGCCCGGCACCGAACCGATGCCCCCGAATACGACCATGGACAGCACGGTAATGGACTCGATGAAGCCGAAGCTGTCGGGTCCGATATATTTGAAATGCTGGCCGTACAGCGCGCCGGCCAGGCCGGCCAGGGCCGTGCCGATGGCGAATGCCGCCAGCTTGTAGCGCGGCACGTCGATGCTCAGCACGCGCATGGTGTCTTCGTCTTCGGCAATGCCGTTGAAGACCCGGCCCATCCAGGATTTCTTGAGATAGACGCAGAATATGGCGGTGGCGGCGGCTAGGCCCAGCGCCAGCAGCATGAAGCCGGTCTTCGAGAGGCCGGAAACGGGAATGTTGGAAATGCCCATCTCCCCGCCCAGCCAGTCCTGCTGGCGCACGATGCCCACGAACAGGAACACGACGCCCATGGTGGTAATGGCGAGGAAGTCGTCGCGCACGCGCAGGCTGGTCAGCCCGACGACGACGCCCACCAGCCCGGCCATCAGCATGGCCAGGGGCAGGGTGGCGAAAAACGGCAGGCCGGCTTTGCACAGCAAGGCCGAGGTGTAGGCGCCGATGCCCAGGAACGCCGCGTGCCCCAGGCTGATTTGCCCGCACAGGCCGGTTATCAGATTAAGCGACAGCGCAAACAGGACGCTGATGCTCATGGCGGTTAGCAGTGATATTTCGTAAGCCATGGTCGATCTACTTTTTGGCGAACAGCCCCTGGGGGCGGAACATCAGGACAAGAATCAGGAAGGCGAAGGCGATGGCATTGCGATCGAGGAACTGGCTTAGGTAGATGGTGCCGAAGGATTCGATGACGCCAAGCACGAGCGCCGCCAGCAGGGTGCCGCGCACCGATCCCATGCCGCCCAGCACGATGATGGCCAGGCCCTTGTATGACGGCACGCTGCCCATGGTGGGTTCGACCAGATTGTTGAGCAAGGCCACCCAGACCCCGGCAAAGGCGGCCAGCGCCGAGCCGATGAAGAAATTCAGATCGCGCACGGTGCGCAGCCGGATGCCGAACGATTCGGCCATTTGCGGATCGGTGACCGTGGCCTGGCAGGCAATGCCCACCCGGGTCTTGTTTTGCAGATAGCCGAGGATGCCGATGATGACGGCGGTGCTCGCCATGACCATCAATTCGGCAAGGCTGAAATTAAGAAAGCCGAACAATTGAACATGCTCTTGCAGCGGAGGAGCCTGGTACGAAAGGCCCGACGCCCCGAACACAATGCGAAACACTTCCTCGAACGCAATATATAGGCCGATGGAGGCGATCAACGCCACAAAGGGGGGCTGCTTGAGGATAGGCTCGTAGCAAAGACGATACATGGCGATTCCCATCAGCCCCGCCGCCAGCATGGACACCAGGAACGCCAGCGGCAGGCTGCCCGTGGCGTTGGTGACCAGCACGCCTATATAGCCGCCCAGCGTAAAGAAGGAAGCATGCGCAACGTGCAGAATGCGCAGCAGCCCGTAGACCAGTGTCAATCCCAAGGCAACCAGGGCATAGATGCTGCCTTGCACCAGGCCTTGCGAGATCAGCTCCATGAAGAGCATAAAAACTCCTAAAGCGATTTTGTAATCAGGCGGCCGCGGCGGCAATGCCTCCGCGGCGGCGCGCTTGCGCCCTGGAGGGCTTGGCGTGCCTGGCCGTTCATCCTTTCATCAAGAAGGCTGGGTCCATAAAACGGGAAACAAAGGGTCGTCCATGACCGCGCCCGCGGGCAGCCTTTCCTTCAGCCCCGGGAATTCCGGGGACGTCACCCACTGGCGCGGCGTATGGCGCATGTCGTCGCCCAGGAATCGCACCGAGAACACGCGCCGGCGGCGATTCTCGGCGACACCCCCCGCGCCGTGCAGCGTCAGCATATGGAAGCAGACCACGTCGCCGGGCTCGATCTCCCACCCGACGATGGGGTATTGGTCTCGGGCCGCCTCGATGTCGGGCAGGTCTTTCAAGCTGCCCTCCGGGAACCATTTGGCCTGGTTTTCCTTGAACGAGCGCGGCATCAGCCAGGATCCCAGGTGCGAGCCCGCGACGAACTCCAGGGTGGAGTTGCGCGCCACGGGATCGACGGAAATCCACATGCTGCAGTTCTGCCGGCCGTCAACGTTGTAGTAGGGCTGGTCTTGGTGCCAGGGCGTGCGCTGGCGCGTGTAGGGCTCTTTGACCAGGAGGTGGTCGTGGTAGAGCCGCGCTTCGCGGCTGCCCATCAGCAAGCCCGCGGCGGTGCCGACGGGCGATTCGAAAATGAAGCGGCGGTAGGCTTCGTTTTCTTGCCAATTGCAGAAGTCCTGGAAGAAGCTGCCGGGGTCGTCGGCCTGGCTGGCGACCTTGCCGCGCGGGCTGGGGTGCGCGATATTGGCGTCGATGCCTTGCCGGAGAAGATCGACTTCTTCGGGGCTCAATAATTGGCGCAAGCAGATCGCGCCATCGCGCCGGAATGCTTCTATTTGCTCCGGCGTGACGCTGTTGCGGATGCGCTCGTTCAGATCAGCGGCCATTTTCCATGCTCCTGACAGTTATGCGGCTCGTCTTGTAGGGTTTGTCGTCGCCCCGGCGGCCCGTTGGGCCGCCGGGGGCTTATTGGCGCGGCCCCGGTCGCGCGGAACCAGGGCGGGGCCTTATTTACCGGCCTTTGTCGGCGCGGCCAGCAACTCGGGGTCGTGAATGACGGAGTGCCGGTGCCAGGCTTTGTCCTTGACGACTTGAACCTGGACGTCTTTGTTGACTTCGTGCAGGTCGTTGAAGGTCAGCTTGCCGATGGGCATTTCATACGTGCCGGAGGCAATGGTGTCCCGCAGGGCGGCGCCGCCCTTGCCATTGGTTTTACGCAGCCCGTCGATGAGAATGGCGGTTGCGCTATAGGACGAGGCGCCGACCATGTCCGCGCCGTATCCCGCGCTTTGGCGGAATTCTTTCAGGAAAGACTGGGTAACGGGAGAGGCCGAATCGCGGTCGAGCGACGTGGTGATGAGCGTGCCCTCGGCGGCCGGCCCGGCGATCTCGATGAATTTTTCGCCGTCGTAGCCTTCCTGGCCGATGACCGGAACGGTGACGCCGGAAGCCCTGAGCTGGGAAATGAGCGGGCCGGCGTTGAAATAGTAGCCGGATGCGTAGATGACTTCGGGGTTGTCGGACTTGATCTTGGCGATCAGCGCGCCGAATTGCCGGTCCTTGATGCCGTATTCGTATTCATTGACGATGTCGAGCTTGAACTTGGGCGCGGCGTCCTTGAAGCCGGCGGCCAGGGTCTGGCCGAAGTCGTTCTTCAGGGTCAGCAGGACAACGCGCTTTTTGCCCAGGTTGCTGACCAGCTTGGCGCCGCCGCGGCCCTGGACGTCGCCCATGGCCGAAACCCGGAACATGTAGTCGCCGGTGCGGGTTACGCTGGGGTCGATGGCGTAGGCCACGACGTAGGGAACGCCCGCGCTCTGGAAAATGCCGGCCGCCGCGCGCGTCGAGGCCGAATACGAACCCGATACCGCGCCGACGACCTGGTCTTTCTCGACCAGCTTGGTGGCGACGGGGGTGGCCTCCTTGGCCGAGGCCTGGTCGTCATAGACGACCAGCTCCAGTTTTTCGCCGTTGATGCCGCCCTTGGCGTTGGCGTCCGACACGGCCAGCTTGGCGCCGACCAGGGCCGAGTTGCCGTCGAAAGCGGCAAAGCCGGTCAGCGGCGCGTTGAAGCCGATCTTGATGTCGGCGAATGCCGAAGGCGCGGCAAAGGCCGAGCACACGGCCAGCGCGGCCACCAATTGCCTGGTTTTGAAGTGAACCATTTGTTCCGTCTCCTTATGTTGTCTGGAATCAGGTGTTTTCCAGCTTTTGCATTTTTATGATAATTTGTCTATACAACTTTTGCAAAGAGATTTTTAGGCGGCGTTATGCATTGACATGAAAATGCGGGCAAACTAATTTAATTTTCTGGATCCGTCGTCTATGACGGTTTCGATGGAGACATTTTGGACATACGGGAAAACACCGAGATACCGTTCTATCAGCGCATCAAGGACTACCTGTTGGCGCAGATCCATGCGGGCCACTGGCGCGAAGGAGACGTGATCACGTCCGAGCTGACGCTGGCGCGCCAGTTCGGCGTGTCGCGCATGACGGTCAATCGCGCGGTGCGCGAGCTCACGTCCGAAGGCATCCTCAACCGGATACAAGGTTCGGGAACCTATGTGGCCCAGCAAAAATACCAGGCCACCCTGGTCGCCATAAAAAGCATCGCCGACGAGGTGCGCGCGCGGGGCCACGTGCACAGCAGCCAGGTGCGGCTGCTGGAGCGGGTCAAGGCCCAGGATCCGCACACCGCGCAGTTCGACGTGCCGGCGGGCCAGGTCCTGTTCCATTCGGTCATCGTCCATTTCGACAACAACGTTCCCATCCAGGTGGAAGACCGCTGGGTCAATTCGAAGGTGGCGCCCGACTACATGCAGCAGGATTTTTCCGTATCCACGCCCAATGAATACCTGATGGTGGCGGCGCCGTTGCAGGGGGTGAGCTTCAGCATCGAAGCGGTGGAGGCCCCGGCCGAGATCGCGTCCATGCTGAAGATTCCCGCCAAGGAGCCGTGCCTGGTGTTGCATCGCAAAACCTTGTCCCAGGACCAGGTCGCCTCGACGGCGGTCATGTGGTACCCGGGCAGCCGCTACCAGTTCGCCGGTAATTTATAAGATAAAAAGGGCGGTTCCCAAGATAAAAAAGCGGCTGGCCGGGCGGATTTCGCGCAGTACAGTCCGCTTTCGCTGCATGGGCAGTGCTGGGCCAGCCCCATATAAGCTGAATTCAATATGTACTTATTACATATAATACGTTAGTAAATTATTGGTTAAACGTTAATATAAAAACTAAAATTTTCCGAGGGCTACTTCCATGCGTTTGATTAAATCCGCAGTTCTGGCAGCGATACTGCCTGTGTTCATGGCCGCGCAGGCTCAATCCGCCGAGCCCATCAATGTTGGCTTCTTCTCGCATATGTCGGGCAATTTCGCCGAATATGGCATAAGTTCCAAGAACGGCGCCGAGCTCTACCTCGACAAGGTCAAGGCCGCGGGCGGTATCGAGGGGCGGCCCGTGAACTTCATCGTGGAAGACGACCGGAACTCGCCGCAGGAAGCGGCGGCCGTGGCGCGCAAGCTGGTGGGTTCGAAAGTGGTGCTGGCCATCGGCTCTTGGTCGACGACGGCCTCGCTGGCCGCGGCGCCCATCTTCACCGAGGCCAAGATTCCGCAAATCAGCCCCACGTCCTCGAATCCGGCGTTTACCAAGCAAAGCAAGTACCAGTTCCGCCAGAACAATACCGACGACGTGCTGGCCGCGTACAACGCCGCCACCATCCAGCAAAAGCTCAAGGCCGAAACCATCGTCATCCCTTATTCGCAGGACGACTGGGGCGTGTATACAGGCAAGGCCACCGCCGACATCATCAAGAAGAACGGCGGCAAGGTGCTGCTGCTGGAAAGCGTGCAGCCCAATTCGCGCGACTTCCGCCCCTTCATCAGCAAGATCAAGGCCCTGAAGCCCCAGGGCGTGTTCCTGGCGCTGCCATACCAGGAAGGCGCCATCTTCCTGCAGCAATTGCGCCAGGCCGGCGAGAACATACCGGTGGGCGGCGGCATTCCGCTTACCACGCCCAAGTTCCTGCAACTGGCCGGCAAGGACGCCGAAGGCATGGTGCTGCACACCTTGTTCATTGCGACGGATCCCGCCCACAAGGATTTTACGGATGCGTATAAGGCCAAATACGGCCGCGCGCCCGACCTGTTCGCCGCTCTGGCCTACGATGCCACGGCCGTCGGCCTGGCGGCCATCGATCGCGTCGTCAAGTCCGGCAAACCGCTTACCGGCGATGCCGTGCGCGACGAACTGGCCAACGGCCCCGCCTACAACGGGGTGACGGGCGTGACCAAATACGAAAACGGCAATGTGCACAAGGATCCGGTTTTCATCACTGTGCATGACGGTCATTTCGAACTGCTCAAATAAGGCTTCCTACTACGTCTCACATGGCGAGGCCGCGTCGTCCCGACGCCGCCTCGCCATGGTCTTCTTATGATCGAACTTTTTTTCAGCCAGATCGTCAATGGCCTGGCCATAGGCCAGGTCTATGCGTTGATAGCACTGGGCTTCAGCCTGGTGTTCGGCGTCTCCAACCTGATCAACTTCGCCCAGGGCGGCCTGTTCATGCTGGGCGCTTTTTTCGCGTTCACGGGCGTTACCGTTTTCGGCCTGCCCTTGTGGCTGGCCGCGCTGATATCGATCGCGCTGGTGGCTGTGCTGGGCATGCTGCTCGAAGGGGTGGCGCTGCGCCCGCTGGAAAACGGCCCCTACATTGCGCCCGTGCTGTCCACCCTGGCCATCAGCCTCATCGTCGACCAGTTGGCGGAAATCATCTGGTCGCCGGAGGGCCAGGCATTTCCCGTGCCCTTCGGCGAGGTCACGTTCTATTTCGGCAACGCCTACCTGACCAGCACCGACATCCTGATCTTCGTGCTGGGCGGCTTGTCGGCCTTGGCGCTGACCTGGTTTCTGGCCGGTTCATGGATGGGGCGCACGGTGCGCGCCACCGCCCAGGACAGGGACGCGGCGGCCCAACTGGGGGTGCGCACCGGCAATGTGCGGCGCCTGGCGTTTGCGCTGGCCGGAGTGCTGGGCGCCATCAGCGGCATTCTGGTGGCCTTGTATTTCAAAAGCGTGTTCCCGCAAATGGGCATGCCGTTCAGCCTGAAGGGGTTTTCCGCCGCCTTGCTGGGCGGGCTCACCAGCATACCGGGGGCGGTGTTGGGCGGCATGCTGCTGGGCGTGGTCGAAACCCTGGCAAGCGCCTATATCGGTGAAGGCTACCGCGACCTGACGGCGTTTTCGCTGTTGCTGGTGTTTCTGCTTTTCCGTCCGCAGGGTTTGCTGGGCGACCGCCGCCTGGACGCGCTGGGCGGCGCCTCGGCGGCGGGCGGCTCCATGCCCAGCACCAGCCTGCTGGCCTCGGCGTCCAGCCAGCGCAGCGCGCACCGGGTCTGGGAAATGCCGCCCTGGGGCTTCCTGCTGTGCGGCGCCGTGCTGGCCCTGCTGCCGTTCCTGACGCATAGCGGCTATGTGCTGCAGGCCGTCGTATACGGCATGATTTTCGCCATGCTGTCGTCCAGCGTGTCTTTGGTTTCGGGCTCGATGGGCGTGCTGTCCATCGGCCATGCGGCATTCTACGGGGTGGGCGCCTATACGGTGGCGGTGCTGGCGCATACCTACGGCCTGCCGGCCGAGATCGTGCTGCCGGCCTCGGCCATCCTGACAGCCGCCATCGCGGCCATCGCGGCGCTGCCGCTGTACAAGCTCAGCGGCCACACCGCCGCATTGGGCACACTGGCCATTGGCCAGATATTTTTCCTGATCTTCATGACCTGGCTGTCGGTGACGCGCGGCCCCATGGGCTTCCTGAACATTCCGGCGCCGCAATTCGAATGGCTGGGCGGTTTGCGCCTGGCCAGCATAGGGCAGAAATACTGGCTGGTTGCCCTGGTCGCGGCGGTCGGGCTGTACCTGGCGCAGCGCCTGGTCAATTCGGGCGTGGGCCGGGTATGGCGCGGCATGCGCGAAGACCGCCTGGCGGCGCATGCCGCGGGCTTGCCGGTGCGCCGCTACATGATGCTGGGCTTTGCCGTGTCGGGCGCGCTGGCCGGTTCGGCCGGCGGCTTGTTCGCCTATGTGCAAAGCGTCATCAGTCCCGACAGCTTCAATGTGCCGGCCTCCATGCTGGTGTTGACCATGGCCGTGCTGGGCGGGCTGGGCAATCTGACCGGGGCGGCCCTGGCCGGCTTCGTCATGGCCATCGTGCCCGAGCTGCTGCGCTCCTTCGCGGAGTGGCGCATGATCATCTACGGCGTGCTCCTGTTGCTGATGCTGCGCTGGCGTCCGCAAGGCTTGCTGGGGGCGCGATGATGGCACCGATCGAAAACGGATTGGTCGTGCAGGACGTTTCGCGCCATTTCAGCGGCGTGACGGCGGTGGACTGTGTCAGCCTGGCGCTTACGCCGGGCGAGACCCTGGCGCTGGTCGGGCCCAACGGCGCGGGCAAGTCCACGCTCATCCAGCTTATCAGCGGCATCGACCGCATTTCCAGCGGCCGCATCTTTCTGGACGGGCGGCGTATCGACCGCCTGCCTCCCGAGCGCATCGCCCGGTTGGGCGTGGGCCGCAGCTTCCAGACTTCGCGGGTGTTTCCGGCGTTGTCGGTGTGGGACAGCGTAATGCTGGGCACCCAGGCCAACCTGCTGTCCGGCGGGCACGGCAAAACCTTGACGAACGTCGTGCACGAAGTGTGCGCAACCTTGTTCGGCACGGCCGGCTGGCGCCGCCGCGTCGAGCAGCAAGAAAACATTGCGCGGGAAACCCTGCAGTTGTTCGGCGACAGGCTGTGGCCGCGCAAGGACCAGCCTGCCTTCAGCCTTTCGTATGCCAACCGGCGCCGGCTCGAAATCGCCCGCGTCCTGGCCGGCCAGCCCGATTACGTGCTGCTGGACGAGCCGGCGGCGGGCATGAACCCCACGGAAACGGCCGAGCTGACGGAACTGCTGCTGGCGTTGCGCCGCATGCGGCCCAAGCTGGGCATTCTGGTCGTCGAGCACAAGCTGTCGCTGGTGCGCAAGGTGGCCGACCGCGTCATGGTGCTGAACCAGGGCAGGGTGCTGGCGCAGGGCGATCCCGACCATGCGCTGGATCATCCCGAGGTCGTCGAGGCCTACCTGGGCCGCGAGCGGCGGCGCCCCAATTCATCGGATGCGCATCTTGGCTAAGGACATGAATACTCCCTTTTTGCAGGTGGACAATATCGATGTCCACTATGGCCCGGTGCAGGCGCTGTTCGGCGTCAGCCTGCATGTGCAGGCGGGCGAAGTCGTGTCGGTGCTGGGCGGCAACGCGTCGGGTAAGTCGACGACGCTCAAGTCGGTGCTGGGCCTGGTGACGCCCTCGAGCGGGCGTATCGTGTTCGAAGGCCGGCCCATCCAGGGCCTGTCCGCGCCCGACGTCATCGACCTGGGCGTGGCCAGCGTGCCCGAAGGCCGCAGGATATTTCCCGAGATGTCGGTGTATGAAAACCTGTTGATGGGCGCCTACCCAAGACGCCGCGACAAGGCGCAGATCGAGAACGATCTCGCCGAAGTGTTCGAGTCGTTTCCGCGCCTGGCGGAGCGGCGCAAGCAGGCGGCCGGCACCTTGTCGGGCGGCGAGCAGCAAATGTTGGCGCTGGGCCGGGCCTGGTTGCGGCGCGGCAAGCTCATCTGCATCGACGAGCCGTCGATGGGGCTGTCGCCCAAATTCGTCGACATGGTCTATGAAGTGCTGTTCCGCTGGAAAGCAGCGGGCCAGACCATACTTCTGGTCGAGCAGAACGCGCGCATCGCGCTGGAACTGGCCGACCGGGCGTACGTGCTGCAGCACGGCCATGTCATTTTGAAGGGATCGGCCGCCGAGCTGGCTGCCGATCCCATGGTGCAAAAAGCATATCTGGGGGCTGCATGAGCGCAGAAAACGTAGTGCATATGGAAACCGATGTATTGATCGTCGGCGCCGGCGGCGCGGGCATGAGCGCGGCGATCGCCGCGGCCCAGGCGGGCAGCCGGGTCATCATGGCCGATCGCAGCCTGATAGGCCGGGGCGGCGCCACCATCATGGCGCAAATGACCGTGGCGGTGGCATTGGGCGAACAAACCCCCGACGACTGGCGCTATCACTATGCCGATACCTTGAAGGCCGGCCGGGGCTTGTGCAGCGAGCCGCTTGCCAAGCTGCTTTGCGAGCACGGCATCGATTCGATCCGTCTCATGGATAGCTGGGGCGTGGGCTGGGCGCGCGCGGACGGCCATCTTACCCAGGCCCATGCGCCGGGCCACGACCGTCCACGCTGCGTCTACGTGGACTACCTCAACACCGGCCCGGCCGTGGCCAAGACACTGCGCACGCAGGTGGCCCGCGACGACCGCATTGCGCGGCTGGGCGACATCCTGGTGGTGGATCTGCTGGTCGACGGCGGCCGGGCCGTGGGCGTGGTGGCGCTGCACTTGACCACCGGCGAGCGCATGGTCATACGGGCCGGCGCCGTCATCATCGCAACCGGCGGCCTGACCCGTTTATACAAGCGCAACAGCGCTTCGCTGAACATGGGCGGGGACGGCTACGCACTGGCCTTGCGCGCGGGCGCCCGCCTCATCGACATGGAGTTCGTGCAGTTCTTTCCCATCGGCCATCTGGCTCCCCGCCTGGTGGGGTTCGATCCCATCATGTGGGATCCGTTCCGCTACAAGCTGGGCGGCCGCCTGCTGAACGGCCTGGGCGAAGAGTTCGTCGAAAAATACGGCCATGCCGCCGAGAACCAGGGCTATACGGTCACGCGCGATGCGGCCACCTACGCCATTTTGAAAGAGGTCGAGGCCGGCCGCGGCTCGCCCGCCGGAGGCGCCTACCTCAGCTTCAAGCATGTGCCGGAGGCGGATCTGCGCAAGGCCTTCGGCCCCATCATCAACAAGCTGGCCGCCAACGGCATCGACCTTACCAAGAACGACATCGAAGTCGCTCCCATTGCGCATTACCATATGGGCGGGATACGCGTGGACGCCGGCATGGCGACCGACATTCCCGGCCTGTATGCGGCGGGCGAGGCGGTGGGCGGCGCCAACGGCGCCAATCGCCTTTCGGGCAATGCCATTACCGAGGCCATCACCTTCGGTCTGCAGGCCGGGCGTTCGGCGGCGGCTTTCGCCCAGGCGGCGCAGCCGGCCGGCGAGGCGCAGGTCGCCGGGCTGGCCGTCCCGGTGCTGGCCATGCTGGGCCAGCAGAACAGCGAAGCGCCTGCGCAAGGCGCCAATGTCGCGGCCTTTATCGCGCGGCTGCAGGAAATCATGCAGACGCATGTCGGGCCGTTCCGCAGCGAAGCAGGGCTGAACCTGGCCTTGCGCGAAATTGCGCAGTTGCGCGATACCTGTGGCCAGACGCTGGCCGGCGGCACCGGCCCGCAGGATCCCGAGCGCGTGGATGCCCTGGATCTGCGCAATATGCTGCTGGTGGCCGAAGCGGTGACGCGCAGCGCGCTGGCGCGCCGCGAAAGCCGGGGAGCGCATCAGCGCGACGATTATCCGGGCCTGGACGACGGCTGGACGCTGAACCAGACTTTGTCCTGGCGCGACGGCCAGTGGACGCTGGCCACCCAGGCGGTCGAACGCCTGACGCCGGAGGATGCACGATCCCTGGCGAGTCATGAACAAGTGGGGCAAGCATGAACACTGAAAATCACGCCACTATGATTTGCCTGGATGTGCAGCGCGGAACCGGCGACGGCGCAACACGCATCCAGCGCTACGAACTGCCGGTCGGCGCGGCCGCATCGCTGCTGGACGGCTTGCGCTGGGTGCGCGAGCACCTCGATCCGACCCTGGCGCTGCGCTATTCCTGCATCAACGCCAACGCCTGCAAGGAATGCATGATGCTGCTGGACGGCAAGGTGGTGTATGCCTGCGTCGCCCGCATGCAGCCGGGCGCCACGCATAGCGTCGCGCCGCTTGCGAACAAGGCCCGGATCCGCGACCTGATTTCCGAAATCGCGCCCGTCAAAGAGCGCCTGGCCGGCGAACAGGAGGACGACGATGAGTAGCAAGCGCAATCCTGAACAGCTGCGCATATTGTCGTCGGCCCATCTGGCCTCGGGCCTGCATCCGGCCTTGTCCGAGCTGGAGTTCGGACTTATCGTGGCCAACAATGCGTTCGGCCGCTGGGTGGTACGCTGCATGCGCGCCGCCGGCGAATCCGACCTGGCCTCCACCGATATCCTGGTGCTGCATCATGTGCATCACCGCCAGCGCCAGAAGCGCCTGGCCGACATCTGCTTCACCCTGAACTACGAAGACAGCTACGTCATCAGCTATTCGCTCAAGAAGCTTCTGAAAATGAAGCTCGTCGCCGGCGAGAAGATCGGCAAAGAGGTCTTCTACGGCACGACCGAGAAAGGCGGCGAGTTGCTGGACAAATTCCGCGAAGTGCGCGAGCGCTGCCTGTTCCCGGGCGTCGAAGGCGAACTGGCCAACGACGATGCGCTCTCTGAAGTGGCGGAGCGCCTGCGCATGTTGTCGGGGCTGTACGATCAGGCTGCGCGCGCAGCGTCTTCGCTATGAGCGGCGCGGCGAGCAAGGCTCGCGAAGAGGACGGCCGCTGGCAGTTCTGGATCGACCGCGGAGGCACCTTCACCGACATCGTGGCGCGCCGGCCCGACGGCCGGCTGGCCACCGCCAAGCTGTTGTCCGAGAACCCCGAACAATATCCCGATGCCGCCGTCCAGGGCATACGCCAGCTGCTGGGCGTCAAGCCCGGCGATGCCGTGCCCACCGAGCGTATCGACGTCGTCAAGATGGGCACCACGGTGGCCACCAATGCGCTGCTGGAGCGCAAGGGCGAGCGCGTCCTGCTGGTGGTGACGCGGGGCTTCCGCGATGCGTTGCGCATTGCCTACCAGAACCGGCCGAAGCTGTTCGAGCGTGAAATCATCCTGCCCGAGCTGCTGCACGAAGAGGTGGTCGAGGTCGACGAGCGCCTGGCGGCCGACGGGTCGGTCGTCATGCCGCTGGACGAAGATGCGGCGCGCGAAGCATTGAGCCAGGCGCGCGGGCGCGGCTTTACCGCCGTCGCCATCGTGCTCATGCATGCCTATCGCAACGGCGAGCACGAAGCCAGGCTGGCGGCGCTGGCGGCCGGCCTGGGCTATACCCAGGTGTCCGTCTCGCATCAGGTCTCGCCCTTGATCCGCTACGTCGCCCGCGGCGACACGACGGTCGTCGATGCGTATTTGTCGCCGGTCCTGCGGCGCTATGTCGATCAGGTCGCCAAGGCGTTGCCGGGCGTGCGCCTGCAGTTCATGCAGTCCAGCGGCGGCCTGACCGATGCCCAGACTTTCCAGGGCAAGGATTCGGTGCTGTCCGGGCCGGCCGGCGGCATTGTCGGCATGGCCGGCATTTCGCGGGCCGCGGGCTTCGACCGCATCATCGGCTTCGACATGGGCGGCACTTCCACCGATGTCTCGCATTATGCCGGCGAGTACGAGCGGGCCTTCGACACGCTGGTGGCGGGCGTGCGGCTGCGCGCGCCCATGATGAGCATCCACACGGTTGCGGCCGGGGGCGGATCCATACTGCAGTTCGACGGCGCGCGCCTGCGCGTCGGGCCCGAATCGGCGGGGGCCAACCCCGGCCCCGCCTGCTACCGGCGTGGCGGCCCGCTTACGGTGACCGACGCCAACGTCATGCTGGGCCGCATTCAGCCCAAGCATTTCCCCAGCGTGTTCGGCCCGCACGGCGACCAGCCCCTGGATGCCGACGTGGTGCGCCAGCGTTTTGCGCAACTGGCCAGGGAAGTGTCCGAGGCAACCGGACGCGCGGTGTCCAGCGAGCAGCTGGCGCAAGGCTTCCTGGATATCGCCGTGGCCAATATGGCCAATGCCATCAAGCGCATTTCGGTGCAGCGCGGCTACGACATCACCCGCTACACCTTGACGACCTTCGGCGGCGCGGGCGGCCAGCATGCCTGCCGCGTGGCCGACGAGCTCGCCATGCCGCGCGTGCTGGCGCATCCGCTGGCGGGCGTGCTGTCGGCCTACGGCATGGGCCTGGCGGCTTCCACCGCCATGCGGGAGCGCTCGGTCGAGCTGCCCTGGGACGCCGACGGCGAAGCCGCCGCGCGCCAGGTTCTGCAAGACCTGGAACAGGCGGCCCGCGACGATCTTCTGGCCCAAAAAATCTCCCCGGACATCATCCGCATCGAGAGCCGGTTCTACCTGCGCTACGAAGGCACCGACACGGCGCTTCCCGTCATGCTGGACAGCACCCAGGCCATGCGCGCAGCCTTTGAAAAAGCCTATTTGCAGCGTTTTTCGTTCTTGATGCCCGAGCGCCGCCTGGTGATCGAGTCGGCGGTGGCCGAGGCCATCGGCGATGAGTCCAGGCGGATTTCCGCCGCCGCACTGGCGCAATCGGGCGCCGATCGGCGTGAAGCGCCCGCCGCGTTCGACACGGTCAGCATTCATGTCGAAGGACAGTGGCGCGATTGCCCGCTGTACCGCAGCGTGGATCTGCGCGCGGGCGATGCCATCGACGGGCCGGCCATGATCAGCGACGCCAACGCCACCACCCTGGTCGATGCGGGATGGCGCGCCAGCGTGACGGAGCGCGGCGACATGGTCATGGAACGGTACGAGCCCCGCCCGCAGCGTTTCGCGGTGGGCACGGACGCCGACCCGGTCATGCTGGAAATCTTCAACAACCTGTTCATGTCGATTGCCGAGCAGATGGGCTACCGGCTGCAGAACACGGCGCATTCGGTCAACATCAAGGAGCGCCTGGATTTTTCCTGCGCCATTTTCGATGCGCAAGGCGAGCTCGTGGCCAACGCGCCGCATATTCCGGTGCACCTGGGCTCCATGAGCGCCAGCATCCAGGCCATTATCCAGGCCAATGCGGGGCAGTTGCGGCCCGGCGATGTGTTCGTGCTGAACAATCCCTATGCAGGCGGCACGCACCTGCCCGACGTCACGGTTGTCACGCCAGTGTTCGATGAAGCCGGCAAGGACATTCTCTTTTACGTCGGCTCACGCGGGCATCACGCCGACATCGGTGGACTGACGCCGGGCTCCATGCCTTCCGATTCCAAGGTCATCGAGGAAGAGGGCGTGCTGATCACCAACTTCCGCCTGGTGGAAGGCGGGCGCATGCGCGAGGCGGAAATGCGCGAGCTGCTGGCCGGCGCACGCTACCCGGCGCGCAACATCGACCAGAACCTGGCCGACCTGCGGGCGCAGATCGCCGCCAACGAGAAGGGCCGCGAAGAGCTGCTGAACATGGTGGCGGCTTTCGGCCTGGACGTGGTGCGCGCCTATATGCGCCATGTGCAGGACAACGCGGAGGAATCGGTGCGGCGGGTGATCGCCATGCTCAAGGACGGGCATTTCACGCAGTTGCTCGATAACGGCGCGCGCATCGAAGTCCGGCTCACGGTCGACCGCGAGACGCGCAGCGCGACGCTGGATTTCACGGGCACGTCGCCGCAGCTGCCCAATAACTTCAACGCGCCCAAGGCCGTCACCACGGCGGCGGTGCTGTACGTGTTCCGCAGCATGGTGGACGACGACATCCCCATCAACGCAGGCGGGCTGAAGCCGCTGCGGCTCATCGTGCCGGAGGATTCGATGCTCAATCCGGGCTATCCGGCGGCGGTGGTGGCCGGCAATGTCGAGACGTCCAGTTGCGTGACGAATGCGCTGTACGGCGCCCTGGGCGTGATGGCGGGCAGCCAGCCCACCATGAACAACGTGACGTTCGGCAACGCGCGCTACCAGTACTACGAAACCGTCTCGGGCGGCTCGGGAGCGGGCGGCCGCTTCGATGCCGAGGGCCGGCTGGTGGGCGGCTTCAACGGCACCTCGGTGGTGCAGACGCAGATGACCAACTCGCGCATGACGGACCCCGAGGTGTTGGAGCTGCGCTTCCCGGTTCGCCTGGAACGCTACATCATCCGCGAAGGCTCGGGCGGCGCGGGCCGCTGGCACGGCGGCAACGGCGGCGTGCGCACCTTGCGCTTCCTGGAATCGATGACGGTGTCGCTGCTGTCCAACGGTTGGATCCATCCCGCCTTCGGCGCCGCGGGCGGCAAGCCGGGAGCAGTCGGCCAGTCCCGCGTCATCCGCACCGATGGAAGCATCGAGCCGCTGCAGCATGCCGACAAGGCGGAGCTACGGGCAGGCGACATGTTCGAAATCGAAACGCCGGGCGGCGGGGGGTATGGGAAGGAACTTTGAGTTCTTGACCCGGTGCCGCAGTCTTGAGACTACAGGCCCAGATACGCCTTCTGCAGCTCGGGGTCGTCGATCAGTTGCCTGGACGGGCCGCTGCGCACGATGCGGCCGGTTTCCAGCACATAGCCGCGGTCGGCGGTGGCCAGCGCCAGGTGGATGTCCTGCTCGACCAGCAGCACGGTGACGCCTTGGCCGCGGATGCCGAGCAGCACGTCCATCAACTGGTCGACGATGATCGGGGCCAGGCCCAGGCTCATTTCGTCGACCATCAGCAGCTTGGGCCGGGCCATCATGGCGCGCGCCATGGCACACAACTGCTGTTCGCCGCCCGACATGCTGCCGGCCAGCTGCTTGCGCCGTTCGGCCATGCGCGGGAACAGCGCGTAGATGCGTTCCAGGTCTTGCGCCACGTCGCTGCGGCGCTTGCGATGGTAGGCCCCCATCAGCAGATTGTCCTGCACCGACATGCGATCGAACAACTGCCGTCCTTCGGGCACCTGCACCATGCCTTGCTCGAACACCCCGTCGGGCGTGCTGTCGTTGATGAGCCGGCCCTGGTAGCGGATCTCGCCGCTACACGACAGCAGGCGCGACAGCACCCGCAGCAGGGTGGTCTTGCCCGCGCCGTTGCTGCCCACCAGGGCCACGATCTCGGATTCGCGGATTTCGAGGCTGGCGTCTTGCAGAGCCAGCATCTCGCCGTAGCCGGCCGACACGCCGCTCATCTGCAGCAGGGGGGCATTGCTTTGCTGACTCGGGTTCATGCGCGTTTCTTTCCCAGGTAGGCTTCGACGACGGTCGGGTTGGCCAGCACCTCGGCGGGCGCGCCGTCGGCGATCTTCTCGCCATGGTGCAGCACCATGATGCGATCCGACAGTGTCTTGATGGCTTTGATGACGTGTTCGATGACCAGCACGCTGATGCCCTGGCTGCGCACTTTGCGGATGACCTCGATGACTTCGTCGATTTCGGTCAGGTTCAGCCCCGCCATGACTTCGTCGCACAGCAGCACCTGCGGCTGCATGGCCAGGGCCTTGGCCAGTTCCAGCCGCTTGCGATCGGGGCCGCCCAGTTCTTCGGCGCGCTGGTCGATGTGCCGGCCCAGGCCGACGAAGTTCAAGCATTCGCGCGCCTTCTCGCGTGCCACGCGCAGCTTTTTTTCGCCGCCGCCGCGCCCGAACAGCGCGCCCACGGCTACGTTGTCCAGCACCGACAGGCCCGGGAAGGGGCGCATGATCTGGAAGGTGCGTCCGATGCCCAGGCGCGCCCGCTTGTAGGCGGGCACGGCATTGATCGACTGGCCTTTGAAATACACCTCGCCCTCGGTGGGCGCGAGCGTGCCGCTGAGCAGGCTGATGAGCGTGGTCTTGCCGGCGCCGTTGGGGCCGATGAGGCCCAGGATCTCTCCCTGGTTGAGCTGGAAGCTGACGTCGTTGACGGCCACCAGCCCGGCGAAGCGCCGCGTCAGATGGCGAGCTTCGAGTATCGTGGTGGTCATAGGCGGTTGGCCCTCACGTTTTCGATGAAGTAGCGCCAGCCCAGCTTGCGGAAGCGCCGCAGCACGTCGGCCAGCCCGCGTGGCATCAAGGTTACCGCCACCACGATCACCACGCCGAAGAACAGGCCGGCGATGCTGGTGACCTCGCTGGAGAGGATTTCCGAGATGGCCGACAGGATGAACGAGCCGACGATGGGCCCGAGCACGGTGCCGGGCCCGCCGAACACCGCCATGATGATCATCTTTACGTTCAGCGTGATGTCGAAGGCGCTTTCCGGGTCGAGGAAGGTGATCCAGTAGGCGTGGATGCCGCCGGCCAGGGCGCTGAAGATGCCGGCCAGGGTGAAAGCCATGATCTTGTAGCGGGTGGTGTCCACGCCCATGACCACGGCGCCTTCCTCGTTCTCGCGGATGGCGATCAGGCCGAAACCGAAGCGGCTGCGCGTCAGCCACCACACGGTCAGGGTGGCCAGCACCAGCAGGATCAGCGACAGTTCGTAGAACAGCGGATCGTCGTTCAGCGGCGGCAGCACCAGGCCGATGTTCTGGCCGGCGATCTTGATGTTGGAGACGATGGCCGCCATGATCTGCGCCAGTGCCAGCGTGGCGATGGCGAAGTAATGGCCCTTCAGGCGCAGCACCGGCAGGCCCAGGCACAGCGCGAAGATCACCGCCAGGGCCACGCCCAGGGCCATGCCCACGGCGAACGGCAGGTGCAGCGATACCATGGCGATGCCCACGCCGTAGCTGCCCAGGCCGTAGAACACCGAGTTGCCGAAGGATGCGTAGCCGGTATAGCCGCCGATGATGTTCCAGCCCTGGGCGAGCACGGCCAGCAGCAGCGTGCTGATGCCGAACTGGATCATGACGTCCGAGCCGTACAGCGGCAGCAGCGCCAGCGCGATGAGCACCAGCACGATCAGCAGGGGGCGCAGGGTCTTCATGCCGTTCTTCCAAGCAGGCCGCTGGGCCGCAGGATCAGCACCAGCACCAGCACGCCGAAGCTGGCCACGTCGGAGAACGTGGGCCCGATGTACAGGGTGGTGAGCGATTCGACCAGCCCGAGGAACAGGCCGCCGACGATCACGCCCAGGGGGTTGTCCAGGCCGCCGATGATGGCGATGGCGAAGGACTTGGCGGTGAGCGAGCCGCCGATGTAGGGGTTGATCTGGGAGACGGTGCCGTACAGGCCGCCGGCGGCGCCGGCCAGCGCCAGGCCCAGGCCAAAGGTGACGGCGTACAGGTGTCGCGGCTCGACGCCGTACAGGCGCGCGGCCACCAGGTTCTGGGCGGTGGCGCGGATGGCGCGGCCCAGCCGCGAGCGCAGCAGGAAATACCACATGCCCACGGTGAGCACCATGGCCACGCCGAAGGCGGCCAGGCGCACCACGGGGATGGTCAGCGGGCCCAGCGCAAAGTTATTGCCCGCATAGCTGGGGTTGATGGTGCGGAAGTCGGCCGAGAAGGCCAACTGGGCCAGATAGGTCAGCACCACCTCGAGCCCGAAGGTGATGAGCAGGGTGTTGAACATGGGCGCGCGCGCGATCAGGTTCAACAGGCCGCGCTGCAGGCCGTAGCCGAGGGCGAACAGGATGCAGGCGGTGATGGGCAGGCCGAGGAACGGGTCGATGTGCAGGTAGGTGAACAGGTGCCAGGAGATGTAGGCCCCGAGCATGATGAAGGCCCCGTGGGCCAGGTTGACGATGTTCAACACACCCCATACCAGGGCCAGGCCTAGCGCCATGATGGCGTACAACCCCCCCTGCAGGATGCCGTTGACGAGGATCTGCAGCAGTAAATCCACGCGGGCTCCTATTTTATTTTATGGACATCGAACAATAAGCTTGCCGGGTCGAGTTCAGTGCGCTCGACCCGGCCCGGGAGCTGCAAAGTATGGCGATACGGCTCAGCGCCCCGACCAGGCGGGCATCGGGTACTTGGGCTGGGCCAGGAAGCTCTTGCCGTTGAATACCGCCTTGAGTTCGCCCCCCTGCACTTGCACTACGGTCTGATCCAGGCTGATCTGGCCCGTCTTGCCGAAGGCGATCTTGCCGTACAGGCTTTCGAAATCGCTGGCGGCGATGGCGTCGCGCACCTTCTTGGGGTCGAGCGAGTTGGCCTTCTCGATGGCCTTGACCAGGGTTTCCACATCGGCCACGCCCGAGGCGGCATGGTAGTCGGGTTCGTAGCCATACTTGGCCTCGTAGGCGCTGGCGAATTGCGCCGCGTTGCCGAACCACTCGTCCTTGAGCGTGTCGCTGGGCAGCCAGGCGGTCATGCCGAAGGCATAGTCGGCATCCTTGCCCAGGGCCTTGCGGAAGTCTTCGCTGGGCACGCCCACCGTAAACGAGTACAGCTTAGGGGCCACGCCCAGGCTCTTGGACTCGCGCACGAAATTCAGGACTTCCGTTTCGTGGCCAGCTACCAGCACCGCATCGACCTTCTTGGATTTGATCTGCGACAGCAGCGAATTGAAGTCGCTGGTATTGGTGCTGTAGCGCTCGTCCATGACGGTGTCCACACCGGCCTTCTTGAGCGCCGGGCGCGCGCCCTGGGCCACCGACACGTCGAAAGCGTCGTCGGCATACAGCAGCGCCACCGACTTGGGCTCGGGCTTGAGCTGCTTGAGCATGGCGATGGTGCTGCCGAAGTAGTCGCTGGCGGGGGCCAGTGTACCGAATATGTATTTGAAGTTGCGCGCGAAGATCTGGTCGGAGGCGCCGCCGCCCTGGACCATGGGTACTTGATATTTTTCCGAGACCGCCGAGTCGGCCAGGGCGAAGTTGCTGGCGAAGGGCCCGAGCAGCAGGTTGACCTTGTCCTTGGACACCAGCTGGGTGTATTGGCGCACGCTGAGGTTGACGTCGGACTGGTTGTCGTAGAGCTTCAGGGCCAGTTTGTAGGTCTTGCCATTGACCTTGACCCCGCCTTTTTCGTTGATCTTGTCGACGGCGATCTGGTAGGCGTCTTTGTAGTAGCGGCCGGTGTTGGCCACGGGGCCGGTCAGTTGCACCGAGGCGCCAAGGACGATTTCATTGTCCGCCGCATTGGCTGCAGACATGCCCAGCGACAGGCTGATGGCCGTCAGGGCATAGGGAAGGGCACGCATAGAGCGCATGGATACGGGAAACATTATGAGTAACCTCCTTTGAGACGTCCCCCATTTTCCTGAATCCGCTTGACGGGAAACTGAATTTCCTTACAGCTTGTCAGCTTTGTGCGCTTGCCAAGGAGGGTTGGCGTCGCGTCAGGCGGCGACATGCCCGATCGTTATGTTCTAATTATTTGATTCAAAAGGATGTTTTACGGGAAGCGGAAGCCGGTTAGGATTTTCCCCATAAACAAAGGGCCCGGTCGCTGACCGGGCCCTTGAACCGCTAATCCGGCGAAAAACCGCCGCTTACTTCAGCAGCCGCCACTGACCATCCTTGACCGTGATCAGCTCCCGGCCCCGCTGGTCGAAGCCGCTGTGGTCTTCCGGCGTCATGTTGTAGACGCCTTGCGTCGCCACCAGCTCCTTGGTTTGTTCCAATGCGTCGCGCAACGCGCTGCGGAACTCCTTGGTGCCGGGCTTGGCCACCTTCTCGGCCTTGGGAATCGCCTCTTGAAGCAGCAGGCCCGCGTCGTAGACATTCGCCCCGAACGTCGCCGGCTTCTCGCCGTACATTTTCTCGTAGCGCGCGATGTAGTCCTCGGCCACCTTCTTCGACGCATTGCTGTTGGAGATTTCCGGCAGAACCAGCATCAGGCTGGCCGCCAGCACCGTGCCTTCCACGTCCTTGCCGCCCAGCTTCAGGAAGGCCGGCAGCGCCGCCCCGTGCGTTTGATAGAACGTGCCCTTGTAGCCCTGCTTGTACAGCGTAACCTCGGGCAGGACCGCGGCCGCGCCGGTGCCGGCGATCAGCACCGCGTCGGGCTTGGCCGCGAAAATCTTCAGAGCCTGGCCGGTGACCGAGCTGTCGGAGCGCTGATAGCGCTCGGTGGCGACGATCTTGATGTTGTGCGCGGCCGCCATCTTGCTGATGACGTTCAGCCAGTCTTCGCCGAAGGCGTCGTTCAGGCCGATGAAGCCCAGGGTCTTGACCCCGGTTTTGACCATGTGCTTGATGAGCGCGTCGGCGATGATGTCGGTGTTCTGGGTGGTCTTGAACACCCATTTCTTTTCCGGCGACATGGGCAGCACGACCGAGGCCGTGCCCACGGGCGCCAGCATGGGCGTGCCCGAATCGGCCGCGAACTGGATGACGCTCATGGCGTTGGGCGAGCCCGACGGCCCGATCAGCGCGTCGACGTGGTCTTCGGTGATCAGCTTCTTGAAGTCGGTCACCGATTTGGTGGGATCGCTGCCGTCATCCAGCGAAATGTACTTGACGGTGATGTCGCCGACTTTCGTGGGCAGCAGCGGAACCGTGTTGCGCTGCGACTTGCCCACCAGCGCGGTCGGGCCGGTGGCCGAGGTGACCACGCCGACTGTTACCTGAGCCAGCGCCGGCGCGGCGCTGAACGCCGACAGAACGGTGAGGGCGATTGCGATTTGTCTGATCTTCATAATAGTTTTTCTCGTTCGGTTAGGGATGGGAAAAGGCAGCCTGTTATTGTTGAACGCCTTGTCTGCAAAGGCCGGCGTCCGGATGGCCTGGGATAACAATAAAACCACTCATCGGCATTGTCCAACATTTATGGAGGCAAAGCTTCTTTTTGCGACGAGCTGCAGGAAGTCTTCAGGGAAATCCTAGATAACGATGGAGCCGATGCTGGCGCCGCCGCATACATAGAGGTTCTGGCCGGTGACGAAGCTGTTGGCCGGGTCGGCGAAGAACATGACGGCGCGCGCGACGTCGTCGGAGCGGCCCAGGCGCTGTACGGGAATGCCCTTGGCAATGTTCGTCTCGCGTTCGCTGCCGGCTTCCACCACGTCGTAGAACATGTCGGTTTGGATGGGGCCGGGCGAAACGACATTGACGGTGATGCCTTTGGGGGCCAGTTCCAGCGCCCAGGTGCGGGCCATGCCTATCATGCCCGACTTGGTGGCGGCGTAGGCGGTGCGGGTTTGCAGCCCCAGCGCGCCGCGCGAAGACATCAGCACGATGCGCCCGAAGCTCGCCGCCTTCATGGCGGGCAGGCAGGCCTGGGCCAGTGTCATGGCCGAACCCAGGTGGATCTGGGTCAGGCCCTGGAGTTCGTCCAGCGTGACTTCTTCGAGCAAGTGGGGCCAGATGACGCCGGCGTTATGGATGAGGTGGGAAACCTTGAATTCCCCGGTTACCTGGGCGGCGGCGGCCTGCGTGGCCTGCGCGTCCAGCAGGTCGACCTTCACCGAGTGCAGCCGGGCATGGGTGAAGTCCGGATCGCGGCGCGCCATGGAAATGACGGTGTAGCCGGCATCCAGAAGCTGGCGGCTGATTTCGGCGCCGATGCCGGCGCTGCCGCCGGTGACGATGGCTGTATGGGTAGTGGACACAATGAACTCCTGGGACGAATAGGCTTACGAAGCGTTGGGCACCAGCGCCAGCACGCGCAAAGGGCTGCCCGAGCCGCTGCGTATCTTCAGGGGCGCCGAGAAAATGACGGCGCCCTTGGGTGGCAATTGATGCAGGTTGGTCATGCATTGCAGCCCGTAGCGGTTGTTGCCGTGCATGAAGTAATGGCAGGGGTAGGGGGGATCCAGGTGCTGGGCTTGCCCCGCGTCGGTGCCGACCGATTCGGTGCCGAAGCCGTGCACGTCGCGTTCCTTGATGAGCCAGGGCACCACTTGCGCATCGGGGCCGGGCGAATGGGCGCCGTCGTCTTCCATGTTCAGGTAATCGTTGGGCTTTTGGCGCTGCGACCAGTCGGTGCGCATGAACACCCACGAGCGGGCGGGAATCGTGCCGTGCCTGGCTTCCCACTGCTTGACGAAATCGATGGTCAGCAGGAAGTCGGGGTTCTCGCGCGACTCGGCCGAGCAGTCGATGACGCAGGCATCGGCGATGAAGGACTCCAGGGGAATGGAATCGACGGTGTTGTCGGGCAGATCCTTGCCGGAAACCCAATGCACCGGCGCGTCGAAGTGCGTGCCGGTATGCTCGGACATGGAAAAATTGTTCCAGTACCAGGCGGGGCCGCGTTCGTCGTAGTGCGAGATTTCCTCGATGCGGAAAGGCCAGGCCTGGCCGAATTCCGGCGGCATGACGATGGTCGGGAATTCGGGCGTCAGGGTTTCGGTGAGGTCGACGATCCGGATCTTGCCGCTTAGCAGCTCCGCCATGAACTGGCTCAATACGGTAGTGCTCATTGTTGCTCCAAAAGCCGGCCCGGGATCGGGCCGGAGGCGGGCCGGGCGGCTCAGCTTTGCGTGCCGAGTTCGCGCTCCAGTCCCTTGGGGTTGTCGTGCATGCGGGCCAGGAATTCCTGCGCGACGTCGCCGACGTAGGCTTCCTCGACCCCGTCCCGCAGCGCGCGCACAATGGCGCTGGCGATGGCCGAAGGGCTGACGCGCGGGGGAGGCGTAAGCTGCTCCCATTCGTAGTCGATGGGGCCCGAAAACACATTGACGACGCGAATGCCCGCCGGACGCAGCTCGTTGCGCAGGCATTGGCTGGCGGAAAGCGCGGCGGCCTGCGAGGCCGACCACATGCCGCGCGACGGCAGGTTCAGGTGGGCGTAGATGGACAGCGTGTTCACCCAGGCCACGGCGTTGGCCGCGCCGTCCGCGCCGCGCCCGGCCATGGCCGGACCGAAGTGCTGGGCCAGGCGCATCAGGCCCAGGCAATTCACGTTGAACGCATCCTGCGCCTTGAGCAGGTCGCGATTGTGCAAAATGCCGCCTTCGCGCGCGTAATCGGCGGTGTTGACCAGGATTTCCACTTTGCCGCCGATGGAACGCGAAAGGCGTTCGACCGAGTCGGTATCGGTAATGTCCAGGGCCTGCGGCAGCACGCGCGGGTCTTCGCACAAAGCATCGAAGGCGCGGTTTTTCTTCCAGGTGTGCGGGTCGCCCGCGAACACCGTGGTGGCGCCGGCATCGAGCAGGGCCTTGATGACGGCCAGCCCCACCGCCGACTTGCCGTCGGTGACGAGGGCGCGCCGGAATTTGGGATCGCACGAGGTTTCGCGCAGGACTTTGTCGTCTTCCATATTGGGAGTCGCCTTTTCGGGTAACGCAATCATGACGGCCTGGCCGCTGCGATCCAGTTTAAGGGCCAGCTTGACGGGCTTGCCGTCTTCGCAGTCGCCGTGGACGTGGGCGATGGCGCGCGGGCCCGATTCAAGCTGTACCGTGCCGATGCGCCAGGGCAGCCTTTCCCTGAAGAACAGGTCGTTGCTGTGGCGCAGGGTGGTCGAGGCCAGCAGCGTGCCGCGCGGGGCGACGGGCTGCCAAAGCAACTGGTCGGAAAGGCAGCGGTGGCAGACTTCGCGCGGCGGGTATTGAACCGCCTGGCATTCCTGGCACACTTGCAGGTCGAACTTGCCCGCTGCGGCCGAGGCGGTTAGGCCCAGGGCGCGGCGGCTGCGCGAAGCCGGCGGCAGCGTGGGCTGGCGCGTGCGGGCGACGGGGTTCTTGCGGGGCGGTTTGGATAGAGGCTGGGTCATGCCGCACCTCGCGCCAGAAGCGCCGCGGCGGTGCATATGCCGCGGTCGTAGTTGATGAGGCCGAAGCCGCTGACCAGGCCGATGGCGGCATCCTTGACCTGGGTGCCGCCGGCTGTGCCGGTAAGCTGGCGCAAGGCCTCGACCATGCCCAGGTAGCCGCCGGCGGCGCCCGCCTGGCCGCCCGAGAGCTGGCCGCCATTGGTGTTGAAAGGCATCGTGCCGTCCACGGTGAATGTGTTGTCGCGCACGAACTGCGGCGCTCCGCCTTTTTCGCACAGGCCCAGGTCTTCCATTTGCAGGAAGTTGATGACGGGGTAGTCGTCGTAGGCCTGCATGAAGTCGATGTCGCTGGGGCCGATTCGGGCCTGTTCGTAGAGATCGTCTTTGTCCATGGACCAGCCGCCGCGGTACTGGATGGGGTCGTCGGCCCAGGCGTTGTGGCGTTCTATGGTCGACAGGATGCGCACGAAGGGCAGGCCGAGCTCCACGGCTTTTTCTTCGCGCATCACGAGAAAGGCGTCGGCGCCCGCGCAGGGCATGACGCAATCGAACAAGTGGATGGGGTCGGTGATGAGCTTGGCGTCCATGTACTGCTGCAGGGTCAGCGGCTTTTTCATCAAGGCATTGGGGTGGCGCAGGGCGTTGTCGCGCTGGGCCACGCACAATTTTCCGAAGTCTTCGCGCGTGGCGCCTGTCATGCGCATGTAGTTGTGTGTGAGCAGAGCGAAGCTGGCGTTGGGGCCGCCCGCGCCGTAGGGGTACACGGCGTCCTGCGCGAAGCGCGAAAACTGGCTGATGGTCTGGCGGAACGAGTCGACGTGATTGGTGTCGCCCGACAGGCAGGCCACGACGTCGGCGTCGCCGGCCTGCACGGCCCGGGTGGCCCGGCGCAGCGCCACGACGCCGCTGGCGCCGCCCATGGGAATATGGTCGAGCCAGCGCGGCGCCATGTCCAGGTGCTGGGTGAGCCCCACGGCGGTGTCAGGCACCAGCGTAAAGCTGGAAACGCACATGCCGTCGATGTCGTGCTTCTGCAGGCCGGATCCGTCGATCAGGGCGCGCAGCGCCTTGCCCAGCCACCAGTGCGCGCTGTGGATGGAGTAGCGCACGTAGGGAACGGTAACCGGCACGGTGGCCACGACGCCTTCATAGCTGGCCCGGCGCCGCGTCATGAGCCGACTTCCTGGCGGGTTTTCATGGCGCGGGTATCGATGCATTCGGGCGTACCCACCAGGGTGGGCGCCTTGGCCTTGAGTTCGCCGCGCTGGATCTTGTTGGTGGCGGTAAGCGGCAGGGCGTCGACGAACGCCACGTAGCCGGGCGCCTTGTAGTACGACAGGCGCGACAGGCTCCATTTGACGATGTCCTGCGCCAGTCCGGGCATGCCGGCGGCATCGGGCGGCGTGGCGCAGACGATGCAGGCCAGGACTTCGTCGCCGCGTATGGCGTCCGGCACCGCGGCGACCGCCGCCGCCTTGACGGCGGGATGCTGCAGCAGCACGCTTTCGACTTCCACCGCGGCGATGTTTTCGCCGCTGCGGCGGATGACGTTCTTTTTACGGTCGACGAACTGCAAATAGCCCTGGTCGTTGCGCACGACGATGTCGCCGGTATGGAACCAGCCGCCCTCCCAGGCCTCTTGCGTGGCGGCCTCGTCCTTGAGATAGCCCGAGAAGAAGCCGAAACGCGGGTTCGCGCCGGCATGCTTGACCAGCAGTTCGCCCTGTTCACCGGCGGCCGCAACGGGTTCGCCGGCGTCGTCGACGAGCTTGACCAGCACGTCGTCCCGCTCTTTGCCGAAGCAGCTGGTGCCGATGAAGCGGGGTTCGTGATTGGCGATGACCACGGCGCCCGAGCCGGTTTCGGTCATGGCCCAGGCTTCGAGCAGGGGAAAGCCGAAACGTTCTTCGAACGGGGCGTGCAGGCTGCGGTCGATGCCGGCGCCGAAGCCGAAGCGCACGTCGTGGCTGGTGTCCTGCGCGCTGGGTTCGGCTTTCATGAGGATGGCCGGCATGACGCCCAGGTAATGCACGACGGTGGCGCGCGATTCGCGCACCGTGTCCCACCAGCTTCTGGGGTGGAAGCGATCCAGCGGAATCAGGCAGCCGCCGGTCACGACCATGCCCATGGTGGAGCAGGCCATGGCGTTCATGTGCACCAGGGGCAGCGGCGTCAGCATGCGTTCGACGCCCGGCCGCAGCGTGGCCAGGCCGCCGATGCCGGCATACCAGTTGCCGGCGTGCAGGAAGTATTCGTTGGACAGAATGCAGCCCTTGGGGCGGCCTGTGGTGCCCGAGGTGTACAGCAGCGCGCATTCGGTGGCGCTGTCGATGGGCTTGCCCGCCAGCGGCGCGGGGGTCGCCGCGGCGGCCGGCGCGTCGTCGGGGCCGATGACGGCCAGGCGGCTGCCGACGGCATCGGCCGCCGCGCGCAGCACCGCGTGATGGCTGGGCAGGGCGATGGCGATGCTGATTTCCGAGTGGCCGATCAGGTATTCCAGTTCGGCCGAACGCAGGTCGGCATTGATGGGCACCACCGAAACCCCCAGCGCGTTCAGGGCGAACCAGTGCAGGAAGAAGGCGGGCCGGTTTTCCATGAGCAGGCCGGCCCGGTGGCCGTGGCCGTAGCCCGCGGCCTGGTAGGCGGCTTTCAGAGACTCGATGCTGGCCAGGGTCTGCGAGTAGCTGTAGTCGCCCGATGGAATTTGATAGATCTGCGCGGTTTCAGGAACGATGTGCAAAAAGGGTTGATCCGGCCATTGCCGGGCGGAACTGGAAAAAGCCTGATAGACCGTGGTGGACAAAATCTGCCCCTTACATGAAGAGTTGAATGCCGTGCAATGCGGCGTCGCTGTTTACGATGTCGACCCGTTTTTGATGGATGCGCAGGGCGCCGTCCACCGTGACCAGCTCGTGCGTGGCCCATCCGGCGTAAAGCCATTGCTGTTCCATACGGGTTTCGACGTAATGGAACGCCGTGCGCACGACGTATTTGCCTTGTTCGGGTTGGTGCTCGGGGTGGGTGGTTTCGATTTCGGGACGCGCCAGCAAGTGGTGGCTGCGGCTGGGCGGCTGCTGGGAATAGGTGCGAACCCCGGCCAGGCGTTCGATGCGCACCTTCAGCAGCAGCATGTCTTCGTACATCAGCGAGCCTTCCAGCAGGGGATCGGTCTGGCCTTGCGTAAGAGGCATCCAGTAGTGGGCGTCGTGGGTGAAGAGCGCCAGCCATTGCTCGAATTTCTGCTCGTCCAGGAGCCGTGCTTCGGCGTAGATGAAATCGTGAAGTTGTTGATCGTTGAAGGTGTTCATACGGCCTCCGTCATCGATGCTGTCATGTAACGGGCCCAGGCCTGGTATTGATTGCGCATTTGCCATTCGGTCGTGCCGTTGGTGGCTTCGTTTTTACGATGGCTTTCGGTGGGGTCGTAGAGCCGGGCTACATTGACCCATTTCCGGCCCCTCGACTCCAGGCCAACCTGGGCGCGCTCGTAGACTTCGAGATCGTCGTGGCCGACGATGGACGTCGGCGAATTGATGAGCCGGTTGTACATAAGCGTGCGCTCCAGGAGCTTGTCCGGCGCGCCCACCAGCTTGAAGGCCCAGGATTCGACCAGCGTCTTGTTGGCCGCAAGCGGCTTGAAGATGCGCAAGGTCTGGATGGGGCCCTTGACCATGATGTTGGGCCAATAGGTTGTGTTGTGGCGCACGTCGCCCAGGATTTCCTTGGTGCGTTCTTCGCCGTAGGCGGCATGCATGGCTTCCATGTAGCCGGGTATGGGCGAATAGGCAGCGTGAATGGAGTTGTTGACGCCCGTGTGGCCGTGGCCGTTTTCCCAGACGCGAATGCCCATGCCCTCGAAGAAATCGTACGAGGAGATGAAGGGCGCGAACTGTTCCACCGCCATGGGAGTGGGGCCTACTTTGCCCGAGTCTTCCCAGACGTGCACAGCCGTGCCGGCCGACGATTCGTGCGCCACCATGGGGTGGCAGGTGTCGGTTTGGTTGTCCACCAGCATTTTCCAGTTGCAGTCGTGCATGTAGCGCAGCGGCTTGCCGGCGATTTCCAGCTTGCCCTGGGGCGAGCGGGCGATCATGTTGTCGATGGTGGTGAGCGATTCGCCGAAGAAGTCCTCGAAGCTTTGCCCTTCGGGGTTCAGCCGGCAGAAAATGAAGTCGTGGTAGTCGCGCACGTTCTCGACGGCGGCCATGCCGTGGCTGGCTTCGCATTCGTTGAACACTTCAGGGTCGTAGCCGCGTTTCAGGGGCAGCGCCAGCAGGCTGCCGTTGAGCCGGAATGTCCAGGCGTGGTAAGGGCAGCGGAAGAACTTGCCGGTGTTGCCGCAGCCTTCGGGAGCGACTTCGACCCCTTTGTGGGGGCAGCGATTGTGCAGAACCTTGACGGTGTTGTCGGCGTCCCGCACCATGATGACGGGCTGGTCGCCCACGGTGGTGGTATAGAAGTCGCCGGGGTTGGGGATTTGGCTGCCGTGGCCCACGTAGACCCAGGTGTTGGCGAACAGGTGCTCCATTTCGAGTTCGAAGATTTCTTCGTCGACGAAGATGTCCTTGTGGACCTCCGTGGGGCGGATCAACGCCTGGACGGCTTGCGGATTGTTGCGATAGTTCATGGTGTGCCTAAAAGCTGAATGTCGCCGCGGTTGTGGTGCTAATTAGTGTCAGGATGCGGCCGGTTGGCTGGTTTGCTTGAGCATGGTGTCCAGTTGCTTGCCTTGCGGATCGGCCAGGGCGGCGTCGCGCAGCAGCCTCAGGCGGGTCGACGCATTGGCCTGGCCGGGCAGCTTGGCGGCTTCGCGCAGCAGGCGCTGGTATTTGCTTTCGCCGCGTTCGTGCGTGTCGCTGTAGCCCTTGACCAGGCGGCGGCAGTTCACGATTTCGACGGCCAGGTCGTAGTCCTGGCGCACCGTGTCGCTGATCAGCTTCAGCCATTGCGCAAGGCTCTTGGCCTCGACCTGGTGCCGCAGCGTGCCGCGCCGGAAGCGCCGCATGCCGCCCAGCCCGTACAGCATCAGGAAGCCCGACAGCGTGCCGCTTTGCAGGAAGCGCCCCTTGCGGCAGAACACATTGATGAAGTTGCTGACGGGTTTGGAGTCTTGCATCCAGCGGCCCAGCCCGGCGGGCATCAGGCCGCAGATTTCCGCAACCTGGGGGTGCATGTATTCGGTGGTGTAGACCAGTTGGTCGGGCTTGGCCAGGACTTCGTTGCGCACGCGGTCGAACCGGGTGCCGCGGGTTTTAAGGTCGGCCACCCGGATGACGTCGTCGTAGGCCATGGCCACGGCCACGTAGCGGGCCGCCGCCGTGGTCAGCGCCCACGATTTGGCCAGGCCGCCGAACTGGCTGTCCAGCGTGTGGATGTTGCGCATGTGCTCCAGGTATTCCTTGGCGTAGCGCAGGTCCTGGAAGTCGAGCGTGCGGCGCAGGCCGGCCACCAGCATGGGTTGCGCCGGTGCGGGGAAGTTCTGCTTGATGTCGTCGAGCAGGGCCTGGACTTTCGGGTGCGAGGCTTTTTCCGGAACGTCGATGACGGGTTCGTTGCGGGCGACTTTGTCGGCGGTGGCGGGCGCGTTGGCGGCCGCCTGCATGCCAAGGTCGAAGGCCTTGAGGCTGGCATTCACGCCCAGGCCGGCCCGGCGTATGGTTTCTTCGTATTCTTCGCGGCCGAACGGCAGCGCGCCGCTGCCGGCGATGGCGCCGAACAGGCTGGCGCTGATGACGCTGCCGGCCTGGTCGGCCAGGGCCTGCAGGTTGGTGCAGATGAAACGCTTGGCGGCCTGGTTGCCGACTTCGATGATTTTGTTCGAGTCGCTGATGCCGTTGCCGGGCGCCGCTTTTTCGTTGACCGAATAAGCGCGGTGCGAGGAGGCGATGAGGATGCTGCGGTCGGGGGTGACGAAGCCGCGCTGGATGGCGCGGCCCGCTTCCATGAGTTCGGCGGCGACCACCAGGTCGACGTCGCCCGGGGTGGGCATCATGGCCAGGGCCGGTGCGCGGCCGGCGGCCTGCACGGCCGCGCCGGGCATGAGTTCGACGTAATAGACCGTGGCGCCGGTGCGTTGCGCCACGCCCGGCACCGACGTGGTCTGGGCCCACCAGCCGGCGTTCTCGGCCAGGTCGACGACCCAGTCGGCCAGGACGCCGCCGCCTTGGCCCCCCATTGCGACGATGGCGATCTTGATGGGCGTGCCGGCATGAAATTGCGTTGTGTTTGCCATGATGCGTTTTCTTTTACAAGGAATATTGGGCTTGGCGGCTGCTGCGGCGGGCTTGCAGGAAGCCGATGATGCTTTGGCGCATTTTGGCCAGGAACAGATCCCATTTGCTGGGGTTGTTGACGATGTCGGCGCGATAGAACGACGGGCACAGCACGGCCGCGTGCGCGACCTCGCCGCAGTTGCCGCAGCCCACGCAGGTGTTGTCGACGTAGGCGATGGGGTCTTCGCGCAGCGGATCGGCGCTTTCCTTGATGGTGAGCGACGGGCAGCCCGAAAGCCGGATGCAGGCGTGGTCGCCGGTACAGACGTCGGGGTCGACGCCGAAGCGTTCCTTGACCATGCGCTTGCCTTCCTTGACCGCCTTGTTGAACTGCGGCTTGACGCGGCGCTGCTTGTTCAGCATGCACTCGGACTGGGCGATGATGATTTTCGGGCCTTTTTCCTTGGTGGTCAGGGCGTCTTCGATGGTGGCCCGCATTTTCGTGACGTCGTAGGTGCGGTCCAGCGTGCGCACCCATTTCGCCCCAACGCCCTTGACGGCTTCTTCGATGGGGTTGTTGGTGGCGCGGCGCTTGTTGAAGGCGCGCGAGGACAGGATGTCCTGGCCGCCGGTAGCGGCGGAATAGTAGTTGTCGACGATGATGATGACGCCGTCGTACTTGTTGAAGACGGCGTTGCCGATGCCCGACGCCAGGCCGTTGTGCCAGAAGCCGCCGTCGCCCATGAACGAGATGGAGCGCTTGGAGGACGGCACGTTGAAGGCGGCCGCGCTGGCCGCGCCCAGGCCGTAGCCCATGGTGGTGGCGCCCAGGTTGAACGGCGGCAGGATGGAAAACAGATGGCAGCCGATGTCGCAGGAAATATGGTGCTGGCCCAGGGTTTCCTGCGCCAGGGTCATGGCCGCGAAAATGGGGCGTTCGGGGCAGCCTGTACAGAATCCGGGCGGACGGGGCGGTACCACGGTGGCCAGGCTTTTTACCTGTTCCTGCAAGGCCAGGGCGCCATTGCCGTTCGCCGGCGCGGCGCTGGGCTGCCCGCCGTTGGGGGCGGCCTGTTCGACCGCGGGCTCGGCCACCAAGACTTCAGCTTCCTGTTCTTCGACCAGCGCTTCGGCGATCAGGGCCTGGGCGACGTGCGCATGGGCGGGCGCCGCCGCTTGGGAGGAGGGCGCGGGACGCGAAATCTCGTTGATTTCGATGGGCTTGGCCTGGGCGGCGGGGGCCTCGGCGGGCCGGACCTTGGGGGTCTTGGGCAATGCATAGCCGGCCGGCTCGAGCGAGGGCAGGACGTCGGGCTGATGCGCTTCCAGGAATTTCTGCAGGCCGTCGCGCACCACGGCGGTGGTGTAGTCGCCGGCCAGGGGCAGGAGGTCTTTGCCCGCCAGGATGGTGTTGATTCCGGCGTGGCGCAGGATGGTGTTCATGTTCTGCTCGATGAAGTTGGGCTGGCCTTCTTCGAGCAGCAGTACGGCTTTTTTGTTTTTACAGAACTCGATGACTTCGTCGTCGACCACCGGATAGGTGACGTTCATGACATACAAGGGGATGCGGCTGTTGCCGAAGTGGTCGGCCAGGCCCAGAAGCTGCAGCGCCCGAATGACGCCGTTGTACAGCCCGCCTTGCAGGATGAGGCCCAGGTTTTCCAGATCGCCATCGAAAAACTCGTTGAGCTTGTTTTCCTTGATGAAGTTGACGGCGGCGGGCCAGCGGTTCTGGACTTTTTCGTGCTCGTGCAGGAAGGAGGCCGGCGGCAGCACGATGCGGCTGACGTCGCGCACCGGATTGGCCATGGCTTCGGCCAGCGTATATTGCGGACGCTGGTTGGCCTTTGCCGTGAAGCGGCCGTGCACGTGGCAGCTGCGGATGCGCAGTTGCAGGATGACCGGCGTGTTGCTGGCTTCGGAGAGCTGAAAGCCGTCTTCGACGGCCTTGACCATGCTTTCGAGATTGGGGCGGGGATCCAGCAGCCAGAGCTGGGACTTCATGGCGAACGCATGGGTACGTTCCTGCATGATGGAAGAGCCTTCGCCGTAGTCTTCGCCCACGACGACCAGGGCGCCTCCGGTGACGCCGCCCGAAGACAGGTTGGCCAGGGCGTCGGACGCCACATTGGTGCCCACGGTGGATTTCCAGGTGACCGCGCCGCGTATCGGATACATGACGGAAGCCGCCAGCATGGCGGCGGCCGTGGCCTCGGAGGCGCTGGTTTCGAAGTGCACGCCGAGTTCTTCGAGAATGTCCTGGGCGTCGGCCAGCACGTCCATGAGATTGGAAATGGGCGAGCCCTGGTAGCCGCCCACGTAGCTGACACCCGACTGCAGCAGGGCCTTGGTGACGGCCAGTATGCCTTCTCCGCGGAACTCTTCGCCCGCCCCGATACGTAGTTGCTGGACTTCTTTCTTGAATGAACGCTCTGCCATGGTGGACTCCTGCCGGGCTGCTTGATTCTCGCCGTGATTCGACCCGATCCGAACGTGCGGCGATGCGCGCTCTGGACTGATTTTTAGTATGTTCTCAAATACTTTAGGAGTGAAGCATTCCCTTGTCAATGAGAAACATGAAAATTCATATACTTTGAAAATTTAACTGATATACCGGTCGATTGCCTATCAGGGCAAACCATTAGACAAACGCTGGACAAGCCGCCGCGCGGGCTTCCGCCCGCCCTGTCCAGGGCTAGTCCCGCATTGACGCATACGCACAATTGGAATACGATTTTTTTCTCCCCTGCGGCATGTCTTTCTTGATTTGCTGCAACGCAGCAAATCATGGTCGTCTGCAATGCTTGCGAGTTGACGGTCGGGTCTCAGGTAGAGCAATGCAAAAAGTAGAGCAACCCCGTTTCGTACACCGCTATCTGGCTTCCGTGCTGGCCTTGGCCAGCCACCGCATTTCCGCCGAATTCCACATCGAAGTTCGCAATGCGGGGCTCACAGTTACCGAGTGGCGGGTTTTGGGCAGCCTCATCGAAGGCGAAGGAGAAACCGTGGGCGCGCTGGCCGAGCTGGCCATCACCAAACAGCCCACGCTCAGCAAGGTGCTGCCGCGCCTGGAGGCCGAGGGCCTGGTTACCTTGCAAACCGTGCGCGCCGATCGGCGCCAGACCCTGGTCACCATCACGCCCAAGGGCACGAAGCTCATTCGCGGCCTGTGCGACAGCGCCTTGCAGCATCAGCACCGCATCCTGGAAAAGCTCGACCCCGATCACGCCGACCGCCTGGTCGACATGCTGCGCGCCATCATTGCGCACTGACCCGGCGCGGCCGCTGCGCGCATGACGCGGCCCGAGCTGTTTTCACCGCATATGGTCCGGGGTATCGGGGGTGCGCCCTGAGGCTTCACAACATGCAGCTGCTGCAGTGATCGGGCTTTGCGGTGCGCGAGCTTTGCCTGCCGCGCGGCAAGCTCAGCGCCCGCCCAGAACCTGGAATTCGTCGGTCCAGTCCAGGGCCAGTTCCTGGCCGCTGCGGCTCATGAACAAGGCGGGGATCTTGTGCCGGCGCGCGTGGGCCAGCCCTTCCTCCAGGCCCAGGCACAGCAGGGCGGTGGCCAGGCCGTCGGCCACCATGCACTGCGCGTGCAAAACGCTGACCGATTCCAGGGCCTGCTGCAAGGGTCGGCCGGTGCGCGGATCCAGCGTGTGCGCATAGCGCTGTCCATGGTGGTGGAAGCAGCGGCGATAGTCGCCCGACGTGGCGATGGCGCAGTCCGTGAGGGTCAGGGGAAAGCCCGACGAGGCGTGGCCGGGCGTTTCGATATCCAGGGCCCATTGCGTGCCCTGCGGATTCCGGCCCTTGGCTTTCAGTTCGCCGCCCAGTTCCACCAGGTAATGTTCGGCGCCGTGCTCGTCCAGCACGCGGGCGATTTCGTCCGCGCCGTAGCCCTTGGCAATGGACGACAGGTCGAATTGCATGCCGCCGGGCTGCCAGACGCCGCGCAATGGCTCGTTCAGGGCGGTGCGGCGCCAGCCGGCCGTGGATAGCGCCGCGGCAATTTCTGCGTGCGCAGGAGGTTCCTGCACGGGGCCTTTGGGCCCGAACCCCCATAGGTCGGTCAGGCGGCCCATGGTCGGATCGTAGGCGCCGCCGGACTGTTCGGCGATCTGCAGGGCGCGTCCCAAGACATGGAAGAACTCCGCCGGTATTTGATACCAGCCCGGTTCGGCCCGGTTCAACGTGCTGATCACGCTGTCCGGCTCCCAGGTGCTCATTTGATCGACGACGCAATCCAGCGCGGCCTGGATCGCTTGATGTAGAGGCAGGGAATGGGTTTCGGCGGGCCTGCCGCCCAGCGCCTCGTCGGAGTCTGGGGCACCGGCGCCGGGGGCGTCGTCAAGGCTGGACTCGCGGGCGCTGGGTGTTGCGCCGGCTGAGCCGTTTTCGGGCGGCGCTTCGTGCGGAATCGCGTATTGGACCGCCCAGGTCGTGCCCATGCTCTCGCCCCGCAATTGCGCGTAGGCGCGGGCGCGGCCATGGTGGCCGGGCCGAAGCGCTGGGGCGGGGGAGGCCGCCCGGTCTGCGGTGCCGTCTGGCCGGTTCATGTTTCCGCCGCCCTCAGGGAAGTGGCCGCCTCGAGCCTCGATGGCTTATTGCGGCAGGACTTCCAGCGTGGCCGAATACAGCAGCGAACGCTTGCTGGCCTGGGGCACCGACGTCTTTTTGTCCTGGCTGGTGATGTGCAGCCAGTATTGGCCGGGCTGCGGCCATTTCACTTCGAACTCGCCCTTGTCGTTGGTGGTGAGCTCGATGGTGTTCAGCGTGTCGCGGTAGCGGCTGCCGCCGGGCACGATCTCGACGGGAATCCGGGCGGCGGGCTTGCCGTCGATGGTGGCGATGAACTTGGCTTTCTCGCCCGCGAACAGATCGTTGGGGTGGGTAACGGGGATCAGGCTGATGCCCTGGTCGATTTTGCCGATGGCGGTGGGCTTGCCCTTGGTGACGAAGGTCTCGACGCGGCTCACGCGTTCCTGCACTTCGAGCCCTTCGGCCTTGGCCGGCACTTTCTTGGCCAGGTCGGCGGCCGGGCCGAACCAGCGCTTCATTTTGCCGTCTTCCTTCCAGCGCGCGGTGGCGCCCTGACTGGCCAGGGCGATGCGGTAGGTGCCGTCCGTGGTCAGGTGGACGTCGAAGCCGCTGCGCAGCTCGCCGCTGAATTTGTTTTCCGCTTCGACCTGCTTGCCGTCGGGGCCGGTGATCTGCAGGGCGCTCAGGTTCATGGGCCGATGATTGAAGTAGAACTTGTCGTTGCCGACGGCCGCGTCCACAGTGACCCAGCCTTCGTCGCCCGACAGGACGGTGGAGGAGGGAACGATCCAGATATCGTGGGCTTGCGCGGCGACGGGCAAAAGAAAAGCCAGGGCCAGCAGGGGGGAGGCGAAACGTTTCATAAAGCAGGTCTCCAAAAAAGCATTGAAGGCGGCGGGCTTGCCCGCAACCGGGTGTTGAGCGGCGGCTCCTGGGGGAGCCTGACTGGAATTGCGGCGGTCCGGTCCTGGCGACGCCGGGTTTGCTGGCTGCTTACGGGGCCACCTTGACTTCGACGGCGCCCAGCTCGTGCTGGCCCTGGACGGTTTGTGTCTCGGCCTTGGTGGGCGGCCAGGCTAGGGGCAGGCGCAGCAACTCGCGTCCGCCTTTTTCGCGCGCCGCCTCGATCGAAAGCTCGTAGTCGCCTGCGGGCAGCCCGGCCAGCTGCTTGCTGTCGACGCGTATGGTCTGGACCCCCGCCGCGCGGGTGGCGCCGCTTACGCCGTCGGCCGGCGCGCCCTGGCTGCGCCCGCTGACCCGCCACCATTGGCGCAGATCCTTGAGGTATTTCTTGCCCTCTTCATTCTTGGCGTTCTTTTGTTCGTACCAGACGGTGATGTCGCGCACGGTTTTCTTGTCGGCGCTTTCCAGCCAGACCGCCAGATAGGGACGGTGGTATTCGGTCGCATCGATGCGCGGTATGGTGACCTGGATGGTCAATTCCGCCGCCTGGGCGCCGGCGCCGGAGATGCCGGCCAGGGCGCATGCGAGGGTGGTCTTGAGCAGATGTTTCATGATTAGTGGCTAAAAAGTATCAGCAGGACGGCGGGAAAGACCAGGCCCAGGCCCACCATGGGCCAGGTCGAGATCCGGTTCTTGGAATGCAACTTCAGCAGCAGCAGGCCGGTCAGCCCGAAAATCAGGCAGGCCACCGCGAAAATATCGATGAACCAGCTCCAGACCACGCCGGTATCCCGGCCTTTATGCAGGTCGTTCAGGTAGGCGATCCAGCCTCGGCTGCTGTGTTCGTATTCGACCTCGCCGCTGGCCCGGTCGATGGAAAGCCAGGCGTCGCCGCCGGGCTCGGGCAGCGATACGTAGACGTCGTCGGCCGAGAACTCGGCCGGCCGGCCGTGTATGCGAATGCCCAACTGCTGGTCGAGCCAGGTTTCGGCGGCGGCGGGCAGCCCGCCCTTTTTGGTCGAGGTCGGCGGCGGCAGTTCCTCCAGCAGGTTCCGGGGCATGGAGGCGTGGCGGGTAACGACCGAAGGCGTGCTCTCGAATAGCGCGGCGTTGTTCAGGGTAAGGCCGGTGGCCGCGAACAGGATAAGGCCGATCAGGCTCAAGGCGGAGCTCATCCAGTGCCATTGATGCAGGGTTTTAAGCCAATAAGTGCGGCGGCGAACCGAGGGCGAAGGCTTCATTACAAATTACAGATTGCTGAATAAGGTAAAGGTGGCGGCTGGTGCGACATTCGGCGGGCATGAAAACCGCCTAATTCTACATGAAATGGGAATTATTATCAGCTGCAGTCTGGCGCGGATCTTTCCGGGAGGGCGATTAAATAATTGAAATCCGTGCTGTTTCCAGAACTTTTTCCCTATGGGCGGGTCATAGAATTAGCACTCTCGACGACAGAGTGCTAATATTTGGCAATGTGGTTTTTCTTTCAAAGGATCGCCCAAAACGATGACCTCCAGTTCGCATTCCCTGGCCTTGTCCAACACGGCTTTGACAGCGGCCATTGCAAACCCCGGCGCGCTCGGCACTATCGAAGCCTACATCAGCGCCGTCCATCGCCTGCCCGTTCTGACGCATCAGCAAGAAATCGAGCTGGGCAAAAAAGTGCGCGACGATACCGACCTCGACGCGGCGCGCCAGCTTATCCTGTCGCACCTGCGGCTGGTGGTTTCCATCGCCCGGCAATACCTGGGCTACGGCCTGCCGCACGCCGACCTCATCCAGGAAGGCAATGTGGGCCTCATGAAGGCCGTCAAGCGCTTCGACCCCGACCGCGGCGTGCGCCTCGTCTCGTTCGCCGTGCACTGGATCAAAGCCGAAATCCACGAATATGTGGTGCGCAACTGGCGCATGGTCAAGGTGGCCACCACCAAGGCGCAGCGCAAGCTGTTCTTCAATCTGCGCCGCATGCGTCCCGACGGTTCCGCGCTCAACCCCGAGCAAATCCACGAAATCGCCGCCGAGCTCAATGTCCGCCCCGAAGACGTCAGCGAAATGGAAGTGCGGATGTCCGGCCACGAAATGGCCCTTGAAAGCCCGCACGACGACGAAGACGCGTTTGCGCCCATCGCCTACCTGTCCGACGAAGCGCAAGAGCCCACCCAGGTGCTCGAGCGCCGTTCCCGCGACGACCAGCAAGGGGCCGGCCTGGCCGATGCCCTGCAGGTTCTGGATCCGCGCTCGCGCCGCATCATCGAGGCGCGCTGGCTGCAGGACGAGGGCGGCGCCACGCTGCACGAGCTGGCCGCCGAATTCGGCGTGTCGGCCGAACGAGTCCGCCAGATCGAAGCGGCCGCGCTCAAAAAAATGCGCCAGTCCCTGGTCGCCGCCTGACGCAAAGCCTGGCCGCGGCTGGCTTTGCGTCTTACAACTAAATACAAAATACCGCAGAAATTGTCGAACTTATTGTTCGGCGGCGACACTAATCATCATGAGCAATATGACTGGTACCTGCTTCTGGCGTGTATCTGTTGTTCATTCGTCCGCTTCTGCTTCTCCTCAATCCCCTCCCTTTTGAAGCGGATGTTTATGGGACACCAGCATGGTGTCCCATTTTTTATGCGCCGCCGCTTTTCGCCCTGAAGGCCGTACCCATGACTGGTCATGCAGGAAGGCGCGCATTCGGCAGCGGCGGGGCTCCGCTTCGCCTGTCTGTTATCTGAATCCAGAAAGAAAAAAAGCGTATCCTACGCGAACGGGCGCCGGGAGCTCCGCCTCTCCCGCCACCGCAAAACGTAGTCATACCATTTCGAGGGTGTCGTTGACGATGGATGTGGGGTTTCTGGTATTCGGGGTAGCAGTGCTTCTGGCACTGGTGTGTTTCATGCCGGCTCTGGCCGGCCGCCTGAGCCTGCCATATTCAGTGCTGCTGGCCATCGTGGGCATCGTCCTGGGCGTGATCATCCATGTGCACGACTGGATGCCCAGCGTGCTGTCCGGCATTTTCAACGTGCTGCAGCACTTCGAGGTTTCCTCGGAAACCATCATCTACGTTTTCCTGCCCATTCTTTTGTTCGAAACCTCGTTGGCCACCAATGTGCGGCGTTTGCTCGACGATATCGGCCCCATTCTCATGATGGCCATCGTGGCTGTGGTGGTGTGCACCGTGGCCGTGGGGTTCTCGCTTAGCGCCGCATCCGACTACGGGCTGGTGGTTTGCCTGATGCTGGGCGCCATCGTGGCTACCACCGACCCGGCCGCGGTGGTCGGCATGTTCCGCGAGGTGGGGGCGCCCAAGCGCCTGACCACCCTGGTCGAAGGCGAATCGCTGTTCAACGATGCGGCGTCCATTTCCTTGTATTCGGTGCTGCTTACCATGCTGTACAGCGGCAGCACCGACGTTTCGGTGCAGTCCATTTTTTCCAGCTTCCTGTACAGCTTCCTGTTCGGCGGCCTGGCGGGTTTTCTGATCGGGCGCCTGGCGTGCTGGCTGTTCATCCTGTTGCGGGGCTGGCCCATGTCCGAGGTCACCCTGACCGTGGCAGTGGCCTACCTCGCTTTTTTCATCACCGAACATTACTTGGGGGCGTCGGGCGTGGTCGCCACCGTCATCGCCGGCCTGGTCGTCGGGTCGTCCGGCCGCACGCGCATGTCGCCCACTACCTTCGAACAGCTCGAGCATTCGTGGTCGCAGTTCGGGTTCTGGGCCAATTCGCTGATCTTCCTGTTTGCCGCCATGCTGATTCCGCGCATGATGACCGACGTGACCTGGGTCGAAATCCTGCTGGTGGTGCTGCTGTTCGTGGTCACGCTGGCCGCGCGCGCCGTCATGGTCTTCGGCGTGCTGCCGCTGCTGGGGCGGATGGGGCTCAGCACCAAGGTCAGCCGCTCCTATCGGGCGGCCATGTGGTGGGGCGGCTTGCGGGGCGCGGTGTCGCTGGCTTTGGCGCTGGCGGTCACCGAGCAGCAGCATGTGCCTTACGAAGCCCGCCAGTTCATCGCGGTGGCGACGACCAGCTTCGTGCTGCTGACGCTTTTCATCAATGGCGTGTCGCTGCGTCCGCTTATCCGCAAGCTGCGCTTGAACCAGCTTTCCCCTATCGAGCGCACCATCCGCAACCAGGCGCTGATCGTCGCCCTCGAAGACCTGCAGGAAAAAACCGCTGAAATCGCCCAGAACGAGCATATCGGCGCCGAGGCCCAGACTCGCATCCGTTCGGTCTTCAACACCACCCTGGCCAGCGCCAACGACGGCCAGGTGCGGCAGTTGACGCAGGACGAGAAGGTGGCGGTGGGCCTGGCCATCGTGGCGTCGCGCGAAGAGGAAATGTTCTTCGAAATGCTCAAGGCCCAGATCGTGGACTGGCGCATTGCCGAGAACGTGCTGGCGCGCGCCGAGCGCATGAGCGACGCGGTGCGCGCCGGAGGACTGGCCGGCTTCGAGGCGGCCATCGAGGCCGACATGCGCTATTCGGTGGCCTTCAGGCTGGCATTGCGCCTGAATTACGCGTTCGGTTTCCAAAGCTGGCTGGCCTACGAAATCGCCAAGCGTTTCATGAGCCTTCGAACCAAGCGCTCCGAGGCCCAGCACCTGCTGGCGTTCGCCCGCAAAGAGCTGCCGCCCATGCTGGGCAACGAGGCCACCGACATCATCGTGCAGGCGCATCAGCGCAGGCTGAAACGCCTGGACAGCGCCCTGCAGACGCTGAACCTCCAGTATCCTTCGTTCGCCCTGTGGCTGCAGGAATCGTATCTGGGGCGCATGGCCCGCTCCATGGAGCGCATGCGCTACCGCGACATGCTGTCGCAGTTCCTGATCAGCGGGGAGGTGTACGCTGACCTGCTCAAGCAAATAGACCAGCGCTGGGTTTACGTCGAGCAGCGGCCGGCCATCGATATCGCCATGAGCGCCGACGACCTCATCAAGCGCGTTCCCTTGTTCGAGGGCATGTCCCCCGACACCCTGCATGCCATCGGCAAGCTGCTCAAGCCCAGGCTGGTGGTTCCCGGGCAGGAGGTCAGCATGCAAGTAGGGCGGACGCGGGCCATGTACTTTGTAGCCTCGGGGGCGGTGGTCATCGACCTGCCCGACCGAACCACCATCGAACTGGGCAGCGGCGAATTCTTCGGCGAAGTCGCCTTGATCAAGAGCATGGAATTCGAGGCCCGCGTCACGTCGCTGGGGTATAGTCAGCTGCTCATGCTGCAGGCGCGCGATTTCAACCAGCTGCTCGAACGCGATCCGCAATTGCGGGAAAAAATCGAAGTGGTCGCCAAGCAGCGCATGCGCGCGCTGGAAGTCTGGCAGCAGTTCCAGTCGGGCGAGCGCCAGCACGAACCGCTGCCCGACCTGTCGCGTCCCGCGCCTCTGGATTAAATCAGTTGCTGGATGTCGTGGGCGATGACGCTGGCCTGTGCGTTGCCCGGCAGCAGTATGCGCGCTTCGCCGCTTTTGTCCATGATGTAGAACGACGAGCTGTGATCCATGCCGTAGTCTTGCGGCGTGGGGCCGGGGGACTTTGCGTAATAGGCCCTGAACGATTTAGCCGTTTTGGCCAGTTGCTCGGGCGAGCCGCTCAGGCCGATGAAGCCGGGGTTGAAGGCGCTGGCGTAGCGCTGCATGACTTCGGGCGTATCGCGCTGCGGGTCGACCGTGATCATGATGACCTGAACCTGGTCGGCGTCTTTTTTCAGCAGGCTCATGGCCTGGGCCAATTGCGCCATGGCCGTCGGGCAGACGTCGGGGCAATGGGTATAGCCGAAGAAAATGACGGCGATCTTGTTCTTGTAGTCGGCCAGGGTGCGTACCTGGCCGCTGGCGTCGACCATGGCCAGGTCGCTGCCCAGGTGGGTGCCGGTAATGTCGCTGCCCTGGATGGCCAGCTTTTTGGGCTTGTCGTCGCAGCCGCTCAAGGCCAGGGTGGCGGCGGCCATCGCCGCGCCCAGCAGCACGCGTCGCTTAGGTTCGAACGGAAGCATTCCGGGTTTTTCCAATAGTCGGCAAGAAAATCAAATAAGCGCTATCCAGTGATCCACCAGCAAGGCCCCGAACAGCAGCGACAGATACAGGATGGAGTAATGGAACAGCTTGCGGGCCAGTTCGTCGCTGTAGTCTTGGTACAGACGCCACGAATACCACACGAACAGCCCGCTGAGCACGACGGCCGCCGCCAGGTAGGGAAAACCGCTCATGCGCACCATGAAGGGCAACAGCGTGGCCGCGAACAGCACCAGGCTGTACAGCAGCACGAACAGCAGCGTGAACTTCTTGCCGTGCGTGACGGGCAGCATGGGCAGGCCGGATTTTTCGTAATCGTGGTTGCGATACAGCGCCAGGGCCCAGAAATGCGGCGGCGTCCAGATGAAGATGATGAGCACCAGCACCCAGGCTTCGGCCGGGACGGCGTTGGCGATGGCCGCCCATCCCAGGGCCGGGGGCATGGCGCCCGAAAGGCCGCCGATGACGATGTTCTGCGGGGTAAGCGGCTTGAGGATGATGGTGTAGATGACGGCATAGCCGATGAAGGTGGCGAACGTGAGCCACATGGTCAGCGGATTGACCCAGTTGTACAGCACCAGCATGCCCAGGCCGCCCAGCACGCCTGAAAACAGCAGCACCTGGATGTTGGAAATGGTGCCGCGCGCGGTGGCGCGCCGCGCCGTGCGCAGCATTTTGGCGTCGATTTCCTGCTCGATGAGGCAGTTGATGGCAAAAGCCGCCGCCGCCAACAGCCAGATGCCCAGGGTGCCGGCCGCCACCAGCCGCATGTCGGGCAGTCCGGGCGTGGCCAGGAACATGCCGATGACGGCGCAGAATACGGCCAGTTGCGTAACGCGAGGCTTGGTCAGCACCAGATACTGGCGCAGAAGGCTGGGTTGAGGGACGGAAGCGGTAGTCATGCGGGTATTTTAGAACTATTGGCGCGCGCAATGCGAACCAATAGCGTGACGGTGATCAAAACCAGGCCGGCCGCCCCGCCGTTATGCAGCACGGCGATAAGCAGGGGCCACTGGAAAAATATGGTGGTCAGGCCTGTAAACAGTTGGGCCAGCAAGAGCGCCAGCAGCAAGGTTGCCGGCGCTTTCAGGCCGGGCTCGGCACGCAGCTTCATGCCCAGCACGCCCATGTAGATGAATACGATAAAGGCGAAATTACGATGTGTCCAGTGAATGGCGGTCAGGGCGTATTGGGAAATCGCCTCGCCCGAGGGCAGCAGGCCCAGTCCGCGGATCAGCGAATACCCGCCATGAAAGTCCATGGGAGGCAGCCATTCGCCGTGGCAGGTGGGAAAATCCAGGCAGGCCAGCGCCGCGTAGTTGGTGCTGACCCATCCGCCCAGCGCGATCTGCACGAACAGCAGCACCAGGCCGGCCGCGGCCCAGGGCAGCATGGAGCGCGCGGCGGGGCTGATGGGAGGATGTTCTTTTTCGCGGGCGGCAAGCCAGGTCATCAGCGCAAGCAGACCGATGCCGCACAGCAGGTGGGTGGTAACGATAATGGGCATCAGCCGGTGCGTCACGGTCCAGGCTCCGAAAGCGCCTTGCACGCAGACCGCCAGGAGGGTAAAGGTGGCGAGCCGGGGGGTGTTGCGCAGTACGGCGCGGTGGCGCCAGGCCATGTACACGATGGCGATGATCAGCATGCCCAGCAGGGTGCCGGCATAGCGGTGGATCATTTCGATCCAGGCCTTGGAGAAACTGACGGCGCCGTAGGGCATGGCCTGCAAGGCTTGTTCGATATGGTTCACGGCGCCGAGGGGGCTGGCCTTGCCGTAGCAGCCCGGCCAGTCCGGGCAGCCCAGCCCCGAGTCGGTCAAGCGCACGAAGGCGCCGAACATGATGAGGTCCAGCGTAAGAAACCAGGTAAAGAATACGAGCTTGCGATAGCGGGTTTTGATGCGGTCAACCATGGTCGAGCGAGCCTAGCCTATGTGCGAGTTCTTGAGCAGTTTGCGGATGTCGTCGCGCACCGAGATGGGGTCGGCATCGGGAGGGTACTGCATCATCAGGTTGCCCAGCGGGTCGATGATCCACATGGGCTTGGCCAGCTCCGCGTTGGCATCCTGGGCCGTCGCCTTCGGGGTGAGGTAAGCGGCAAGCCTGGCCGGATCGCCGCGCAGGATGATCGTGCCTTTGTAGGCGTCGCGGATTTCATCGGCAATGGGGCCCGCGTCGGTAACCAGCCATACACGGGTCAGCCGTTCCACGTCCTTGCCCTGGCTGGCGTGCGAATTGCGCAGAATGAACAGTTTGGTAACGCATTCCTTGGGGCAGGCGGACTGGTCGGCGCTGAGCAGTATCCATTTGCCGTTCAGGCTGCGCAGATCGAAAGGCTTGCCGTCCAAGGTCTTCAGATCCAGGACGTCGGCGGCCGGAAGGCTGCGCTGGGGGGTGACCAGATGGCCGTAGTTGTTGGTGCCGTCGGGGCGCAGGCCCAGGGCCGGCACGTAATAGGCCAGCAAGGCCAGAATTACGGGGGCCAGGCATATTGCCAGTATCCAGATCAGGGGCGAAATGGAGCGGGGCTTGGGCGGGGCGGCGGTAGGGGTGTTCACTGCAAGCTATCCTTGGGTTTCTGGGTTGGTTTGGGCCGGAAGGGTTCAATGGCTGGTTTTATGCGGGTTGCCTGCGCCGGCGCAACGCGCGCCAGGCGACCACCAGCCATGCAATGCCGGCAATACCGGCAAAGCTGAACCATTGCAGCGCGTAGCCGCGGTTCTGGGCCGAATCCGTGGAGGGCAGGGGCCACTCTTGCACAAACGGGGCGCCGGCCGTCGCCTGGCCGCTGCCGGCCGTTTGCTCCAGAACCGCCGGCAGCAATTTTAAGCCGGTTATGCGGCTCAAGTCCTGGAGGGCCAGGTTCTGCACCTTGGGAGGCGCGCCATCGGGGCCGGGCAGTTTGCTCGGCAGCGCGCTGGCGTTCGTTCCGTTGAACGACCAGAGTTCGAACATCCGGGGCACGTGGCTGACAAGCTGGCCCCGCACGTGCTGTTCGCCCTCGGGACGGGGCAGGGGAGGCAGGCTGGTTCCGGGCAGGATGGGGCGGGGCAGCCAGCCGCGCAGCACCAGCACGGCTGTGCGGCTGGCGGAGTCGATGAGTAGCGGCGTAGCCACCCAGTAGCCCGGCTGCCCCTTGAAATTACGGTTGTCCAGGAGTACGGTAAAGTCGTGCAGCCAGACGCCCTGGGCGGCGGCGCTGCGCCATTGAACCAGGTCGCTGGCCGGCGTGCGGGTGCCAAGCTGCAGCGGCGCGGCTTTGCGCCCGGCTTCGATGGCCTGCATAATGGCGTCGCGCTGGGCGCCCCGGCGCAGTTGCCAGTTTCCCAGCGCGGTGCATACCGCCGCCACGATGGCAAGCAAGATAAGCGATACCAGGGTTCGAAGGGTCGGGTGCGAGTTGGCCATGTCTGCAATAATTCGGGTTTTACCGGAGAGTGTTAATGCGTATCATCGTTATCCTGGCGTTTCTGGGCATTCTGGGCAGCCTGGCGTCGGCCCTTGTTTACTTGATGCGCGACCAGGGCAAAAGCAACCGGACGGTCAATGCGCTGACCTGGCGGGTAGGGCTGTCGATTGCCCTGTTCCTGTTCGTTTTGTTTGCCCATTACATGGGCTGGATCCAAAGCACAGGCCTGGTTCAGCAGCCTTGAGGGCAGCAGCGGATGGCGGCCAGAAAAAAAGGCCGGCAAGGCCAGCCTTTTTAGTCGTCGCCTGAACCGGTTCCGGCGCAATGCCCGAACCGGCCGCGGTGAAAAGCTTAAAACCAGTAGACGAACAAGTATAAACCCAGCCACACCACGTCGACAAAGTGCCAGTACCACGCCGCGCCTTCGAAGCCGAAGTGGTGGTCGGCGGTGAAGTGCCCCTTGATGACGCGCACCAGGATGACGGTAAGCATGGTGGCGCCCAGAATGACGTGGAAGCCGTGGAAGCCCGTGAGCATGTAGAACAGCGAACCGAACGCGCCCGAATTGAAGCGCAGGTGCAGCTCGGTGTAGGCGTGGTGGTATTCGTAGGCCTGGCAAGCCACGAAACAGAAGCCCAGTATTACCGTAAGCGCCAGCCAGAAAATGGTTTTGGCGCGATGGTTGGCGCGCAGCGCATGGTGGGCGATGGTAAGGGTCAGGCCCGAGGAAAGCAGCAGCGCGGTATTGATGGTGGGCAGCCAGAAGGGGCCGACCGACTCAAAGGGGGTGATGGTGCCTGCGGGTCCGAGATTGGGCCAGGTGCCCGAGAAGTTGGGCCACAGCAGCGTGCGGTGATCCAGGTTGCTGAGCCAGGGCGTCGTGACTTCGCGGGTGTACCACAGCGAGCCGAAGAACGCGGCGAAGAACATGACTTCCGAGAAGATGAACCAGGCCATGCTCCAGCGGTACGAGTGATCGACCCGGCGGCTGTTCATGCCGCCTTCCGATTCGCGGATGGCGTCGCCGAACCAGCCGAACAGCACCACGATGAGGGCCAGGATGCCGACCAGGAAAATCCAGTGGCCAAGGTAATGCTCGTTGATCCACAAGGCGGCGCCGACGCCCATTAGAAGCATGGCGAAGCTGGCGCGAACCGGGTGCGCCGAATCGGCTGGCACGTAGTAGTAGGGTGCCTCGCTGCCGTGAACCGAGTGACTTGCACTCATGTTGATCTCCTGAAACGAATTATTGAACTGACTATACGATACTGAAAGAGTAAACCGTTAGACCGCGTGGCCGATGAACCAGCGGGCGACCATGATGAGGGCCAGCACGAATACCAGGGTGGCGATGAGCGCGGCGACGATAAGGTGCACGGGGTTCAGGCTGGAGATATCCTGCTGATAGTCCTTGCCCTTGCGCACGCCCAGAAACCCCCAGGCCACCGCTTTGAGCGTCTGGAAGAAATTGAGTTTGCGCTGCGCAAGCTGATGAATGTCGTCGCTCATGAAGACTCGCCTAGCCGGTAAGAATGGCGCTGCCGCGCACGAAAGACCAGACCAGGATCGCAATGACGATTGCGGCCAGGATGAGTCCGGTGTTGCGGTTGCGGCGGCGTTGCTTGGGTGTCATGGACTTAGTTTACTTTACTGTGGGCGGCGTCACGAAGGTATGGAACGGAGCCGGGGAGGGCACGGTCCATTCCAGGCCTTCGGCGCCTTCCCAGGGCTTGGCGGGTGCGATCTCGCCGCGTCCCGAGTAGGCCTTCAGCACGACATAGACGAACAGCAGTTGCGACAGGCCGAACCAGAAGGCGCCGATGGTGGCCACCTGGTGGAAATCGGTGAACTGCGCCGGGTAGTCGGCGTAGCGACGCGGCATGCCGGCCAGGCCCAGGAAGTGCATGGGGAAGAACGTGACGTTGAACGAGATCATGGTGGACCAGAAGTGCCACTTGCCCAGGCGCTCGTCGTACATGCGGCCCGTCCATTTGGGCAGCCAGTAGTAGGCTCCGCCGAACAGGGCGAACAGCGAACCCGCCACCAGCACGTAGTGGAAGTGGGCCACCACGTAGTAGGTATCGTGCACAGCGATGTCGATGGGGGCGATGGCCACGATCAGGCCGGTAAAGCCGCCGATGGTGAACACGAAGATGAACCCGATGGCGAACAGCATGGGGGTTTCGAACGTAAGCGAACCGCGCCACATCGTGGCCACCCAGTTGAAGACCTTGACGCCCGTGGGAATGGAGATGAGCATGGTGGCGTACATGAAGTACAACTGGCCGGTAACGGGCATGCCGGTGGCGAACATGTGGTGCGCCCAGACCAGGAAGGACAGGATGGCGATGGCGGCCACGGCGTAAACCATGGACGAATAGCCGAACAGGCGCTTGCGGGCGAAGGCGGGAACGATGGCCGAGACAATGCCGAACGCCGGCAGAATCATGATGTAGACCTCGGGGTGCCCGAAGAACCAGAACACGTGCTGGAACAGGACGGGGTCGCCGCCGCCGGCCGCATTGAAGAACGTGGTGCCGAAGTGGCGGTCGGTCAGCAGCATGGTGACGGCCGCGGCCAGCACGGGCATGACCGCGATGAGCAGGTAGGCCGTAATGAGCCAGCACCAGCAGAACAGCGGCATTTTCATGAGGGTCATGCCGGGGGCGCGCATGTTCAGGATGGTGACGATGATGTTGATCGCGCCCATGATGGACGACGCGCCCAGGACGTGCACGCCGAAGATGGCGAAGTCCATGCCGATGCCCATTTGCAGGGACAGCGGCGCGTACATGGTCCAGCCCGCGGCGTTGGCGCCGCCGGGCACGAAGAACGATGCCGTGAACAGGATGGCGCCGACGGGCAGCAGCCAGAAGCTGAAGTTGTTCATGCGGGCGAACGCCATGTCGGAGGCGCCGATCTGCAGCGGAACCATCCAGTTGGCAAAGCCCACGAAGGCCGGCATGATGGCCCCGAAAATCATGATGAGGCCGTGCATGGTGGTGAACTGGTTGAACAGTTCAGGCTGGAAGAACTGCAGGCCGGGCTCGAAGAGTTCGGTGCGCAGCAGCAAGGCCAGCGTGCCGCCTTCGAACAGCATGAAGAGCGAGAAGATGAGATACATCGTCCCGATATCTTTGTGATTGGTGGCGAATAGCCAGCGCCGCCAACCATGCGGCATGGCGTGGGCGTGGTCATCGTGTCCTTGGCTGGCAGGGACGTGATCGGCAGTAATACTGCTCATGATGGACTCCTTCCTACTTGACCGGGGCGGCGCCTGCAGCGCCCCTCCGACAAAAACTTGTGAATTTTTCTACGCGTGCATGGGCCGGGTTAGCGCAAAGCCGTGACGTTGGATGGCTGGACGACAGGGTCGGGGCCTTTGCCGGCATTGCTCCAGGCATTGCGGGTATAGGTGATGACCGAGGCGATCTCGACGTCGTTCAACTGGTCGCGCCAGGCGGCCATGGCAGTGCCGGGATGGCCGTTCAACACGGTAAGGATTTGGCCTTTCATGGGAGCAAGCACGTACTTCGCGTCGCCATCGAGGGCGGGGAAGGTGCCGGGCAGCCCTTTGCCGTTGGCCTGGTGGCAAGCCACGCAGTTGCTGGCGAATACTTTTTCGCCGCGGGCCATCAGGTCTTCCTTGGTCCAGGTTTTCGTGGGGTCGTCGGCGGCGCTGGCGAGCGCTTTTTTCTGTTCGCCGGCCCATTTTTCGAAGTCGGCCTGAGAGACGACCTTGACGACGATGGGCATGAAGGCGTGATCCTTGCCGCAGAGCTCGGCGCACTGGCCGCGGTAGGTGCCGGTTTTTTCAGCGCGGAACCAGGTGTCGCGCAGGAAGCCGGGAATGGCGTCTTGCTTGACGCCGAACTCAGGCACGAACCAAGCGTGGATGACGTCGGCGGCGGTCAGCACGATGCGGATTTTCTTGTTGACGGGGACGACCAATTCCTTGTTGACTTCCATCAGGTAGAACTGATCGCGCGGCGCCTTGCCCATGATCTGTTCACGCGGGGTGGCCAGCGTGGAAAGGAAGTGGACGCCGCTGGCCGGGCCGTCGATGTATTCGTAGCCCCACTGCCATTGATAGCCGGTGACCTTGATGGTCAGGTCGGAGCTGGAGGTGTCTTTCATGGCCACGACGGTGCGGGTGGCCGGCAGGGCCATGGCAATGACGATGATGAAGGGGATGATGGTCCAGGCGACTTCGATGCCCATGTGCTCGTGGAACTTGGACGGAACCGGGTGCCGCGACTTGCGGTGCATGACGATGGAATACAGCATTACCCCGAACACACCAACGAAAATGATGGTACAGATAATGAGCATCATCCAGTGCAGCCACATGATGTCATGCGCAATCGGCGTAACCCCCTCGTGGAGATTGAGCTGATTGACCCTGGGGCCTCCAGGCATATCTTTTAACTGTGCACCGGCGGCGCTTGCAAAAAGCAATGAGCCAGTCCCCAGCACCCCTCTCAACTTCTTCATGCTGACCTCGAAATACGGTGTGCTTTCACCAAATGTTGACTTGAATCAAGCATCGCTCAAGAAGCCTTTGGGGAATGCACATATGATTGGATGGCAGGCTGTAAACTAATGAACGCCTCAAACTGCCTGCTCGATTTAATGACTACGAGACGGCAGAATTATAGCGAACATGCCGCTATAGTGGGTTAATAACTATTCTGCCGGCTAAAGTGTTTTAGTATACGTCAGGCGGGTGCGCATGCTTTTCATCTACAATTGCGCCATGAAGCCAGCCCTAGCTCCATCGTTGATGCTCGCCATTGACAAGCGTTATCAACAACTTATAAAGCGTACTCAGAACCTCCCGCCTTTGGGGTCTCGGCCCCTTACCGTTGCGGGGCGCGTGTCGGGCTGGATCACGGCCAAGGCCACGCGCGCCTTGAGCGGCCAGCCGGGTATCGTCATCGAGCCCGAGGCCGTGCATGTCAGTGCCGATCCGGCCTTGCGCCTTTCGCTGAACAAGGTTTTGGAAAACGCGGCGCACGTCCTGCGCGATGCGGGTTGTCTGCGCGGCTGGCGCGGCGAACTGCTGGATGTCATCGGCGAAGGGCGTCGACTGGGCGTTGTCGAACGGGCCGCGCTGCGTCCCTTGGGCCTGTTGACGACGGCGGTGCATTTCAATGCCTGGACCCCCGAGGGGCGGTTATGGATAGCGCGGCGCGCGCAAAGCAAGTCCACCGACCCCGGGATGTGGGACACCTTGGTCGGAGGCCTGTCGGCCGCCGGCGAAAGCCACGACGATTCCTTGTTGCGCGAGAGCAACGAAGAAGCGGGCCTGCAGCCCGCCGACATGGCCCGACGCACGCCGCTGCGCACGATTCTGCGCATGCACAGGCGCTTGCCCGAAGGCTATCAGGTCGAGAACGTGCTGGTCAGCGAGTGTGTGCTGGACAGCACCGTCGTACCCCGCAACCAGGACGGCGAGGTCAGCGAGATTTGCGCCATGCCCATCGAACAGGTGTGGGAGCTGGCCAGCGACGGGCAGTTCACCCTCGAGGCCGAACTGGTGGTGCTGGATTGCCTGCGTCATAGCCACGCTGCGGCATGAGCGGGGACGCGGCGGAGAGCCGGGCTGTCGCTTATGGGCCGGTCTGCGACCGATGCCATTCGGCCAGCGCCTCCAGGGCGGCGGGCGAAAGTTCGTGCTGCTCGATGGCGGGCCGGGCATTGAAGATCATCAGCGCATAAGGTTCGGCCAGCGCGCTTGCCGGAGCGCACAGGCAAAGCGCCTCGCCTTGCGAAGGCAGGCGTGCGCGCCAATAATTGATGGCGGCTTCCAGGTCGGCCAGCGTGTACGAGTTTTGCATGATGAATTAGACGATGGGGCGTGGTTCAGTTTAAGCTTACACCATCGGCTGTGTGCACTTGTTTAACCCGAACCCCCAGGAGCCAGCATGACTACGCAAAATACCAATCCCTTCGTCTTGCCCGGTTTTGGTCAGGCGGGAGAACTGGGGCAGAACCCGCTGCTCGCCAGCATGGAAATGATGCGCCAGGCCTGGCAGGGCCTGTCCGGCTCCGGCGCCCTGACAGGCGCCGGCATTGCCGCTGCTCCCATGAGCCTCGAAGACCTGGATCGCCGGATTTCCGAAATGCGCGCCGTCGAGAACTGGCTGCACATGAGCCTTTCCATGCTCACCAGCACCATCCAGGGCCTTGAAGTGCAGCGCGCCACCATTGCCACCCTCAAGTCTTTCGCGGTCGCGCCCCATGCCGAGGACGCAGCCGAAGGCCCCTCGCCGCTGGAAGTCGTGCTGGGCCTCAAGCCGTCGGGCCAGGCCAAGATCAAGTCCGTGCACGAAAACGCCAGTCCCGCCTCCGATGCGGCTGCGGCGTCCGGAGCGGAGCAGGCGCAAGGCTGGTGGAATTTGCTGCAGAATCAGTTCAATACGCTGGCCGCCGCAACCTTGCAAAGCGCCGAAGCGGTGCAGGCTGCCACCGCGCCGTTGGCCGAGCAGGCCGCCGCCGTGGCCAAGAGCGCCGGCAATATGGGGCAGGCTGCCGTAAAATCGCCCGCTGCGAAACCGGCCAAGCCGGCATCGGCGGCCCGCAAGGCGGCGCCGCGCAAGCGCGCCGCCGCCAAACCCCGTTCCTCGTAAGGCCGTGTTGCCGGGTGGGCCGCGCGCCGTGTGTTTTACGCATGCCTACATGTATATATATATTAGGCGGCGCTTGTAGTATCTTGCGCGCGGTGGCGCCGCCGCTGCGGTTTCCCTCTCTTTTTATCTGACGAATCGAATGCTGAACATAGTGATTTTGGCCGCGGGCCTGGGCAAGCGCATGCAATCCGATCTGCCCAAGGTGCTGCACCCCATCGCGGGCAAGCCCATGCTGGCCCACGTCCTGGATAACGCCCGGCCGCTGGATCCCGACCGCGTGGTAGTGGTCGTGGGGCATGGCGCCGAGCGCGTGCAGGCGGCTTTCGCCCATTACGACGGTGTGCAGTTCGTCTTGCAGAGCCCGCAGCAGGGCACGGGCCATGCTGTGCAGCAGGCCGTGCCGCAATTGCTCGAAGACGGGCGCGACGATGCCACGCTGGTGCTGTATGGCGACGTGCCCATGGTGCAGCCTCAAACGCTTACCCGGCTGCTGCAGGCGCGCGCCGGCGGCATGGCGGTGCTTACCGAAACCCTGGCCGATCCCAGCGGCTACGGACGCATCGTGCGCAACGCGCAGGGGCAGGTCGTGCGCATCATCGAGCACAAGGACGCCAGCGATGCCGAACGCGCCATCGCCGAGGTCAACACCGGCATCCTGGTCGCGCCCACTGCGCGGCTCAAGGATTGGCTGTCGCGCATCAACAACCAGAATGCCCAGGGCGAATATTATCTGACCGATGTGGTGGGCCTGGCGGTGCAGGACGGCGTACCCGTCAATGCCGCGCAGGCCGACGCGGGTTGGGAAACCCTGGGCGTCAACAGCCGGGTGCAGCAGGCCCAGCTCGAGCGCATCTGGCAGGGCGAGCTGGCGCGCCGGCAGCTTGAACTGGGCGTGACGCTGGCCGATCCGGCCCGCTTCGATTTGCGCGGCACGCTGGAGTGCGGTCGCGATGTGTTCATCGACGCCGGCTGCGTGTTCGAAGGCCGGGTGGTTCTGGCCGACGGCGTGCGCATCGGCCCGCATTGCGTCCTGCGCGACGCCCGCATCGGCGCCGGCACGCACATCGAGGCCTTCAGCCATGTCCAGGATGCCGTGGTGGGCGAGGACGCCCGCATCGGGCCTTACGCGCGTTTGCGTCCGGGGGCCGACATCGGCGACCACGTCCACGTGGGCAATTTCGTCGAAATCAAGAAGAGCCGCCTGGGCGAGGGCTCCAAGGCCAATCACCTGGCCTACATCGGAGATGCGCATGTCGGCGCGCGCGTCAATATCGGCGCCGGCACCATTACCTGCAATTACGACGGCGTCAACAAGTTTCAAACAACCATTGAAGACGATGCGTTCATCGGTTCCGACAGCCAATTGGTCGCGCCGGTTACCGTCGGCCGGGGCGCAACCCTGGGCGCGGGCACCACGCTTACCAAGGACGCGCCGGCGGGGCAACTGACCATCTCGCGCACCGCCCAGAAAACCATAGCCGGATGGCAGCGTCCCGTTAAGAAAAAATAACGTGCAAACACCTTCGCCTAGCTCCAGCGCTACGCAGTCTCTGCCCGACGGGCTGGAGGCTCCCAGGCGGCACTGGGCGGTCACCACCTTGATGCTGGTGCTGACGGTAGTCTGCCTGGACGCCACCATGGTCAATGTGGCCTTGCCGGCCATGGCCGCCGACCTGCATGTTTCGCCCAGCCGGATCATGTGGGTCATGATCGCCTACAGCCTGGCGGTGGTCGTCTCGCTATTGCCGTTTGCCTCCATCGCCGAGCGCATCGGGTTTCGCCGCGTGTTTACGGTTGGCCTGAGCATATTCACGGTGGCGGCGCTGGCCTGCGCCTTCGCGACTTCGTTTCCTGTATTGCTGACGGCGCGGGTCGTGCAGGGCTTCGGCTCATCCATGCTGATGGCCCTTTTCGGCGGTCTGGTGCGCAATATCTATCCCATGAACAAAATGGGCTTCGGCATCAGCCTCAATGCGCTGATGGTGGGGCTCATGGCGGTGCTGGGGCCGACGGTGGGGGCTTTCATCCTGCAGATTGCCTCGTGGCCCTGGCTGTTCGTGTTCTACATGCCCATGTGCATTGCGTCGTATTTCGGCATCCGCTTCCTGCCCGACCTGCCGCGCTCCAGGCATCGCTTCGATTGGTGGGCCTGCCTGCTCAGCGTGCTGGTGTTCGGCTTGTTCATCATTGGCCTGGACATGCTGGCCACCGCGCTTTGGGACGCCTTGCTGTGCATCGTGGTGGCGTCGTTGGCCACGGTGGCGCTGGTTCGGCGTTCGCGCGACCAGACGGCGCCCTTGGTGCCCGTGGATTTGCTGCGCATAACGCCGGTGGCCTATGCCGTGGCGGCGTCGTTCTGTTTGTATGCCTCGTCCATGGCGGCCTTCGTGGCCCTGCCCTTTTATTTCCTGAATGTCCTGGGGCACAGCTATGCGGAAATCGGCATGCTGCTGGGCGCATGGTCGGTGGGTGTGGCGGGCATGGCCCCCGTTGCGGGCCGGCTGTCCGACAGGTACAAGGTTGCGGTCTTGTGCGGCATTGGCGCCGCCGGCATGACGGTGGCGTTGGCGTGGGTGGCGGTGCTGCCCGTGGATGCCGGCTTTGCGCGGGTTTGCGCCGTCATGCTGCTGGGCGGCGTGGGATTCGGCCTTTTTCAAAGCCCCAACAATCGGGCTATGCTGATAGGAGCGCCGCGCAAGCGCAGCGGCGCCGCGGGCGGCCTGCAGGCCACGACGCGCGTTTTCGGGCAAAGTTTCGGAACGGCGCTTACCGCCCTGGTGTTTCATATCAGTGCGGAGCACGGCGCCATGCTGGGCTTGGTGGTGGCAATCGTATGCTCGCTGGGGGCGCTGGCTTTGAACGTTGTGCGTTATTTCAGTCCCACTCCCGATTTGGAGTTGTAGAGCGCAATGCGTATCCTGCAATTGAACATCGAGCGCGGCTGGCGCGGAGGCGAGCGCCAGACCTTGCTCAGCATGCAGCAATTTCGCGCGGCGGGCCATAGTGTCGAGTTAGTAGCGCGCAAGGGCGAAGCCTTGGCCAGGGCGGCCGTCAATGACGGGTTTGCCGTGCACGAGGTAAGCGGCGCGGCGGGGCTGGCCTGGTTCCTGCTGCGCTTCGGCCGGCGCTTCGGCGTCCTGCATGCCCAAACCGCCAATACTTTGACGTGGCTGGCCTTGCTCAAAGGCTGGGTGCGCCGCCCGGTGGTGTTCACCCGGCGCACGGCGTTTCCGCTTCCTGCCGAGCGTTTGCGCAAAACCCTCTGGAAGTGGCGCAAGGCCGACGCCTTCGTCGCCATCAGCGAGGCGGCCGCGGCGCAGCCGCGCAGCGTGGGCTTGCCGGTTACGTTGATCCACAGCGCCGTGGTGCAGCGCCCCATCGATTTGCAGCATGCCCAGCGATTCGCGGAAAAATACGCGCTGCGCGGCAAGCGCGTCGTGGCCACCGCCGCCGCCCTGACATCCGAAAAAGATCCGTGTACGCTTATTCGCGCCGTCGACATCTTGCGCCGGACTCGCGACGATTGTCTCTTCCTGCATCTTGGCGCCGACGGCGATGCCAGCGCTCAGGCCCGGCAACTGGTCAGCGAACTAGGCCTGGAGCAGCACTATGTATTCGCGGGCTTCCAGGATCGCGTCGAAGACTTGTACAGGCTCATGGATGTCTTTGTGCTCAGTTCGCGCGAAGAAGCGCTGGGCAGTAGTGTTCTGGATGCTTTCCTGTATTCGGTGCCAGTGGTGGCGACCGATGCGGGCGGGCTGCCCGAGCTGCTGGCCGATGGGCGCGGCTTGCAGTGCAAAGTGGGCGATGCGCAAGGCCTGGCCGACGCGGTGGCGCGGGTTCTGGACGACGCCGATCTGCGCGAAAGCCTGGTCACCCGCGCGCACGCCTATGTATTGCGCGAACACGACGTGGCCCGCATGGCGCAGCGCTATCTGCAAGTGTACGAGCGCCTCGGCGCGTCGTAATGCATGTTGCGCGCTGGGTGGATCATATGGCCACGATGGTGCGCGTTTCGAACTTGGCGCGGTGCACGGAAAAAAACGTGCGCACATTGCGCACGTTCGCCTTCGAGGTGAAAGCGCGGTGGGCCATCTCGTGGTAGGCGGGCATGTCCGCAAGCTGCGCGATAAGCACGAAATCGGGCCCTGGCGACACGCGGTAGCACTGCAGGATGGCCGGCTCGCCCGCCACGCCGGCTTCGAATTCATCCAGATGTTCGGCGGTTTGCACGTCCAGTGTGATTTCGATGATGGCGGTCAGCGCGCTGCCCACTTTGGCCGGGTCCAGAATGGCCACCTGTTTTTCGATGACCCCTTCCTCCACGAGGCGCCGCACGCGCCGCAGACTGGTGGGCGTGGAAGCATGCACACGTTGCGCCAACTCTAGATTAGTCAGCGAGCAATCGGCCTGCAATTGATCCAGTATGCGGCGATCCAGGTCGTCCAGGGCAATAGGGGGTTGTTGCGGCGTGGTCATGGCATGGGGTGCGGTTGAGTAAAACTTGTTGCAAGCCTTGATGGTTTGGTAACCATTGCATAGCAATCTTTAAGATATATGGAATTTAAATTAAATAACTATATTTTAATGAAATAAAAAACAATCACCTATATTAAAAGAAATAAAAATTCATATATATTCTAAATAAGAAATCTAATTTCTTTAATAGTTACGCACAATACAGCATCAAAGAAATACCAACACGGAGTTTTCCTATGTGCGGCATTGTCGGCGCTGTGGCGCAACGCGACGTCACCCCTATCCTGCTCGAAGGCCTCAAGCGCCTGGAGTACCGCGGCTACGATTCCTGCGGCGTGGCGGTCTACGCCGACGGCGCTTTGCGCCGCGCGCGCAGCACACAGCGCGTCGCCGAACTCGAGCGCGAAGTCCAGGACGACAAGCTCGCCGGCTTCACCGGCATTGCGCACACCCGCTGGGCCACGCACGGCGCGCCGGCCACGCATAACGCCCATCCCCATTTTTCGGGCCAAAGCCATGGCCAGGCCCGCATTGCGCTGGTGCACAACGGCATCATCGAAAACTACGAAGAGCTGCGCGCCGAGCTCCAGACCGCCGGCTATACCTTCGAAAGCCAGACCGACACCGAAGTCATCGCCCACCTGGTCGACCATTTATATGCGGGCGACCTGTTCGAGGCCATCCAGCAGGCCAAGCGCCGCCTGCGCGGCGCCTACGCCATCGCTGTGTTCTGCCGCGACGAACCGCATCGCGTCGTGGGCGCCCGCCAGGGTTCGCCCCTGGTGGTGGGGCTGGGCGACAACGAAAATTTCCTGGCCTCCGACGCCCTGGCGCTGGCCGGCACCACCGACCAGTTCATCTACCTCGAAGACGGCGACGTCGTCGACCTGCAATTGGCGCGGGTATGGATACTGGATGCGGCCGGCAAGCCCGTCGAGCGCGAGGCGCACATCGTGCATGCCTACTCCGGCGCGGCCGAGCTGGGCCCCTACCGCCATTACATGCAAAAGGAAATCTTCGAGCAGCCCCGCGCCGTGGGCGACACCCTGCTCGACATCGAAAGCATCACGCCCGAACTGTTCGGCGACGCTGCCTACAAAGTGTTCAAGGACATCGACAATGTGCTCATCCTGGCTTGCGGCACCAGCTACTACGCCGGCCTGACCGCGCGCTACTGGATCGAATCCGTCGCCAAGATTCCCGTCAACGTCGAAATCGCCAGCGAATACCGCTACCGCGACAGCGTGCCCAACCCCCGTTCGCTGGTCGTCACCATTTCGCAGTCCGGCGAAACCGCCGACACCCTGGCCGCGCTGAAGCACGCGCGCAGCCTGGGCATGGAGCAAACCCTCACCATCTGCAACGTCGCCACCAGCGCCATGGTGCGCGAGTGCAAGCTCAACTACATCACGCGCGCCGGCGTTGAAATCGGCGTGGCCTCCACCAAGGCCTTCACCACGCAACTGACGGCCTTGTTCCTGCTTACGCTGGCCCTGGCCCAGGTAAAGGGCCGGCTAAGCGAAGAAGCCGAGGCCGACGCCCTGAAAGCCCTGCGCCACCTGCCCGTGGCCATCGGCGCCGTGCTGGCGCTGGAGCCGCAAATCATCGCCTGGGCCGACCGTTTCGCCTCCAAGGAAAACGCCTTGTTCCTGGGACGCGGCATGCATTACCCCATCGCCCTGGAAGGCGCGCTCAAGCTCAAGGAAATCAGCTACATCCACGCCGAAGCCTACCCCGCCGGCGAACTCAAGCACGGCCCGCTGGCCCTGGTTACCGAGCACATGCCCGTGGTCACCATCGCTCCGCGCGACGAACTGCTGGAAAAGCTCAAGTCGAACATGCAGGAAGTGCAGGCGCGCGGCGGCGAACTCTACGTATTCGCCGACGCCGACACCAAGATCGTCGCGACCGAAGGCATGCACGTGATCCGCATGCCCGAGCACTATGGCAAGCTGTCTCCCATCCTGCACACCATCCCGCTGCAGCTGTTGGCCTACCACACCGCCTGCGTGCGCGGCACCGACGTCGACAAGCCCCGTAACCTGGCCAAGAGCGTGACGGTGGAGTAGGGGAATAGGAAGCGCAGTGTCTGGTGAATACCATCTAGAAAACAGGTTGACGTTCGAGCCATTCTTCGAAGGGTGTCGGCCACTGCTGCCATGCATCCGGGCTCAGGCGCATTTCCTCGTCGGTCAGCAGGCAGGAGTCAAGCCCTGCACGTAGCGCGCTCTCGTCCATATCCATGCCGATCAGCACGAGCTCCTGGCGAGCATCGCCTACGTTCTCGTCCCATTTGGCGTAGATCAGGCGGACGGTTTCCGGGTCCTGCGGCCAGCGCTCGGGCGGCACGGCCGCCCACCAGTAACCGGCCGGACCGTGCCGCACCACAGCCCCAGCCTGGGACCAGGATCCCGCCATCGTCGGGTGGCTTGCCAGCCAGTAGAAGCCCTTGGAACGAACCACGCCTGGCCATTCGCGCTGCAAACACGCTTGAAAGCGCTTTGGATGGAACGGTCGGCGCGCGTGGTAGACGAAGCTGCGGATGCCATACTCCTCGGTTTCGGGGGTGTGGGTGCCGCGCAGTTCCTGCAGCCACCCTGGCGCCTTCGAGGCTTCCTGGAAGTCGAACAGGTCCGTGTCCAGCACACGATCCAACGGCACTTGGCCGAATTCGGCGACTTCGATCCGTGCCCGTGGATTCAGCTTGTGCAGGATAGCCATCAACCGTTCACGCTCCCGCTCGTTGACCAGATCCACCTTGTTGAGCACCAGGACATCGCAAAATTCGATCTGCTCGATCAGCAGGTCCACCACGGTGCGCTCGTCTTCTTCGCCCATCGACTCGCCACGATCCTGCAGGCTGTCATGTGAGGCGTAGTCGCGCAGGAAGTTGTAGGCATCGACTACCGTGACCATCGTGTCCAGGCGGGCGACCTCGCCCAGGCTGCGTCCGTCCTCGTCCTCGAAGGTGAAGGTTTCCGCCACCGGCAGAGGCTCGGAAATGCCGGTGGATTCGATGACGAGTTGATCGAACCGGCCTTCGCGGGCCAAGCGGCCTACTTCCACCAACAGATCCTCGCGCAGCGTGCAGCAGATGCAGCCATTGCTCATTTCCACCAGTTTTTCGTCGGTACGGGACAGCTCGGCGCCGCCGTCACGCACCAGCGCGGCGTCGATGTTGACCTCGCTCATGTCGTTGACGATGACCGCCACTCGGCGGCCCTCGCGATTATTGAGAATATGGTTGAGCAGGGTTGTTTTGCCGGCACCGAGAAAGCCGGACAAGACAGTGACGGGCAAGCGCGGATCAAGGTGGGAAGTGGATGAGTTCATGGTTCGATATCTCGTGTCAAGAAAAGGGTCTGCATGGTGTCCGTGCGCGTCAACCGTGCTCGGCCGGCCCGCCAGCCCGCCAGCCCGCGACAGCGCCTGCTGTATTCTCTGCTGATTGCCCGTCAGCTTTGCCTGCCTGTTCATGTTGCGCCCTTATCCAACCAGGGTTCATAGGCTATTTATTGTTATGTTATAACATAACATTATTGAATAAAAGGACGTCGTTGAGAATCGTCGTCAAAGTGGGGGAATGCCATGATTCCCCAGCGGCTTCGCTGCCGGTATGGCTGTGGTGCATGGTTGTAATCCGTCCAACTCTTGCTGGCAATGTACACACGCCAAGCGATTGCTAGCCTGGCCTCGACAGGGATCCCCGGTGCCTCTCCACATGCTCAATTGCCAAATCGCTGAGTCCTGAGATAGGATCTATTGGGAACATTGGTATTCGCTGCATTGAACATAAAAACGAGTCTAATAGGATTTATTCGAAATTGAATCACTAGGGGAAAATCGTGAAAGTCTACGAAGCCATTGCCCGCGGACTGTGGGACCTGGGTTGTACGGAGCTGTTTGGAGTGCTCGGAGACGGTTGCGTGTACGTCATCGACAGTTATCGCCGCGACTGCAACGGGCACTATGTGGCAGCAGTTCATGAAGGCAGTGCCGTGTTGATGGCGCAGGGTTGGGCGCGTGTGGCAGGGAAGGTAGGTGTGGCCGCAGTCACCCACGGCCCGGGATTGACGAACACCATCACGGCTCTGATCGAAGGCGTCAAGGCAGGCACTCCCATGGTGCTGCTCGCCGGTGATACCCCGATGACCGACCGCGAGCACGCGCAGAATGTAGACCAGCCTGCGCTGGTTGCCGCAACCGGCGCAGGTTTCGAGCCGCTGCGCAGTCCGGAGACCGTGGCCGAGGATCTGGCGCGCGCGTTTTATCGCGCTCATTGTGAGCATCGACCGATCGTGTTCAACATGCCGGTGGAGTTCCAATGGAAGGAAACCAATTACCAGAAGCCCTATCTGCGCCTGCCCGAGACGCGCAGCGCCATTGCCAGCAGCAAGGACATGGATGACGCCATCGGCATCATTGCCTCGTCGCACCTGCCGGTTGTTATCGCCGGGCGCGGGGTCAGTGACCCGGAAGCCGAGGCTGCGGTGTTGCGTTTTGCGCGTCGCATCGAGGCGCCGGTCGCAACCTCGTTGCGTGGAAAAGGCCTTTTTGCCGATGATCCGTTCCTTCTCGGCATCTCCGGAACCGTGAGCCACGAAGTGGCGCTCGATGTCATTGGCCGTAGCGACTGCTTGATCGTGTTTGGCGCCAGCCTGAACAAATACACGTCGGGAGAACGAGGCTTGACCCGCGACAAACGCATTATCCAGATCAATCCGTTGGCAAGTGAAATCGGACGCCGCACGCCAGTGACCGTCGGTCTGGTCGGTGATCCCGGTTTAACGGCCGATGCCATGGTCAAGTGGCTGGATGAGGCCGAGATTCCGGGCTCCGGCGCGCGCAGCGACCATCTGCGCGAGGAGCTAGCGACCTATCACAAGCAGGCGCAAAAGAAGCTCGTGCGTCCGGTACTAGCCGGAACCGTCGATCTTTACGAGGTGGGCTTTGCGCTGGAAGAGGCGCTGCCGAAGGACCGTGTGTTCCTCACGGGCTCGGGGCGTTTCATGTTTGCGTTCTGGAACACGATTTCGGTGCCGAATCCGCGCTCTTACGTCGACGGCAACGGCTTCTCCTCCATCGGCATCGGCGCGGCCACGTCCATGGGCGCCGCCACGGCGGCTGGAGATCGGCCGACCCTGCTCGTCACCGGCGATGGCGGCTTCATGCTGAGCGGCCTGAGCGAATTGGCCACTGCCGTGGACGAGCAGTTGGACTTGGTGATCGTTGTCGCCAACGATGGCAGCTACGGCGCCGAGCACATTGCCCTGACCATGCACAACATGGATCCAGACATCTCGCTGCTGCCGTCGCGCGATTTCGCGCGCATCGCCGAGGCTTTCGGCTGCAAGGCGCTGACCGTGACCAGCAGTGCCGAACTACAGGCCGCGATGACCGCTGTGGCCAAGCGCGACCGCAAGCGCCCATTGGTGATCGACGTCAAGATCGACGCCGCGTCCGTATATGGCGGAACCGCCATTGCGCGCCCTTAGCAGGAATGGCGCTAACAGAGCAAACGACAGAAAGCCTACAGGGCTGACAATAAAAGCAAGTATCCCCGAATCCCGCAATGTCAGGCGTTAACATGATGGTATGAGCACAACATCTTCCTATGCCCCTCACAGAACCAGCACGACCGGGCAGATCGAAATCAGAACCGATGTGTCGTATTGCCTTAGGCGTTGGCCGGCGCTGGAAGGGGCTGGGCGGGACGCCCCGCCGCTTCTCCTTGCTCATGGCTGGATGGACGTAGGGGCGTCTTTTCAGCGTTTTGTGGATACGCTAAGCACAGAACGTGAAGTCATTGCCATTGATTGGCGGGGCTTCGGGGGAAGCAAAGCGTCGCGGCCCAGCGATAGCTATTGGTTTTACGATTATTACGCTGATCTGGACGCGATCATTGACCATATCTCGCCGCATGCTCCGCTTGACCTTCTGGGTCACAGCATGGGCGGCAACGTTGCGATGATTTACGCAGGAACATGTCCCGGGCGTATCCGGCGCCTGGTCAATGTCGAAGGGTTCGGGCTTGCGCGAACCTTACCGTCCGAGGCGCCGGCCAGGCTGGCCCGCTGGCTTTCCGAACTGAAGACGCCGGTTTCCATCCGGACCTTTGCAAGCTTGCGGGACGTCGCCGACCACCTGATGAAACGCAGCCCGCACATGGACGAACAGTTCGCGCTGTGGCTTGCGGGGGAATGGGCCGAACGCCAGGCAGACGACCGCTGGCATGTGCTGGCGGATGCGGTGCATAAGCGCGTGAACCCAATGTTGTACCGTTGTGATGAGGTTCTTGCCGCCTGGGAAAACATTGAAGCCGCAGTGCTATGGGTGGAAGGGGATAAAGCGGGCCAAAACCCGCTGAACCATGAGCACTACACGCGTGAGGAGTTCGAAGCGCGCCTGGGCAGGATAAAGTCGCTGAAGCGGCTGCGCATCGATGATTGCGGGCATATGGTTCATCTGGATCAGCCTGGTGCACTGGCTCGGGCTGTGGAAAGATTCCTGGGTGACTGACGTTTTTGTGAAACCCGTGGAATCAAATCAGACGGAATCAGAGCTGCCCGACTCCCTTTGAGGTCATCGTCGACGACCGAAAACAAGAGAAAGCACGAACAGGATCAGAAAAATGACAAATAGAACCTTGGCGATTTCCGCCGCTATCCCCGCGATGCCAAAGAAGCCAAGTAACCCGGCCACTAAGGCAATAATCAAGAATACGATGGCATAGTGCAGCATTACTTTCCCCTCGAAAAAAAGGTGATCTGGGTAGTGCTCATAAACCCACGCAGACTCAGAGCTGATCGTAGAATTCCTTGACCTGTTTTTTTGCTTCATCGCGGGCAATGCCATAGCGCTCCTGGATGCGGCCAGCGAGGTATTCGACACTTCCTTCGGCCACCGTGAGATCATCGTCGGTTAGCTTGCCCCAGTGTTGCTTGAGCTTGCCGACCAATTGCTTCCAGTTGCCTTGAATTTTGTCTTCATTCATTTCATTCTCCCTATTGATTTATCATCTGGTGGGCCGGCCACAATGGCGCCATCGAGCGCTACGCCGCCTTCCAGGCCTGTGGACCCGTGAATTCCAACTACAGGTCACGATGTCAGTATGCAGACTTGTTTGAAATGACACGAAGCCATTTTTCTCATCGACACATCGTGTGACCATTCGGAACCAGGAAAAAGACCAGGGTAAAGACAGGCCACAAACCGCGCGAGACGCAAAAGTTTCATCGTTTCTAGTGCTTCTGTACCAATCGGCATTAATGCCGATTTCTCACGCATACAGGCGCCCACAGGCGCAGCGCGGCGGTCGTGTGAGGCTGCGAACGAGAACCGGCAGGATACTGACTTTATTTCTCCATTTCACCCGGTACTGTTATGCCGACTGTCAATTACGCTTACACCTTTTTGCACTACAGAAACGCCTGCAATGTTATGGTCTTAAGGAAAAGCACGGCCCTGAAAGGTGCTGTGCTTCAACCTTAACTGAAGACGCCTTCAAATGTACTCGACTCCGTGTTGCCTAGGGGTCGGTCACCTCATGCGGTAATCCCAAAAAAGCGAAGTCAATCGACCATTCAGGAGCTTTTTAGTATGGGCGCATGGGGTTATGGGCGCCCTGGGCCAATGACTGTCAAGAAAACTTTATTAGATTGCACAAAATTAGATTGCACTAAACCGTTCTATCGCAAGGTTCCTGTTCGAACCTTCGTATTTTCCGCCGCGCTTTGCATTGCAGGCAGCCTGCTTGCTTCTCCTGGCGCCTGGGCCGGTGAATCCGCCGGCGCCGCCGCGGATGTGGCGGCGGAGCAGATCGCCGCGCTCGAGCCTGCCTCTCAGCAGCCGGAACAAACGCGCCCAGCCGATGCTCGACTGGAGCCTGTGTCGCCGGAACAAGTGTATTCAACAACGGCTCTATTGGAGCCTGCGCCGCCTGGATCCAGCCAATCGGATGATTCCACGTTGGGAATCGACCTCACACAGGTCAAGTATCTGGCTTCTGTCGTCGATGAGGCCCGCAAAAAGGCGCAGGTTGAGTATCTTTCAGAAAAGCTGGGCCAACCGCCACAGACACTGCATCAGTACGTGGAGCTTGCATGGAAGGAGGCCAGCCGCCGTGAGGGGCTTGCTCCAGAGCTGCTGATCGCCATCATGCAGAAAGAAAGCGTTTTCCGGCCCAAGGTGCAAAATAGATACGGTGCGCAAGGATTGATGCAGGTGATGCGGCGTTGGCACTCAGACAAGCTGCACGCATCCGAGTCCTTGTTTGACCCGGCCGTGAATGTTCGCGTGGGCACCGACATACTCGAAGAATATCTGGAGTCGTATGACGGCAATTTATGGAAGGCTCTGGCCAAGTACTCCGGCAATAGTAGTGGCTATGCAAAGACGGTCATCAACGAGTCCCGGAAGTTGGAGCGCGTAGCCGATACGGCGGCGGCCCAGGTGGCGAACGCGCCAGGGTTTTTCGACGGAACCTCTACGGAAAGCGCGGGATAAGACGCCTACCCGCCATGTCACTCCAAATCGGGATGCCGATCCGTCAGCCGCTGGCGGCGCGCCTTCAGTGCCTCGATTTGCTGTTCCAGCGCGCTGATTTCCTCGTCGACTTCCTGTACGGTCTGCTCGATACGGTCGTAGGCCTGCTGCAGCAGGGCCCTTGCTTCGCGGGGATTCGATGCGGTGGGCGTGTCGCCGCGCAGCGGGCGATTCGCGGTTTCGGGAAGATAGAACGAGGTGATCAAACCGATCACGGCCGCCACCATCAGATAAATGGCGGGCACCATCAGGTTGTTCGTCGTTTCCACCAGCCAGGCGGCAATCGTCGGGGTCAGGCCAGCGATGATGATTGCGATATTGAATGAACTTGCCAACGCGCTGTAGCGGATGTGCGTGGGAAATAATGCGGGCAGGGTGGATGCCATGACGCCGATCAGGAAGTTGAGGAAAATCGCGATCAATAGCAGTCCTATGAAAATCAGGCCGATATTGTCGTGCCCGATCAACTGGAAAGCGGGGAAGGCAATAATCAACAGGCCCAGGCTGCCGACCAGCAAGAATGGCTTGCGGCCGATTTTGTCGCTGAAAAATCCCACGACGGGCTGCACGAACAGCATCCCTATCATGACCACGACGATGATGAGCACGCCGTGATCCTCGGAATAGCCCAGACTGCTGGACAGATAGGTCGGCATATAGGTCAGCAGCATGTAGTAGGTGATGTTGGTCGTCAGCACCATGCCGATGCAGACCAATAGCGGCTTGCGGTTTTTGGAGAAGATCTCCAGGAACGAAACTCTCGGCCGTTCTTTGATGGCGTCGCGGTCTTCCTTTTCCATTTTTTCCAGTTGCTGGGTAAACGCGGGTGTTTCCTCCGCGGCATGGCGCAGATAAAGGCCCAGCAGGCCGAGCGGCCCGGCAATGAAGAAGGGAACACGCCACCCCCAATCCAGGAACGAGTGCTCGCCCAGTAGCGCCTGCAGCAGCACGACCATGCCGGCGCCCAGCACGAAACCGGCAATCGAGCCGAAGTCCAGCCAGCTACCCAGGAAACCGCGCCGCCTATCCGGCGCGTATTCGGCCACGAAGATCGCGGCCCCCGTGTACTCGCCGCCGACCGAGAAACCCTGCGCCAGCTTGCACAGCAACAATACGATGGGCGCCCACAGGCCGATGGCGGCGTAGGAGGGGATCAGCCCGATGCAGAAGGTGCTGATCGCCATGATGATGATGGTGAGCGACAGCACTTTTTGTCGCCCGAAGCGGTCGCCCATCACGCCAAAGAAGACTCCACCCAAGGGACGAACCAGAAAAGGCACGGAAAAAGTACCCAGTGCGGCAATCGTCTGGACGGCGGGCGAGGCATCGGGGAAAAAGACCTTGCCCAAGGCAAAGGCGACGAAGCCGTAGACCCCAAAATCGAACCACTCCATGGCATTGCCAAGCGCCGCAGCCGTGACGGCCTTCTTGAGCTTGGCATCATCGATAACAGTGATGTCGTCGATATGAAGGGGGCGAACGTCTGGCGAAGAAGGGGCTGGTTGGGTCATGAGATTGCTTTCCGTGGCGAGTTAAGTAAAGAATGTACACGTACCGGCGTTGTGCGGCGCAACAGCCGTGCTTTAAGCTTGCTTGCCGGCGGTTCTCTTGTTGTCAGCACCGCATGAAATTCCTAATTGACCTGGGCTGATGTCCGAAGCTAAAACCGGTTGGTAGGAAATTGCCAAAAGGAGGCGGCGATGAAAAATCAGGGGCAGTGGCTCTACCTGCACTCCTTTATTCAAGTTGTTGAAGCGGGCAGTTTCACCCTTGCCGCAGATCGCCTTGAGATTTCCAAATCTTTATTAAGTAAACGGGTTTCTCAATTAGAACAAAAATTAGGCACGCAGCTTCTGGTGCGTACGACCCGGCATATGCGCTTGACCGAGGAAGGGCAGGCTTTGTATGGCAAGTGTACGAGACTATTCAATGAGCTAGACGAGGCGGTGCGGTTAGCCGCGAGCCCCGAGGCAAGCTTCACTGGGCATTTGCGAGTGGTTTGTCCCGATATTGTGGGAGACCTGTATGTAGCTATCGCAGCGACCGAAGTGAGCAAGCTGTATCCGAAATTACAAGTCGATGTCCAGGTCACGATGCGCGACGTGGATTTGGTGGCCGAAGAGTGCGATATTGTGGTTCGATTCGGGGATCTCGACGATTCTTCCTTGAAGGCGAGAAAGGTCTTTGAACTACCGCACGTTGTTTGTGCTTCACCCTTGTATTTCGCAAAGCATGGTTATCCGAAGACTATCGGCCAACTCAAGGAGCACAATTGCTTGAGGGCGGCATTCGATCCATGCGCGTCATGGCGATTCAAAGTGGGCGGGCAATGTCAGGAAATACTGCCTATGGGCAGTTGGATGAGCAATAGCGGCCCGGCGCTGGTGAATGCTGCTTTGGAGGGAGTCGGGGTGTGCCGTTTACCTGAGGTATATGTTCGCTCGCATCTGGAGACGGGTCGGCTTGTGGCTGTCTTGGAAGAGTTTCGCTCTGATCCGTTGCCGGTGTGGATGGTTTATTCCGGTTCGCGCTACACACCCGCCAAGGTTCGGATGTTCATCGATTATTTTCGCAATAACATAAAACGCCTGACCGACACATATCCTGTGTAGCCGTAGCATGAATTGTTGACCGCGGTGAAACAGTCTGATTCTGGCAATGCTCTTTATCCGGGTTTTTGACACCGATAGACTCCTCTTGAACGATTAAAAAAGAGGAGACCTTAGATGCTTATCTACAATTCCTGGTACGTCGCGGCGGAGCCTCATGAGCTGGACAGCGGGCCTTTGGCGCGCACCATCCTGAACATGCCGGTGGTGTTGTTCAAAACGGAATCGGGGAAAGTTGCCGCACTTGAAGACAGATGCCCGCATCGATTTGTGCCGTTATCGCTAGGAAAAGTCGTCGGCGAAAATATTCAATGTGGCTATCACGGTGCGCAATTCGGTGTCACAGGCGCTTTTCAATTGGTTCCGGGGCAGAACACGGTACCGAATTCCTGTGTGAAGCGCTATCCCACGACCGAGAAACACGGTTATATCTGGATATGGATGGGCGCCCCCGAGTTGTCTTCAGATACGTCCAGCATTCCCGAATTCTTTTACAGAGGTGATCATCCTGGTTGGGATGGAGGTTATGGGCACTTCGAGTCGATTCAAGCCGGCTACGGCCTGATCAACGACAATTTGTTCGACATCACTCATGCCGAATACGTGCATCCTGGGTCGTTCGGTGGCGAGGAAATGCGTTTCTATCGACGGCTTCAAGAAGGCGATGACTTCGTGGACCAGAATACGACTTTCAGCGTCGGCGCGAGGAATATTACGTTCAGGGTACGCTCGTTGAACATGGAGGCCGGCGGGCCTTTCTATCGATGGATGGTGTCGACCAGCCTGGGCGTCGAGCACTATGCGGGGAAAGTCGATCTGGATATGCAGGTTGATTGGGGTGCGCCTTCGTACACTTCGTTTTTGCTCAACTCCAGACCGTCCGGGAAAACACCCGCGGAAGGCGCCCAGGTATGCAATATGCACGCCGTTACGCCCGAAACCGAAACCAGCTCCCATTACTTTTACCGCTCGGTAAAGAACTACGGCGGAGAAGAGCTGGTTGGCCTGTTCATGGATGGTGTCAAAGCCATCTTTGATCAAGATAAACCAATACTTGAAGCGCAGCAGCGAAATATCGGCGATCAAGACGTGTTCTCCATGAAGTCGGTTTCGTTCGCCGGAGATTTGCTGTACAGAAAGGCGCGCCTCATTAACCAGGGGATGGCCAATCTGGAAAAGAACGCCAGCCCTCAACCCTGACCGGAGACTGATGATGTACATGGTTGCATTTTGCTATCCAAACGGCAACACGCGCACGTTTGACTACGAGCATTTAATAAACAAGCATCTGCCTTTGGGGGTGGGTTTGACCTATAAGCATTTGAATATCAAACCGGTCAAGATTGTGGCTTATTGCCCCGTTTACGGCCCCGACAACAAACCCGACTCGGCGCCCTATAGCGCTATTACCAACGTCTATTTTGAAACGAGAGGTGAAGCGGAGATATTCTTGGGGCTGTTCGACGTGGAAGAGGCCGCACGGCGCCTGTCCGAAGACTTTCCCAATTACACCCCCGGCCCCCCGTCGGTGCTGATGGCGCAAGTGTCTGACATTGTCGATATGGATGGCCTTATCGACACGTTTGCAAAGATGTAGGCTGCTCTGGAATTTTGCCTGGAGCCTGACGGTGGAGTCAAGGGGGAATGGAGGTCGCTATATCGCTCCCTTGGGGTTCATGATGCTAATCAGTGCAGGATAGTCACGCGATCCACTTCGAATTCCATCTTGCGCAGGCCTTTGTCGAACTCGCCCGTTATTTCCACCCGCTGTTCCGCGCTGATGGTCTGGCCAGGAGGAAAGTCCTTGTCGTTGATTTCCACCGTGATGCGGCCCGTTGTGTCCTCGAAGGTGTAGCGTTCGTGGCCGTCGAACGAAACAATGCGCCCCTGCAGCCGGGCCACCTGGTCGTCGCGGCCTGTGTCGATCAACTGCTTAACCGTCATCAGCGGCACGTTATTGGGGCCGGAGTAGGAACCTTGAGCCGCGGCTTTTGGGGCTTTATTGGGCCCGGTGTAGCTCGATGGCTGGGCGCTGACAACGGCGGCGCCCAGAGCCAGGGTGATGGCGGCAGCCAGCATGGGTACGGGATGGCGCATGGTTGAACTCCTCTTTTCAGGCGATGGAAGAAATTCCGTTGGCCGTGGAATAACGTCATTGAGCCGATGCCCGTATTCCAGGCGCGACGCATGAACCTACTCTTGGATGATAACTGTCATCGTTCCTGCTGGTTTGGGTTTCTGTAACGCGAGGCGTGGAATTGTCACGAGCGCTGCGATGAATCGTTTTTCATCTTGTGCTTTATATCGCCATGGTTATTCACAGAGAAGTATTGCCCCTGGATAAATCTGCCCAATGTTTCTTCAATCCGGTTTGTTTTAGATTGCCTGATTGCAAAGGCTTCGAGGACATCAGGCATGATTAAATATTGCACTGAGTGGTATGATTTACACCAACAAAGAATATTTAAAACTCGGAGCTTTACTCGTTGGATGAGGAAGACGGGCGTGACTGATGGCGCTTTGCGCAATGCTGTTTCTGAAATGGCTCAAGGGCTTATCGACGCTGATTTAGGCGGTGGTGTTGTAAAGAAGCGGGTGGCTTTGCCTGGTCATGGCAAGCGCAGTGGCGCACGAGTCATTGTCGCCACTAAATTGTTGGGCCGTTGGTTTTTCCTATATGGATTCAATAAGGGTGAGCGGAACAATATTGACAAGGATGAATTGAAGATGCTTCAAGAAATAGCGAAGGAGTTTCTGAGCTTTGATGATCGTCAACTGGCGATCGCTCTGGCAGCGGGTGAGCTTCAGGAGGTGACCTATGACAACGCCCAAGACTAAGAGCCGGATTCTGGAAGAGATGCATGAGACCGCTCAAGGGCTGCATGGTGCCGGGCTTATCAGCAAACGTCGCATGCTTGAGTTTGACGTGCTGCGTCATCTCGAAGTGCATGAAATGCAGCCACAGCAAATAAAGTCGCTGCGTGAGCGGGCTCGTTTCAGCCAGGCGGTGTTTGCAGCGGCGCTCAATATCAGCTTGTCCACCGTGCAAAAATGGGAAGTGGGTGACAAAAAGCCAAGCGGTTCATCCTTGAAGCTGCTCAACCTTATCGAGCGCAAGGGCATGGATGTGGTTCTATAAGATCAACCTGCTCCCCAAAACCTCTTGGCTTGCCACGATTTCCAACGTTGGAGATAATTGATAGCGGCCCAAAGGGCCGATTTCGGTTCGGCCCTATACCCTATTTATTGGGGAGCGTCTCTTATGTTGAATGCGTTATACAAGAACTGCATTTTCAGTTCACAAGAGCGGCTAGAAACGCATGCTTTGGTTTCAGGCGAGTTCAGCGATCACCATTTGCGTTGGCAGGGGGGCAAGGTCGATACCCGCATGTATAAATTCCATGCGCAGAAAATTTCCCTTTACTCGCTGAAGTATGGCGATGAGGTAGATATTTATCCCGAAGTCTATAAAGACTTTTCCCTGGTTCATTTTTCATTGAGCGGGGGCATCGAGATAGAGGCTGACGGATGCCGGCGGGCGATTCCCCAGGGCCGGGCCATCATCAGTTCTCCCCGTCGCAATATCAATCTTCACTGGACCAACGCGTGCGAGCAGCTGATTCTGCGCATTCCGCATGCCCTGCTTGACGATGCGGCAAAACGGCTGGGTCGGGGGCGTTCGGCAATTGTGCAAGACCTCGATCCGGGACTCGTGCTTTCGGAGGAGGCAAGCCGGTATTGGAAACTGCAGCTCACCACCTTTATGGCGGTCGAAAACTATTCTCGTCAAAGCGGGGCGTATCGGCCGTGGCTCGAGCACCTGGAGCAGGGGCTCGCCATGTTCCTGGCCTTGCAGTCGACGGGCGCGCCGTATGCTTCAACCCAGAATGCTTCCGCACCGCGATCCGGCGGCCTGGCCGCCCGGCGTCTCGACCGTCTGCACGAGTACGCCATGAACAACCTCACTCGGCCAACGACTCTCGCCGACCTGGCGGGAGCGGCGGCGTTGTCGGAGCGGCAGCTCAACACTTTCTGCCACGAGCGCCTGGGCATGTCTCCCATGGCCTGGTTGCGTGGCCTGCGGCTTGATGCCGTCCGCGCAACATTGCAGGCCGATCCTCATGCGGATATTGCCGCTACCGCCATGCTCCATGGTTTTGATCATCTGGGCCGTTTCGCCGGCTATTACCGGCATCGTTTCAGCGAGCTTCCCAGCGAAACCGTCAAGACCGCCAGAACTGGATAGTCGTTGAGCGCAAACTCCGTTTCCGGATAGACGCCCGTCATCCCCCTCCGTAGACTTTTCTTAACGCCCTTGTGCCGTCATGCGTTGGACGGTCGAGCGGCCGCGTGCCCGATCGTTGCCGATTCTTATCGGCTTCGGGTTTTACAAGACAAGAAAATAAATTCGGAGACTTTATGTCCATTGCTACTTCCACTTCTCCTGGCGTCGAGTCGCTTGGGATATCCAGGTTTTATGGCGCTTTCGTCAACAACGAGTTTCTTCCCGCGCGTGGCACGACGTTTCCGGCGATATCCGCGGCGCGGGGAGAACATTTGGCCGACATTGCCAGGTGCGGCGCCGCCGAGGTCGACCAAGCGGTTGAAGCGGCTGAAAAAGCCTACCCCGCATGGAAAGCGTTGCAGCCCGAAGAGCGTGCCGCTTGTCTTTTGAAACTGGCGGATGCCATCGAGCGGGACACGCCGCGGCTGATGCAGATCGATACGCAAGACATAGGCCGAGGTCTGTGGGAAACAGGCATCGACCATGCCATCGCCGTTGCGCAGTACCGGTATTTTGCCGCGGCCGCCGTGACGCATGAAGGGTTTGGCCGTCCAATTCCCAACGGCTATCTGATCGCCAAGCGGGAGCCCTACGGTGTATGCGGGCAGATCATTCCGTGGAATGTGCCGGCAATCATGGCGGCGTTCAAGATCGCCCCCGCTGTGGCGGCGGGAAATACGGTGGTGTTGAAGCCCGATGAGCATGCGTCGCTGTCGACGCTTGAATTATGCAAGCACATTGCGGACATTTTTCCGCCGGGGGTGATCAATGTGGTTCCGGGGCTGGGTGAGGAGGCGGGTGCGGCCCTGACCGCGCATCCCAGGGTTGCCAAGCTTGCCTTCACCGGCAGCAGTGAAGTGGGGCGGATCGTGTCGACCGCCGGCGCCGGCCGTTTGGTGCCCGTGTCGCTGGAGCTGGGCGGCAAAAGCCCGAATATCGTATTTCCGGACGTGGATCCCCAGGATATGGATGCCATCGTCGACAACGTCACGTTCGCCTCCATGTATTGCAACGGGCAGTCTTGCCTGGCGGGTACCCGCTTGTTCATTCACGATGCCATTTACGACGGCTTCATGGAGCGCTTGGTGGCAAGCATGAAGCGCATCAGGGTGGCGGATCCCTCCACCGAGGGCCCATTGCTGGGCTGCCTGGTATCCGAAAAGCAAGGGCGGCGTGTTCAGGGCTATATCGACGCGGGCAAAGCGCAGGCCAGTCTTGTCACTGGCGGCGTGCGGGCGCAGGTGCAAGACTGCGATGCTGGGTGGTTCTTCGAGCCCACGGTTTTCGAGACGACCAACGACACGCGAATCGCGCAGGAAGAAATTTTCGGCCCGGTGCTTTCCGTGATTCGCTGGAACGACTATGAAAAGCTCATTCACGATGCCAACAATGTGCGTTACGGGCTTGCCGCGGGGTTGTATACGACCAACTTGAAGGTGGCCACCGAAACGGCCGACCGCCTGCAGGCGGGCAATGTATGGATCAACAATTACTTCAATCTGGCCAGTGGATCGCCTTTTGGCGGTTTCAAGGAAAGCGGAATCGGCAGCGAGTTCTGCCGCGAAACGCTGAATATGTATACGCATCTGAAGGCAATCACGGTGCAAGGTCAGGTCAACCCCGCCTGGTACGCACCCAAGGCCTGACACGCGGCCTGGGATGGCGCTCTTTGAGCGCTGCCCGGTTCGGCGCAATAACTGTGGATTACAGACGGAGACAAACATGCAGATTACGGCAGCAGTGATGCGGGAAAAGGGAGGGCGCTTCTCTCTTGAGGATGTTGAACTGGACGAACCACGCGACGATGAGGTTTTGATTCGCATGGTCAGCTGCGGCGTTTGCCATACGGATACGCTGCCCCGCGATCAGGTCGTTCCCGCCCCATTTCCCGCGGTGTACGGGCATGAGGGTGCGGGCATCGTCGAAAAGGTTGGTGGCCGCGTAACCAAGTTGCGGCGGGGCGATCATGTCGTCATGAGCTGCAACTCCTGCGGCGCTTGCGATACCTGCCAGACCGGCAAGCCCATGTATTGCCGCCACTTTTTCAAGGCGAACTTTGGCTTTGCCCGGATGGATGGCACCCCGACGATGAAGAAGGGCGGCGAGGTCATCCATGGCGCTTTTTTCAACCAGTCGTCGTTCGGCACCTATGCTCTCGGGACTGAGCGCAGCGTCGTCAAGATTCCGGCGGATTTGCCGCTCGACATCATGGGGCCGCTGGGTTGCGGCGTGCAGACTGGGGCGGGGGCCGTCATCAATTCCCTGCACCCCCAGGCGGGCGACTCGATAGCGATTTATGGGGCTGGCTCCGTGGGGCTTTCGGCGCTGCTGGCGGCCGTCGTTACGGGCTGCGCCATCCGCATTTGCGTGGATCCCAACGAGGCGCGTCGAAAAATCGCGCTCGAGCTTGGCGCCACGCATGTCATCGATCCGAAGGCAACCGACCCGGTCAAGGAGATTCAAGCCCTCACAGGCGGGCAAGGGACGCAGTTTTCTCTTGAGACCTCGGGCAACCTGGGCGCCTTGCGTCAAGCCGTGGATTCAGTCCAGATAATGGGCGAATGCGGGATGATCGGCGCTCCGGCTTTCGGCAGCGAAATTGGCCTGGATACCTGGGGCTTGCTGCTGGGCCGGAAGCTGCGGGGCATTTGCGAGGGAGACTCCGTTCCCGACCTTTTCATTCCGAAGCTGGTGGAACTGTATCGCCAGGGCCGCTTCCCCTTCGACAAACTGGTGACCTTCTACGATTTTGATCAGATCAACCAGGCGGTCGAGGACAGCGAACGCGGCAAGACGATCAAGGCCGTGTTGCGGTTCAACTAGAAGCCCAATGGGCGCGGTGGCGGCTGGTGTGGGCGGGCTACAGGGATACTGATATTGCCACGGTCTGCTACTGAGGAATGATGCGTAATCCGCAGGGGCGGGTACTTCCCGCCCCTATGGCAAGACGCCCGACCTGATAATTATCATCAAAATAATTGATAATAATTATCACCTATGATGTCTCGACTGATAGTCTAGCCCTTTTTATACTGTTTCCAAAAATCGCGCGCTTGAGGCTGCGTGTTTATAACAACCAGGAGACTAGACATGAGGTTTTTCACGAAACTGGGCGTTGGCGCTGTGCTGTCCGCAGCGGCTGCGTTCTCCCACGCACAGGAGCCGGTCAAGATCGGCTTCATCACCACCTTGTCCACGCCCGCCGGCTATATCGGCGAAGACGAGCGCGACGGCTTCATGCTGGCGGTCAAGCAGGACGGTGGCAAGCTGGGTGGTGTGCCCGTAGACATGATCATCGAGGACGATGGTTTGAAGCCTGGTTCGGGCAAGCAGTCGGCCGAAAAAATGCTGCAGGACGGCGTGCGCCTGTTCACCGGCATCAACTTTTCCAACGTGATGGTGGCGGTGGCGCCATCGGTGCTCAAGGAAGGCGGCTTCTACATCAGCCTGAACGCCGGCGCATCCAATTTCGCCGGCAAGGCCTGCAACCCCAATTTCTTCTCGGTGGCATTGCAAAACGATTCGTACAGCGACACCTCAGCCATGGCGGCCAATCAGTTGGGCGTCAAGAAAATGGTGCTTATCGCGCCAGCCTACCAGGCGGGACGCGACGCCCTGCACGGCTTCAAGAGCGCCTACAAGGGCGAAATCCTGGCCGAAATCTACACCAAGCTCGATCAGTCCG
>CALMPB010000014.1 GCA_937871985.1 uncultured Burkholderiaceae bacterium
GTCCGGCACCTGTTCGTCGTCCTCGCCGTCGGGCCAGCCGAATGCCTTCTTCAGGATATCGGCTGCATGGAGAACTGGTGCGTCGGACCCGCATGCCGCGGCCCATTCTTCGGTTTCGCCCACGCGGCGCACGAACCGCTCAACCGCCTGCTGCGGTAGGCCATTGTTGCGCTGGTAGGAATCTGCCGAAAGATCGCGAACGACTGACTTTTTGGGCGAGACGATTTCGCAGACGAGCCTGACCGGTTCGCTTTTGAGCATCTCACGCGCCCGCTCGAGTTGGTAGAGAATAAGGTTGAGGCCAGTCATCGTCACAAGGTGCGGGATCGCGTCATAAGCTGGGATGGGAAGCTTTAAGATGGCAAGCCAGTCCTCAGCTAGCCGATCGAATAGAGGGTGCGTCGAGCAAGGGAGATAGGCGCCCGCCCGCTCGCGACCCGAGAATTGGGCCTGCCCCTGTAATGCGGCGGCCATGCGATCGTAGGGTGCTGGATTTTCCAGGAAGCGGGATATGAGGAGCTCGCGCAGAGCACCGGCTTCTCGGCTACGGCACAGCATTAAATAGAGGAGCTCGCCCGTGCGGGCGAAGAAGCGCCGGTCGTTGGTCACTCCGCCGCGGGGATTGACGTTTACATCTTCGTACAAGGCGTTCGGCCCGAACGGGAAGACGAACTTGGAGCTCCAGCGCTTGTTGCTCGCACCTTCGATCGCCGAGCCCTGAAGGAAGCCGATGACCGCCGCGAAATCCTTGAAGGTCTCAAACCTGTCGCGAAGATAGGAGAAATCGCGCTCCTCCAACCCTGCAGCCGTATTTGCCATTTTGGCGAACCAGATGGTCCAGGCCGCATCGTCGGGACGATCCTCGGCAAGTACCGTCATGATGTGCGGATTATTGAAGACTAAGTTCCGCAGCCGCAGCTGGAGCTGTGGCCGATAGGAGAGGCTGTTGAGCGTCTCTTCGCGCAAGGCTCGTCCCGCCCGGTGCTCTGCAAGGAGCACAGTCATGAATTCGAGGAAGCTCAGCCAGGGCGTCTGTTCATCATAGAGGCGATGGCCCCAGATAGCCTCATCGATCCAGAAGTCCGGACCGGTGCGATCGTCGAAGCTCGTTGGGCGTGCAAGAATTTCCATGATTAAATCCGCACGATCACACGGCGCGCAACCGCCCGGCCGTCATTTCCAAGGTCGATGAAACGGAGCATCAATTCTCCATCGGCGATCTCGTCGCCATCCAATTTACGCCGGTTCTCGGTCTCTCGCAGGAGCCGGGCCTTGAACGCCAGCAGATCCTCATGGCATTCCAGCGAAAAGCTGCTCGGCAGCGCGCCTTCGGCCACCCGCCCGAGAAACTCGAAGCGGGTCGGCGACAGGGCTAGGCTGACCAGCGGGATCTCGCTCCCCCGGACGAGCTTCACACAAACGGAAAAGCCGCCCGCGCCATCGCCGATGACGGACACCTCCTCGCCGCCTTGGCGGGGCACTGATATCAGCTCGTCGAGCAAGGGGCTGCGCTTGGACTGCGAGTAGCTGCCCGATGTCGCGAGCACGAGTTCATCCTGATTCTGGACCAGCATGCCGGTGAAAATGCGGTTCAGACCGCGGACGATCATAGTGATGGCTTGGCGGGGCACCGGTTCGCCGACCGCTAGCTTCTGCGCAACCTCGAGATAGAGCCCGGCATAACGGAAGACCGTTAGATCCCACAGGTCGTAATCCGCCGCAAGTTCATCGGGCATAGTGAAGAACAGCCGCTGTCGCTGGGACCGCAGATTTCCGAGGAACGCCGTGCGATCGGTCGTTTCCGCCCCTTCGAGATAGGCGCGCTGGGCCGCCGAGTAGGCGGGTGTCGCACCATAGACCGGGTCGGACAGCACCAGACGCTCATAATCTTCGCGATAGGCGGGATCGTCGGCTCCGTAGACGAGGAGGTTGTCGACGCGATTGCTCGTTTCGGCGCCGATGCCGAAAGTGTTGAGCTTGCGAAACAGCTCTGTCTTTTCAGCTTTGCTGGGTCGCAGATTTTCCCCGAATATGTTCCGGTAGATGCTCGCAAGGTCGGCCTTGCCTTCCTGAACGATCCGCGGCACCTCGGCGCAGCTCATCAAGCCGTCGCGCGCTTCGGGATGACCCAGGATGCTGTTGGCGACCAGTGCGAGGAGTTGGCGGACCGGGAAATGGCTCCCATTGCGCTCGCTGAGCTCAATGAGGGCAGCAATGCGGCGCTTGAACGCATCCCCTTCGCGCTCGCCCGTAAGTCGCCGCCGGTTCTCATATATCGGGCAGATGGTGTCGCCCATATTGGCCGCGCAGCTGCCGCAACCCTCCCAGCCCTCGTGGCTTGTCACCTCGTTGATGATGATGGCCACCATCTCGGCTGCGGGCGAGCGGCTCAGATCGTCAAGATCCACCGAAATGGCTGGGTCCGGGTTGTTTCCGGTCACCAAAAGCTCTTCGACGACGGTGGTGACACGCTCGATTTCCGGCGTATGGGGCGCCGACTTCAGCTTTTCGAGCAACTGCCCGTGATTGGCGGCAAGGAGGTAGAAGGTGGAAGCCTGACGGTCCGCGACGTCTCGAGCAAAGTTGGCGATCAACTGCGCGCTTTCCTCATCGCGCAGTTCGCTCATGTCCTTGACGATGACCAGGCTGCGGCTGCCGATGGCGAGAGTCTGAATTTTTGCGCCTTCGTTCCAGGTCGCCGGATCGCCGCCCAGGGCAACCCAGACCTCACGGCAGTGATAGGTTTTTCCGTCGCCCGCCGTGCCCGTGATGATGTGCGACGCAGGAGCGTCGGCTTGGAAGTTCTCGACTAACCGCGTTACGAGCGGAGCCGGGAGCGTGATCGGCACAATTTTGTGCCGTTTCAGCGCCCTCTGAATCGACTCGTCATACATATTGTCGTTGGTCGGGATAGGGCCATAATTGCGCAGAAAGCGCACCCAGGCTGCAGCTGTCGCGTGAATTGACAAAAATTCCCCCCTTTGCGCGACTTATAGCTTCTACTTAATCGGCCAGCACGATCAACGGAAAGTGCTAATCTCCCGATCAATTCTCTCGAAGGCCGCTCCAGAATGTCGTCATAGATTCACGGAATCAGGTGTTTTACGACGGGTGAAACCGGCGGCGGCGGCGTTTGGCACATATGGACCCTTTGCATTTTAAAACGCCGTTCAGATGGGTGCTAAGTAACGGCAGTGATGTCCCGGCCCCGGCCATAAGCAGAATGTCCACTCATTGGCAGATCGAATTCCCAGTTGAATGGCTCAGATTGGCGCAAACTAGTCGACAGGTCACGACCAACTTAAGCCGTTCCGGTGCGGGCGCCGGAATGACCGCTTGCGCCGAAACTGGGGTCCCTCACAAGTTTGTCAGCTGCCGGTCGGTGACGCGCCCTTGCACGAACCCGCTCGCGCGGGAGGGCGCGTGGGGCGGCGTAGCGTGTTATATGTAGGCCTTTAGCGGGGCGAGGCTGGCAGTTCCTTCAACGGAGAGGAACTTGCCATGACTGTCTCGATCAATACCGCCCCGATCAGCCCGCTGCGCCAGCGGATGCAGCACGACATGATGATGCGGGGGCTCGGTCCACATACCCAGAAGGACTACGTGCGCCATGTGAAGCGCCTGGCGGCCTTCCTGGAACGCCCTCCCGATACGGCAACGGAAGAGGATCTGCGCCGCTTCCAGCTCATGCAGCATGAGAGCGGGGTCAGGCCATCAACCATCAACTCCACGGTGTCGGCGCTGCGCTTCCTGTATAACGTCACGCTCAGGCGGCGCGATCTTGCGCGGGCTCTGGTCGTCACCCGCATCGTGCCCCGGCTGCCCGAAGTGCTGAGCGTCGAGGAGGCAGCGCGGCTGCTGCAGTCCGCGCCCGGCATGAAGTACAAGGCGGCGCTGGGCGTGGCTTATGGCGCGGGCCTGCGCGTATCCGAGGTCGCCCACCTCAAGGTCGACGATATCGACAGCACGCGCATGCTGATCCGGGTCGAACAGGGCAAGGGAGGCAAGGATCGCAATGCGATGCTCTCGCCCCAGTTGCTCGAACTGCTGCGGATGTGGTGGCGCGATGGCCGGAAGCGCGGGGTGCTGATTGCGCATGGCTGGCTGTTCCCCGGCCAGAACGTCACCGACCCCATCTCGACCCGGCAGTTGCACCGCGCGGTTCAGGAGGCGGCCGAGGTGGCGGGCATACGCAAGCGCGTCAGCCCGCACACCCTGCGCCATTCCTTCGCCACGCACCTGCTCGAGCAGGATGTCGATATCCGCGTGATCCAGGTCCTGCTGGGCCACAGCAAGCTGGAGACCACCGCGCTCTACACCAAGGTGTCGACCCGCACGATCCACGCCGTCTCGAGCCCGCTCGACCAGTTGA
>CALMPB010000015.1 GCA_937871985.1 uncultured Burkholderiaceae bacterium
CCACCTTCTTCTTGCCCATGAAGTCGAGCAGGAGGCGGCGAATGTCGCTCAGCAACTGTTCAGACCTAGTGGGTAACCGAGAGATCACGTCTTTATGCTTTTCAGCGCTGGCCGCGAGTCTGTCCAAGTGACGATCAAACCTCTCCCGGTTGACCTGTTTGGCAACCCTTTCAAATAGCTCCCATCCCCTGCGTTCCTCATGGGTTAGCATGCCTACAGCGCGCTCCATTCGCAATTCCAGCGGCATCCATAATGGCTCGTCCAGCCGGAGCGATAGCCAGTTTGTCGTCCATGAATTAGTGCCAATTACATAGCGGCCGAAGTCATCGGCCATGACCGAACTACGAATCCGACGCTGCCCCCAAGACCCCGACTTGGATGCTTCGCTGGACAGGTTGGGAACGATCGCATTGATTTCACTTTCGGCAGGGATCCTTGGCCAATCACTGGCATAGGGTGGATCACTGTTTGGCCACCTCGATGGAGCCGGATTTTGCTTGAGGTATCTAGCTCTGCAGATAATGCCGCGAGCGTAGTCGCGCAAAAGCAGGTGCGGTCGAGGCTTGCCACCCGCAAACACCTTGGCGTGGATCCGGTCCGCGACAGAGATAACACCCGCAGCGTCCATAGTTCGCATCGTCGCACCATATACTGCCGCCACAACGCGCTCCGCAACATATGCGTCGTCCATGTCGGCAAAATCATCGACCAACCCGACGATGACGGTCGGTCGCCACGTCAACACGCGAACAAGAGCTTTGGTCGCGTGATCGCGCAGATATCGGTTCGAGGACGTCAGCAGCCAAGAAATGGCATAAGCCACCAACGCTGCTGACTCATCCGTGATCTGTGTTTGAGGCCACAACCGCTCTGTCCACTGGATAAGGCGGTCGACGGCGCTTCGTTGATCCCAGAGACTGTGCAGTCCAATGGTCCACCAAGCATCCCGATCAGCCATGCTGCTCTCACGAAGCAGATTGTCCGTGAAGCTGACGTTCAACGGGTGATCCGGAACTGTCGCCAGCGTCATGAGCGTCTCAATAACATCTACTGCGTTCGAAGCAATCAGCCCGCGAAGGTGGCCCACGGCCTGCGACGTAATAGCTTCAGGTGCCCGCCATACGATGCTTTTCAGAAAAACGCTCGGTGTGAAACGCTCTTCTGCCAAGGTTGGAATCAGATCCAAAAGCTCCTTTCCCGTGCGTTCCGCGACCAGAATATGAAGCGCTTCATGGAAGCCAGGCCGTGACCATGTCTCGCACAATGCATCATGGTCCAGTGGTCCTCCATCAGTAAACGCCGATGAAGGGTCAGGATCGGTGAGGTGTCTATCGAGCAGACTTTCCACGCACAGGTAGTCAGACAGTCTTTCGTAGCCGACCTGTACAGCAGTCACAAACCCGCTGCTGGCCTCCGACCATGCTCGCTCTTCGATCAGCAGCCCCTCGCGGAAAAGCGCGACCATCAATGATCGGGAATAGTCGCGCCCCGGAAGATGTGCATTGACAATGCGTTCAGCGTCGTCATAGTTCAGCCATAGTCGACGCGTATCCACCATGTGCTTCGCGACATCCTTGAGCGCCGCGAAAACATGATTTCGTCTGACGTCATAGTCGAGGTCATTGGCAGTCTTCTTGTTGATGCCCAACACGTATTGATCGAACGCCCCCACTACGCCGTGAAACCCTTTCGTCAAGCGAGTCTGTCCTGACGCTTGCAACCCCTGGCACAACGTCTTGAGGTAGAGGGGATTGCTAAATTCCGGAGCCAGCAAGGGGGACGAAGGAAGGTCGATGCCATAGTGCTCGAAGAAAGCCTTAGTAGCATCGAACTCAATGCTCTCGAAACCACGGTGCTCAAGTTCGATACAGTCATCAAAGCCGTCTTGTGGAAGGAGATCATCAGCGTATGAGCTGCGCACCGATATGATGACGCTGATCCAAGGCGATGCCTTGAGCCGATCTAGAAATGGCGCGAGATGAGTGGGCCAAATCTGACGCCCAGCACCTTCATTGATCGCATCGATAACAAAGAAGGCTCTACAATTGGCTCGCTGGGCGACGACTTCAAGTGCCTTGACAAAATCCGCAGCCGTCCAACCGGATAGGTCCAGTTGCTGAAGTGCCTGGGTCCAGGGATCGGTAGTATTCAGGAACCTTTGCCCCATGAGGACGACCGTGGGGCGTCCTCTCGCGAGGCGCTGCTTGGCAAGATCACACAGCAAGTGCGTCTTCCCTGTACCCGCATCGCCGGTCAGAATGGCAAGGTTGCTCGTCACCGTAGCATGCCACCGAGTGACGTAAGAAAGGGCAGCGTTTAGGTTTGAGTACAGCTCTCGAAGCAGGTACGAGTGATCGCTCTCTTGGTGCGTGTCCGCACTGATTCCAGCTGCCTCGCGCTCGATCTTGGCAGAGGCCCGTTGCTGTAGATACTCGGAGAGAAGTCCGCTAACCGCGTGGGCTGCTTTATCCAGCGAGGCCTTCAAGGCACCCAATGGGTCGGGTCGTACAGGATCGTCGGACAAGCCCTTGAACTGGTCCAACGCTGAT
>CALMPB010000016.1 GCA_937871985.1 uncultured Burkholderiaceae bacterium
AGCCGCCCGCGCGCGGCGCGGCGCCTTGCCCTGGCGTGGGTTCGGCTTGCCGAGCCTGCGCCGGCGCCTGGGCCTTTTCTTGCGCCCGGGCTTGTTCTTGAGTTTGTTCTTGGGCCTGGGTTTGCGCCTGGCCCTGCGCCTGAACCTGTTCCGGCGCAGGGGGTGTCCTGGCCTGGCCCGAATCGGGCGGAACCGAGCCCGGCACCAGCGCCAGCATGCGCAAGCACGCCATGACGAAGCCCGCGTATTCGTCGGGCGCCAGGGAAAGCTCGTGGCGGCTGTGCACGGCAACCGAGTAGAACAACTGCACGAAGTCGGGCGGCACGCGCTGGGCCAGGGCCGCGATATCTTCGGCCATGGGGTCGTCAGCCGGCACGGAGCCGGGAATGCGCTGCTCGATGGCCACACGCGACAACAGCACCGCCAGGTCGGCCAGCGCCCCCGAATACGACAAGCCGCGCGTGGCCAGTTCGTCGGCCACCACCAGCACTTCGGAGGCGCTGCCGTCGGCCAGCGCCTGCAAAAGGCGCAGCAGGTAGCGTTGATCGATGGTGCCCAGCATGCCCTGGATGGCATCGGTGGTGAGCTGGCCCGCGCTGTAGGCGATGGCCTGGTCGGTCAATGACAGGGCGTCGCGCATCGAGCCCGAGGCCGCCTGCGCGATAAGCCGCAATGCGGGCGTCTCGAAAGCGATGTCTTCCTGGCCCAGCACCATCTGCAAATGCCCGACGATGGCGTCGGCGGCCATTTGCTTGAGGTTGAACTGCAGGCAGCGCGACAGCACGGTGACCGGGATTTTTTGCGGGTCGGTCGTGGCCAGGATGAACTTGACGTGGGGCGGAGGCTCTTCCAGGGTCTTGAGCATGGCGTTGAACGCATGCCCGGTCAGCATGTGGACTTCGTCGATCATGTAGACCTTGAAACGCCCCGAGCTGGGCGCATACACGGCCTGTTCGAGCAACTGCGTCATTTCGTCCACGCCCCGGTTCGATGCCGCGTCGAGTTCGATGTAATCGACGAAACGACCCGAATCGATTTCGGTGCAGGCGCGGCAGATGCCGCAGGGAGAAGGCGTGATGCCCTGCTCGCAATTAAGCGATTTGGCCAGAATGCGCGACAAAGTGGTCTTGCCCACGCCGCGCGTGCCCGTGAACAGCCAGGCATGATGAAGGCGCTGGGAGGAAAGCGCGTGCGTCAGCGCACGAACCACATGATCTTGTCCGATCAGGGTATCGAATGAGCGGGGCCGCCATTTTCGCGCCAGTACCAAATATGTCATGCGTGGGAGCTCGTGCCGCAAGGCAGTCGTTGGACAAACAAAAAGTTTACCGGATTCGATGCGGCTTGGGGAGACGGCGGCAAAGCGCCGGAACGAGGAGGCGAGCCTGACTTCGGCACTGACTCTGAACGGCTGTGGCTGCTTCGTTCCCGACCTGACCAGATTCACCGCCGAACCATGCGAAGGGGCCCGCCAAACTAAAGTTTAACAGGAGTTGCAGCCTTCCGTCTGGAAAACGCGGCAAAATCATGCCGGACGCCGAATAACCAGCGTCAAGCCGCGGATGCCGCGCGCCCATCAGCAGTCCACCCAGATGTCGGCCCGGGGAAAATACAGCGCGCCGCGCGCCGGACGCCCGTCGAGCGCCCGCACGTGCGCGCAATATCGCTGTATCTGCTCTTGATGGCGCTCGCGCATCCTGGCCTCGAAAGCGGGTACGGACTCGTTCGCCCAGGGAATGCCCGTTTTGTAGTCCACCACCAGCCAGCCCGCTTCGTCGGAAATGGCCAGGTCGATCACCGATACCCGGCCGCTGGCATCGAGCAGCGACCACTCCCGATACGCCCGGGCCGCCCGCAGCAGCCATTGTCCCTTGAGGCTGGCCAACGTGGCGGCCAGGGTTTCGCGCACCGCCGAGCTTGCCTCGTCCAGGGCCGAACCGTTCAACCCGGCCCGGCTCAATTGCTTGCGTATGACAGGCTCGCTGGCCTCGATGCGGCTGGCGGGCCAGGCCTCGATGCCATCGCGCCCCAGGCGCTCCAGCCAGGCGTGCGCCACCGTGCCGGCGGTCGCTTCGAACTCGGAGGGCGCCGGCCATTGCCAGGCGGCGCCGCGCGCCGCCTCCGGCAAGGGCTGCGCCGGCGGCAGGCTGTCTTGCGCCATGCGCAGCAAATTGCCCTGTAGCCCATCCGGCAGGACGCCGGACTGCCGCCCTGAATCGGCAAAGACGGACTGCCCGGGCGGCTCGGGCTGTTCCATATGGCCCCAAAGCCGGCCCAGCAAACTGGACGACGCCGGCGTCCTGACCCCGCCGTCCTTGTCCAGCGCCACCTCGCCGACCAGGTGAAGCTGCTCGCGCGCCCGGGTGGCGGCCACGTACAGCAAACGATCCGTTTCATAAGCGGCGCGCTTCTTGTCGCGTTCGGCCAGATAGACGGAAACCGGATCGGCCTCGTCGGCGATGCGCGGCTTGATGGGCCCAAGCAGCAGCCTGCCTTCGCTTTGCTCGATGCGCATCAGGGGCGCCGTATCGCCGCGCCCCTTGCGATGCAGCCCCATGAGAATGACGGTGTCGAACTGCAGGCCCTTGGATTTATGGATGGTCATGACTTCGACGGCGCGCCCCGTGCTTTTGGGCGCGGCGTACAAACGCTCGATCTGCGCATCGAACTCCACCGGGTTCAAGCCCCCATAGGGCGCCAGTTTTTCGACCAGGCGAAACAGGCTTTCGGCATCCGCGGCATCTTCGGGGCTGGCGTAGACGGCGGCCCCGCCCAGGCGTTCCCAGCACTGCTGCAGCCAGGCGGCAAACGGAACGGCCCCCGAAGCATTGCGCCGGTCGAGCAAGACGGTAGCTGCGTGCCGCAAGCGCCGGGCCTCGGCTTCGTCCAGGCCGGGCTGGCCCTGGGCGTCGCGCGCCAGCCAGTTCGACAGCACCGCCGGCACAGGCTGGTGGTGGCTGGCGCCGAACAAGGCATGCAGGCTGTGCAGCCGCAAGCCGCACAAGGGCGAGCGCAGCACCGACAGCCAGGCCAGGCGGTCGGCGGGATGGGACAGCGCGCGGGCCAGTTGCACCAGATCGCCGACGACCTGGCGCGAAGCCAGCGACACCAGCTCCACGGCGCGGCACGGAATGTTCTCGCGGGCCATGCGCAGCACCACCTCCTGCAGATGCGAGCGCGCCCGCACCAGGATAGCCACCGGATGCTCGCTTTCGGGGTTGCGCGCCAGCGCTTCCCTGATCAGATCCAGCACCAGCGCCTCGCTGCGCTCCGGTGCATCGTCGCTGTCGCCATCGCGTCCGGCGCTGACCCAGACGGGGTGAAACTTGACCCCCGGCATGTCGAGCGCCTCGTTGAACGGCACGGATTCCGTATAGGGAATCGCACCCATGGCAAGGTTTTCTTCCTGCGGAAACAGCGGCGCGAAAATCCGGTTGACCCAATCGACGACGCCGGCCTGCGACCGGAAATTGGTCGTCAGGGAAAGCGCCTGCAGCGGCACCTCGCCCAGGCCTTCTTTTTGAACCTTCAGGAACCAGCCCACCTCGGCCTTGCGGAAACGATAGATGGACTGCATGGGATCGCCCACCAGGAACAAGCTGCGGCCGTCGTCCGGCTGCCAGCCCGAGGTCAGGCGCTTGAGCAGATCGATCTGCGATTGGCTGGTGTCCTGGAATTCGTCCACCAGCAAATGCCGGATGGAGGCGTCCAGGCTGAGCAGCAATTCGCTGGGATCGTCGGCCTGGCCCAGGGCCATGACCGCGCGCTGGGAAATCTCGATGAAATCCACCTCACCCGCTTCGGCAAAGCGCAGGCCAAGCTGCGCCGACGCCAGCCACAGCACCTGGATCAGGGCGTGCAGGGTGGCGATCTGGTCGTCCTGGTAACCGCCTTCCGGCATGTGGCGCACCTCGGCCAACGCCGCGACCCACGACTCGCCGCCCTCGAAAGCCTGCAGCCACTGGACAAAGGCCTCTTTATGCGCCGTCTTGGCCTCGAAACCCTGCTTCTTGTTGACAGTGCGGCGCAAGCCGCCGGTGGCCGTCAGCAGGACTTTGGCCAAGGCGCGCCATCGCGCCATGTCGCCGCGCTCCGTGCCGAAGGGCTCGCCCGCCCAATCCAGCAAGGGGGAAAGATCGAACGGCTCGTCGCTTTGCAGCAAGGCCGACGCGGCGCGCGAAACGTGCGGCGCCAGGCTGGACGCCCACCCCGCGGGCATGGATTGCGCCAGCCGCAGCAGGTCTTCCCGCACGGCCTGCTGCAGATTATGCTGCAGCCCTTCGACATCGTCGCTGTCGGCCAGCAGCGGCAGCCACTGGTCGCGGCTGGCCAGCATGCCGGCAATCAGTTCTTCGGCCGCGCCCGTGTCGACGTCGAGGTGCGCAACCAGAATGCGCACGGCCTCAACGTCGTCGATCATGGCCAGGGTTGCCTTGGCCGCCGCCTCGTAGTGCTCACGGGCATCGTCCGCCACCGCCGGCAAGCCCCCCAGCGCGCTCAGCCAGGGCATGCCCCGCACCAGGTACGAGCAGAACGCATCGATGGTGCGAATGCTGAGGCGGGCCGGATACTGCAGCAGGTTCCAGCCCAGTTCGTCGTTGCGCTGCATGGCCTGCCGCGCCAGCCGCCAGCTGTTTTTCTTGTGTTCCTCGGACGGCTCGTCCTGGGTTCCCGCCTTCAGCTTGCCCAGCACCCGGGCATGCATTTCGGAAGCCGCCTTGCGCGTGAAGGTGATCGCCACGATTTCCTCGGGACGATTGACCGTTGCCAGCAGGGCCAGGATTCTGTCGGTCAATAGTTCGGTCTTCCCGGACCCGGCCGGCGCCTGGACCAGAAAGGATCGCCGGGGATCGAGGGCGGCAAGGCGAACCGCGATATCGCCGGGCTGCTTAGTCGTCATTGACGGCCTCCTCGTTCAGGCGCAGAAACGGCCGGACATCGCAATATTTGATGTCGTCGGCGCGCAAGCTGCTGTTCCGCGCCACGCCTTCCACGAATTCCTGAGCCAGGCCCTCGATGGTTGCGCGCCATTGCGCCATGAGCTGATCCCAGGACAGCCCCGCGAACTCGGGCCAGTCGTCCAGGCAGGCCAGCCCCTCGAATCCGTAATCGCCGTCGGCCAGGCCTTTGACTTCGGCCTTGCGGGCATGCAGCCGGGCCAGCACCAGGGCGCCGACTCGGGCGTCCTCGCGCGCCAGCACCGAGGCGTAGAAAGGCAGTTGCAAACCTATGGGCCGCTGCCGCATCCAGTTGGATTTCGGGTCGATATTGCCCCCTCCCGTCTTGTAGTCGATGACCGCCAGCCGGCCGTCGGGCAGTCTATCGATGCGATCCAGCCGCAAGGCCAGCTCGAGCGCGCCGTGCGCCCACTGGAAACTGCGCTCGACGCCATCGACCGCAAAGGGCCGGCGCGCCAGCTCCAGCTCGAACCAGCTCTCCAGCACCAGCCTGGCGCGCTCGGCTTCCAGCTCGCGCAGAGCCGGACTGTAGTCGTTCAAATGCGACTCGGCGGCGCCATCGACGGCCTGGGCGATGAGCTCCGCCAGGCGGCCGTCGATCCGGTATTCGGCCAGAAGCTCTTGATCGTCGATCTTGCCCCACACGAACTCCATGGCTTCATGCAAGAACATGCCGCGCGCATTCTGATCCGACAATACCGCGTAGTCGGCCAGTTCGCTGGCCCCCAGGCGGTACTTCACGAAGGCCCACAAGGGATTGCGCGCCTGGGTATCGATGACGGCGATGCCGCCGCGAATCTGCGTGCCCGGTAGCAGCGGCGGCCCCTGGTCGTCCCGGATGGATTCCAGCGCGCAGCGCGGCGGGGGCTCAGGCAGGGCCGGAGCCTGGCCTGGCGGCAGGTTTTCAATGCACGGACTGGGCCGCAGCTCGCGCTCGCCTTCATGCAAGGCGTGGCTGACCCAGACCCGCGGCGCCGTGCGCAAAAGCGCCTGGTACAAAGCATGGGCCCACTGCAGCTCCCGTTCGGGCGTGGCGCGCGGCGCATTGGCTTTGCGCAGCGCCGCCAGTGGAATCAGGGGATTGGGCTTCGGAGCCGCGGGCAGCACCTCGTCGGTCAACCCCAACACCCAGACTCCGTCCCAGCGGCCGCCCTCGGCTTCCAGAAAACCCTGGACATCCAGGCGGGCGGAAGGATCGCGTTGAGGCTGGAATGGCGTTTCGCGCATCAGCCGGCCAAGCAGCGACACCGCCTGGCCGAAATCGACGCGGCCCAAAACCGGGGTCTGGCGCGCCAGGCGATCCAGCGCGCGATCCAGGGCCTCGACCACTTGGTAGGCGTGGCTGTCCAGCGCAACCTCGCCCGGAAACCCCAGTTGCCGCAATATGGCTCGAAGACGCTCGACCCAGGCGTCGAGCGGGACATCGCGCCAGCCCTCGTTCAATGCCAGGCAGCCGTGCCAGGCCTGCGCCAGTTGCGGGGCCCGCTGCTCCAGATATTGTTCAAAGCTGTATTTCGTGACCTTGACGATCGCCCGCGCGCGCCATTGCGCATCGATGACCGCTCGTCCGGGAGCCTCCTGCTCGTGCGCCACGCAGCCGCCCGCCAGCAAGGCCTCGCCGGCCAGCGAAGGCTCGCAGTATCCGCGCTGCCAAAACGCCTGCAGCACCTTCAGCCAGGCCAGCGCCGCCCGCACCATCGGCCAATCGGCTAGCGGACGCGCCACGGCAATATTGTAGGAAATGGCCGGTTCATGCCCGACGGCGCGCAACGCCTCGCGCAACACCCGATGCGCCAGGACGACATCGTTTTCCAGGCGCGCCACCACAATGGCAAACCGCCCGTCCGGATGGGCCCGCAGACTGGACTGCGCCCATTGCGCGGCCATGCGCCATTCGGTGTCTGGGTCGGAGGCCTGGACGCGCACGACCTGGTCCGCGGCCGGCTGGTCGGCGCGCAGCGCGGCAATGGAAACGCCCTGCGCATGCAAGGCGTCGATCAAGCTCGACAGGCGCGGGGAAAATTCATTGAAGCCCGCCAGCACGATATGCTGGAAGTCGAAGCGCAGCCCGCCCTGGACAATGGCATCGCAGACCCGTTCGAAACCCAGCACGCCATCCTCGGCGTCCATGTCCTGCAAACGTTGCCGGTAAGCGGCGCGCCAGACCTCGAAGCGCCGGTAATCGTCGGTTTCCAGCTCAGGGGGCACCCGCAGCCGCCACTCCGACACCAAGCGATCGGCTTCTTGCGCAAGCCGGGCGGCCTGGCCCGTGTCCAGCAGGACATGATCGGCTTCGGCCTCGGCGATCACCTGCTGCCACAGGCAGCGCGCGCCGAAAGCATCCACGGTATGGGCGGCCAGACCGCTGTCGGCCACGAACGACAACTGGTCGCTGGCCTGCTGCAGCCAGGCCGACAACGGCACGATATCGGGCAGCGCCATGACTTGCCGCTGGGCGTCGAGCCGGCTCGAAAGATCGGCCACGATGCGCCTGGCATGGCGGTTGTTGACCGTCAGCACCAGGGTCGCCATGCTGGGCAGGCCGGCAAGCTCGTCGAGCGATAGCGGTACAAGTTCCGTATTCATATCCATCCAGGAGTCGAAGCGCAAAATCCAGTATCGGTTGCAAGCTGCTTGAATAAACCCGCCAGGGCTCGATGCGCATCGGAAACGTTATCACAAAAGCCGCGCGGCAATGCCCGGTTTCTGGCCACACACGTCTCGGTTTCACGTTCGGCTCAGACCGTTGCCGCATTCGAATCCGTTTACCGACGGTTCCCACCCGTCGGCGACCGGGCGTTAGAATAGCCAGCATCGCAAAACCCTTCCCCGAACCTCTGCCGACACGTTACGCCAGGCCCGCCCATGGTTGCTCCTTCGCCCTCCATCGATGCTTTTCTGGACGCCGTCTGGCTTGAAGACGGCCTGGCCGAGAACACGCTGGCCGCCTACCGGCGCGATTTGTCGGCGTTTTCGAAATGGCTGGCCGCCAAGACCTCGAAAGACCTCGACCAGGCGCAGGCCGCCGACATCCAGGATTGGTTCGTGGCCCGGCATGCGGGCACCAAGGCCTCGACGGCCAACCGGCGCCTGGCGGCGCTCAAGCGCTACTACCTTTGGGCGCTGCGCCAGGGCCGCGTGATTGAGGACCCTTGCCTGACCTTGCACACCGCCAAGCAGCCGGCCCGTTTTCCCAAGACCCTGTCGGAGGACCAGGTCGATGCCCTGATGCAGGCGCCCGACCACGATACCGCGCTGGGCCAACGCGACCGGACCATGCTGGAGACCCTTTACGCCACCGGGCTGCGGGTCAGCGAACTGGTAAGCCTGAACGTGCTGGACGTGAACCTGAACGAAGGCGTGGTGCGCGTCAATATGGGCAAGGGCGGCAAGGACAGGCTGGTGCCGCTGGGCGCCGAGGCGGCGCACTGGATAGACCGGTACCTGACCCAGGCCCGCGTGGCGCTGCTGGGCGCGCGACGCTGCGACGCCCTGTTCGTCACGGCCCGCGCCGCCGCCATGACCCGCCAGGCATTCTGGTACATCATCAAGAAATACGCCGCGCAAGCCGACATCCACACGCCGCTGTCGCCCCATGTCTTGCGCCATGCCTTCGCCACCCATCTGCTGAACCACGGCGCGGATCTGCGCGTCGTGCAAATGCTGCTGGGCCACGCGGACATATCGACCACGCAGATTTATACTCACGTTGCGCGCGAACGGCTGAAGGCCCTGCATGCCATGCACCACCCCCGCGGATAAACTATGTCAAAAGACAAACACGTTTCGGAAACACCGGCCACGCAATGGCTCAAGCGCCAGCGCGTCGCCTTCGACGAGCACCCCTACGACTACGTCGAACACGGCGGGGCGCTCGAATCGGCGCGGCAACTGGGCGTGGATCCGCATCAGGTCGCCAAGACGCTGATCATGGAAGACGAGCACGGCCATCCGCTCATCATCCTCATGCACGGCGATTGCGAAGTTTCCACCAAGAACCTGGCGCGCCAGATCGGCGCCAAGAAAGTCGGCCCATGCACGCCCGAAATCGCCCAGAAGAACTCGGGCTACCAGGTGGGCGGCACCTCGCCGTTTGCCACGCGCAAGAAAATGCCGGTATGGATACAGGCCTCGCTGCTGGACTACCCGATCATCTATTTGAACGGAGGACGGCGCGGCTACCTGATCAGCCTTGCTCCGTCGGTCTTGACGACGCTGCTTGGCGCCAAGCCCGTCGACGTGAGCCTGGCCAAGGACTAGTTGCTTTCAGGCTGCGGCGGCGCGATGGAAGGGATGCCGAACGATTCGAGTTCCTGCCCTACCGAGCTGGACCAGAGCTGCGCGATTTTTTCGGCCGTCCAGCCCGAGTCGCTGTAGGCGGCGCGAATCTCCTGGGGATGGCTCCACAAAGCCAGCTTGCCGCCGCCCAGACCGATGCATTGGCCGGTGATTTCCCGGGCCGCCTGCGAAGCCAGGAATACAAACAGGGGCGCCACGTCTTCGGGCCGCCCCATTCCCATGCCCAGGCGAATCTCGGGCGGCAGTTCATGCCCCTGCTCGACGAGTTTTACGTAAGGCTGTATGAAAGGAATGGTGGCCACCATTTGCGTCATGGCCGTGGGCAGCACCGCATTGACCGTGACGCCGAAGCGCGCGCACTCCAGCGCCCAGGTGCGCGCCATGGCGGCAATGCCGGCCTTGGCCGCCGCATAGTTGGTTTGCCCGAAATTGCCGCGCTGCCCGGCCAGCGAAGAAACCAGCAACAGGCGGCCGCCATCGCCCTGCTCGCGGAATCGCCGCACGGCGGCGCGGGCGCAGGTGAACGTGCCGCGCAAGTGCGTTTCGACGACCAGGTCGAAATCGTCGTCGGTCATGTTCCACAAGACCTTGTCGCGCAATATGCCCGCATTGGCGCACATGATGTCCAGGCGGCCGAACCGCTCCACCGCCGCATCGACGCAAAGCTGAGCCGCCTGCGACGAACCGATGGCGGCGGCCTGAGCCACCGCCTTGCCGCCCTCGGCAAGTATGGCCTCCACGGCCTGCTGCGCCACATCGGCCTCGAGGTCGTTGACGACGACGGCCGCGCCAGCCTTGGCCAGGGCCTTGGAAACCGCCAGTCCCAATCCTCTGCCGCCGCCGGTCACGACGGCCACTTTTCCATTCAGGTTCAACATGAATCCCTGCCTTCCTTCAATACGAGATGAACAGCGGCTCGCGGCTGCCCGACATGCCTGCAAGCCGCCTCCGGCCTATGCCCTTCCATGGACGACTACCTGCCCTTGTACACGGCGGGGCGCTTTTCGATGAACGCCCGGGGCCCCTCCCTGGCATCCTCGGTCGCCATGACGCGATGATAGCTGGCGTCTTCCAGGGCGAAGGCCTCGGACAGCGGCAAGCCCGCCGACTGCACGGCGGTTTTCTTGATTTCGGCCAAGGCCACCGGCGCATTGGCCGCCAGACTCTGGGCCAGTTTGCGCGCAAGGGGCAGGACTTCGGGGCCGGGCACGGCATAGTTCACCAGCCCCCATTGCAAGGCCTTTTGCGCGTCGATCGCCGAGCCGGTCAGCAGCAGCTCCATGGCCTGGCAATGCGAAAGCTGCCTGGGCAGGCGGGCCAAGGAACCGGCAAAGGGAATCAGGCCGCGCTGTACTTCGGGCCAGGCAAAACGCGCCTCGTTCGAGGCCACGCGGATGTCGGTGGCCAGCAGCAGCTCGGCGCCGGCCGCCACGCAAATGCCGTTGACGGCGGCAATCACGGGCTTGTACAAAGGAAAGCCACGCAAGGTAGTTGTCGCCAGCACGCCGGGATCGTCCAGCAGGCGGTGATCCCATTCGGTTTGCGGCTTGCGATCGCCCGTCAGCAGCGGCAAGGTCAGGCCCAGATCGCCGCCGGCGCAAAATGCCTGCGTGCCGGCGCCCGTAATGATCAGCACCCGCATGGCCTCGTCGGCCTGGAAATCGAGCAGCGCGTCGGCAAAGCGGCACAGCAGCTCCGGGCTCAGCGCATTCCGGGCCGCCGGCCGGTTGAACGTGACCTGCGCAATGTGTCCGGTCTTCTCGTAAAGAAGCACGGAGTCTTCCCGTTCGGGGTTTCCGCCAGCCATCAACCGTTCTCCTTTTTCTGCAGTCCCAGCATCGTCAGCGCCATGCCGCGCAAGACATTTTTGCGGAATTTCCCGCTGGCCGTCAAAGGAAACTCGTCGACGAAAAGAAAATACTTGGGCACCTTGTGGCGGCTGATGCGGGCGCGGCAGTATTGGCGCAACGCGTCTTCGTCCAGGCTGGCGCCGTCGACCAGGCGCAGCACCGCAGCCGCCTCCTCGCCCATGTAGTCGTCGGGCACGGCCACCACCGCGGCCTGCTCCACCGCCTCGTGTCCCAGCAGGAATTCCTCGATCTCGACGGGATAGATGTTTTCGCCGCCGCGAATGATCATGTCCTTGAGACGGCCGATCACCCGCACATAGCCCTGCTCGTCCATCATACCCAGGTCGCCGGTATGCAGCCAGCCTTCGGCATCGATGGTTTCCGCGGTCTTGTCCGGCATTTGGTAATAGCCCTGCATGACAAGATAACCCTTGACCATCAGCTCGCCCGGCCGGTTGAAACCCGCGATCTCGCCCGTCGCCTGATCGACCACCTTGACGCTGGTATGCGGCAGGGGCTGGCCGACGGTCGCCGACTTGAGTTCGAAGCTGTCGCCGGGCAAGGTCTGGCACACGATGGGACTGGTCTCGGTCAGGCCCAGGACGATCATGGGATTGCCGCCGATGCGCCGCTGCACTTCTTCGATCAGCACCACCGGAATCGACGTGCCCCCGGTCAGCATCTTGGTGATGCTGCGGGTATTGAACCGGCCTTGCTGGAAAAGCGTATCGGCCAGCATGGCGATGAGCATGGTGGGCACCATATTGATGATGGACGGCTTCTCGGCGTCGATCAATTCCAGCATCTTGCGCGCATCGAAGTACACCCCCATGACGAGGGTGCCGCGGTTCAGCAGCGTGCTCAGCACATTCACCACGCAGCCCGCCGTGTGAAACAGCGGCATGCAGGCCAGGAACCGCTCGCCATCGGCCAGTCCAGCCCTGCGCGCCGTCAGATAGGCATTGTTCAACGTGCTGTGATGAGTAAGCATGACCCCTTTGGGATGGCCCGTGGTGCCGCTGGTGTACTGGATCTGCACGACATCCCCCGGTTTGACCCCCGCCTGGCGCTCCCGTAGCGGCTCGTCCCCGATCGCATCGCCCATGGCGAGCACGTCGTCGAACGGCAGGCAGCCTGGCTGCGGGGTTCCGGCGCGCATGAGCACGACACGGCGCAAGCGCGGCAAGGCCTCGGCCCGCAATAGATCATGGCGCGGATCGCGGCATTGACTCAGCTCGGGCAGCAGGCCGTGCAACGCGTCGATGAACGAATTGTTGCGGTATTCGGGCACCGTGAATAACGTATGTATGTCGCCGTTGCGCAGCAAATACTCCAGCTCGGCCGCGCGGTATCCCGTATTCACGGTCACCAGAACCGCGCCGGTCTTGGCCAGGGCCATTTCAAGCAGCAGCCATTCGGAAATGTTCGGCGCCAGCACCGCCACTTTGTCGCCCGCCCGGATGCCAAGCGCCATCACGCCCTTGGCCAGCCGGTTCACTTCCGCCTGGAAGGCGCGGTAGTCCAGGCGCACCGCCATATCCAGTTCAGGATAGTCGTACACCACCGCTTCCCGATCAGGCACCGCCTGCGCCACCTGATCGAACATATCGCCTATGGTCAGGTCCAGCAGCTCCACGCCTTCGGTTTCCGCCTGCCAGATGGCTTTGTCATTTGCTACGCCCACTGCAACTCCTCGAGACATTTCCTGAAACACCCGCAAGGCGCAAGCCGCCGGATGGCCGCCCACGCCCGTCTTCCCGCGCCATGAACGCTTACTTCACGTACACCCACTTGCCGTTTTCTATGTGGGCAATCACCTGCGAGCGCTCATCGACCCCGTTATGATCCTTGTCGCTGAAGTTGTACACGGCGGTCGAGGTCACGACATCGCGGCTGTTCTCGATGGCGCTGCGCAACGCGGCGCGAAACTCGGGAGTTCCGGGCTTGGCCTTTTTCAGGGCCTGCGGTACGGCATGCCCCAGGATAAGCATGGCGTCCCAGGCCGAGGCGGCGAAAATCGAGGCGCTGCCGGGGCCGTTATGGTCTTCGAACAGCTTGTTGAAGGCCATGGCCCGCTCGCGTATGGGGTTGGACGCATCCAGTTGCGACGCCACCATCAAGGGCGAAAGCGCAATGTACGCCCCATCGACGTCCTTGCCGCCCACGCGCAGGAAGTCGTTGTTGGCCACGCCCTGCGTTTGGTACACCAGCCCCTTGTAGCCGCGCTTTTTAAGCTCGATTTGCGGCAAGGCGCCGGGCGTCCCCGCGCTGATGACGAACACCGCGTCGGGCTTTTGCAAAACCAGCTTGCTGATTTGCGCGATGACGCTCTGGTCGGTCTGGTTATAGCGCTCCACGCTGGTGGTCTTGACACCGTACGAAGGCGCCATCTGTTCGAAGGTCTTGACGAAGCCTTCGCCGTAGGCCGTGGTAATGGAAATCAGCCCGGCCTTGGCGACCTTGTGTTTTTGCATATGCTGCAAGATGAGCTGAACCGCGTATTTTTCGGGCGCGCTGACCTTGAAGGCCCATTTCTTGTTGCCCTCCTGAGGCTCGACAATGGCGCTGCCGCCGCCCAGCGAAATCACCGGGGTTCCAGCCTGCGCCGCCACCTCGGTAATGGCCAGGCTCGGAGGCGTCAGGCTGGAGCCGATGATGATGTCGGCGTTGTTTTCCGCGATGAGCTTCGAGGCCGCCTTGGAGGCATTGCTGACGTCCGTGCCGTCGTTGAGCACCGTGACGTTGAGCTTTTCGCCGGCGATGCTGGCCGGCCACAGCTTGACGGCATTTTGCTCGGGCTGGCCCAGCGAAGCGCCCGGCCCGGTCAACGACAAGATGACACCGACATTGATGTCGGCGCTGGCCGTCAAGGGCAATGCCACGAGAAACGCCAGTGCCAGCACTGAGCGGCGCAATGTTTGCGGCAATTTCATTTTTGTCTCCAGAACTTATAATTGATGAATCACGCTTGGCGGACAGCCCGCCAGCATTGGGTTTCGATGGTAGCAAGCACATCGGCACACGCGTGTCATCAAAAAGAAGGACATGGTTCGACCGGAGACAGACAATGAGAACCTGGCAGGCCGGCTGCGCCGCCCAACCCGACATCCAGCAATGCGCCATCGAGCTGCTCGCCCAGGTCGGCCAAAACTCGTTCAGCGATGCCGTGCTGGCCCAGGTAAACCAGCTGCTCCCCGTGGGCTCCTGGAGCGTCTACCGCACCTGGGCCGACCAGCCTCCGGTTCTGCTGCTTTCGCACAGCTTTCAGCGGCCCGACGTCACGCTGAAATGCTTCCAGGCTTATAAGAATCAAATCTATCTGGAAGACCGCTCATTCGAAACCGTGCGCGCCAACCGCCAGCATGGCCAGCTTATGTTGCAGCATCTGCGCGCGGACGAATTCAAGAACCCCCGGCACCGCGAGATGATCTATACCCGCAACCATCTTTGCGAGCGCCTGTCCATATCGCGCAACGAGCCCGATGGTTCGGTCACCAGCGTCAATCTCTATACCCATGAAGACCAGGCCAGCTATACCGATCGCCATTTGGGCCGGTTCGAAAACCTGGCGCCCATCCTGTTCACCGGCATCGGGCGCCATATCGATTTAAGCGCGCCCGCCCCCGCGCAAGGCCTGGGCACGAACGCCAGCCGGCGCTTCCTGGAGGACACCGGCATGAGCCCGCGCGAACTGGATGTCTGCGCACGTCTTTTGCAAGGCATGACCTACGACGGCATCGCCGCCGACATGGGCTTGAGCCGCCCCACCGTCATCACCTACCGCAACCGCGCCTTCGCCCGGCTTGGCATCAGCTTCAAGAGCCAGTTGTTCGCGCTGCTGGCCCGCCATGCCCAACACACCGCCAGCCCTATATAACCCGCATAGGCGCCATTTGCTCATGCCGTGATCCCTTCTGCGTTGCAAAAATACAGCGCATGCGCGTATTCCAACCAGGACGCCAAACCTGCCCTTCGCGGCATCCCCGCAAATTCACTGCGCTTTTTTGCATATAACAAAAAGAAATAAACAAAGAAGATAAAAATTCTTGTTGGGCATTTTGCGCTGCCGTACAGTTTCATATAACTTTTTTGTAAATCAATCCCCATGAAGCTGTCTTTCAAGAATATAGAAAAAAACTTCTCCGGACTCCAGGTCATCCAGAACTTCAGCCGGGAAATCCAGGACGGCGAGCTCGTCGCCCTGGTGGGCCCCTCGGGCTGCGGCAAGTCCACGCTGCTGCACATCGCCGCCGGCCTGGAAAAACCCAGCAAAGGCGAGTTCCTGGTCGACGGCAAGCCGGTTTACGGCCCGGATCCCGAGCGCACGCTCATGTTCCAGGAGAACGCGCTTTACCCGTGGCTCACCCTGGTGCAGAACGTCGCCCTCGCGCTGGAATTCCAAAAGGTGGACAAACAGCAGGCGCAGCGCGAAGCACGCGGCTGGCTCGAAAAAGTCAACCTGAAAGGCTTCGAAAACTATTATCCGCACCAGATCTCCGGCGGCATGCGCCAGCGCGCGGCCCTGGCCAGGGCCTTTATTTCGCACCCCAAGACCTTGCTGCTGGACGAGCCCTTCGGCGCCCTGGATGCGCTGACCCGCATGACGCTGCAAGACGCGCTGCGCCAGCTCATCCGCGAAGCCGGGCCCACGGTGCTGCTGGTTACCCACGATGTGGACGAGGCCCTGTTCCTGGCCGACCGCATCCTGGTGTTCAGCTCGCGGCCGGCCACCGTACTTAAAGAATTCAATCTGGCGCATCACGAAAAAACTCACGACCTATCCGAGTTTGCCGCCATGCGCCGCGAGATCCTGAGCCTGCTCGGAATCCATGTCGAATTAGATGAAACCGCCTTAGAGGAAATTGAAGCATGAAATTCGCCCGTTTATTGATCCCCTTCGTTGTCGCCGCCTTTGCCATGGCGGGCCAGGCCGTCGCCGCCGACAAGTTCAAGGTCGGCTATCTGCGCGTCATGGACGACGCCCAGGCGATTACCGCCTACGAAGGCGACTTCTACAAGAAGCAGGGCCTGGATGTCGAACTGGTCGAGTTCAAATCGGGCACCGACCTCATCAAGGCCATCGTGGGCGGCCAGCTTGACACCGGCGTGCTGGGGTTCACCAACGCGGCTTCCTGGTCCTCCAAGGGCGCCGACCTCAAGGTCGTGAGCGGCGCGCAACACGGCTTCCACGCTTTGGTCGTGCGCGACGATTCGGGCATCAACAAGGTTGCCGACCTGAAAGGCCATACCCTGGCCTCGCAAAAAGAAGGCAGCACCGCCGACATGGTTCTCAAGGGCGTCGTCCTGAAAAACGCCGGCCTGTCGCCCGACGACCTCACCATCATGGGCGTCAGCCCGCAGGTCGCCGTGCAGTCGCTGGTCGGCAAGCGCGTGGACGCCGCCTTCCTGTTCGAGCCCCAGGCCAGCATTGCCCAGCTCATCGCCCCGGTCAAGCAGATCTATGAAATCGGCGAAGTCTGGCCCTTCCCCTGCATGGTGGTGATCACCTCGGGCAAGACCCTGCAAAGCCGCAAGGACGACGTCTGGAAGTCCCTGGATGCACAGCGCGAAGCCATCGAACTGCTGCAGAAGAAACCCGATGAGGCCGCCAAGCTGATCGCTCCGTATTTCATTGCCGAGCCCAATCTCAAGACCCTCAAGCACGGCGAAGTGCCCCGCGAGCAGGTCATCGCCGAAGCCATCAAGAGCCAGACCTTCAGCCCCGTGCTGACCACCAAGGAGCAGGCCCGCATGCAGGAAATCGCCGACATCATGCAAGCCCAGGGCTCGCTCAAGACCCGCGACGGCAAGCCCTTCGACGTGAACAAGATCATCGACCTCGATTGGCAAAAAGCGCGCAAGCTATAAAATCCAACCTTGGCTGGCCGTGAGGGCCGGCGCGAGGAGCCGCCTCAAGCGCGGCGCCGCAACGTCATCAACCCCCAGGATGGTCGGCCATGCCGGCCATCCTGCATTTTGAATGCTTACATGAGTACACAAACCCGACTTACCGGCTACCGAAAAAAACTCGCCATGGTCGTGGCGATTCTTTTCATCTTGCTGCTATGGCAGGCGGCAGCCTGGTCCCTGCCCGATTTCCTGATGCCGGGTGTTCCCACGGTCGTTGTGCGCCTCTGGGCCGACATCCAATCGGCGCCGTTTCGCGAAGCCCTGATGGGCAGCCTGACGCGCCTGGGAACCGGCTACGTCGCCGCCCTGCTGTTCGGCGTGGGCTTCGGCCTGATCGGCGGCATCCTGTTCTTCTTTCGCGAAGTGCTCAAGTCGGCCATCATCATCCTGCAATCCATTCCGTCCATCGCGTGGGTGCCGCTGTTCCTCATCGTCATGGGTTTCGGCAACCTGCCCATCATCGTCGTCATCGCCCTGTCGGCGTTCTTTCCCGCGGCCCTGTCCGTCATGAACGCCACGGAAAGCGTATTGAACGTGCATGTCGCCGCCGCCAAGGTCATGGGCGCAAGCCGCTGGGCCATGCTCAAGCGCGTCTACCTGCCGGCCGTCATGCCCGAACTCATCACGGGCGCCCAGCTCGCCTTCGGCAATGCCTGGCGCGCCCTGATCTCCGCCGAAATGCTGATCGGCTTCGGCCAGGGCCTGGGCCGCACCCTGGCCTATGCGGGCGAAACCGCCGACATGGTGGGGGTCATGTCCAACATTCTTACCATTGCAATCCTGGCCACCCTCATCGACCAGGCCATCCTGGAGAACCTGAAACGCCGTCTTCTGCGCTATCAGTACGTGTAATCATGAAAACGTCTTTCTCGCATGGGCGCCGGCTTCCGGCGCACCTGGCAGCGGCCCTGGCGACAGCGGCTTGCGGTCTGACGGTGGGCGGCTCGGCCGCCCACGCCGCCCCTGCGGCCGGCACCGGCCCGCAAACGCTGACAGTCGCCATGCACTACGTGGTGCCGCCGTTCGTGCCCGGCTCCAAGGTCCGCACGGCCGAGGCGCCGGACACCGACCTGGCCGAGGCGCTTGCGGGCAAGGTGGGCGCAAGCCTGCATGCCATCCCCGACAACGCGCTGATCCCCGTCTTCGGAACCGCCGCAAGCAGCACGGCCAATGCCGCGGACGGCCAATCGGACGCCCCCGCGCCGAAAGCCGACGCACTGCTGCGCAGCCTGCCCTATGGCGCCGCGACCCCGGCATCGACGCAAGCCATCCCCACCGGCTACGCCTCGCGCCCCATGGCCATCATGCGCAGCGACACCGACATCAAATCGTGGGATCAATTAAAGGGCCGCACCGTCTGCCTTTCCGAAGGCGGGCTGTATACCGGCCTCATCGCCGCCCGCTACGGAGCCATAGAAAAAGTATTCAGAGCGCCGGCCGACTCCCTGCTCACGCTGCGCACCGGCGGCTGCGACGCCGCGGTGCTCGACGAATTCATGCTCGACGAACTGCTCGAGCTGCCCGAGTGGAAGAAGTTTTCGGCCAGGCTCGCGCCTCCGCAAAAGTCCGGGGCCGCCCTGAACCTCATCGTGCCCGAAGGCAATCCCGACCTGTTGGCCGCCGCCCGGAAGCTGGCCGGAGAATGGCGATCCAGCCATTATCTGGCCGCTCTGAACAAAAAACGGGTGCGCGACATCGCCTTCGAGGTGTATCTGGATCAGACGGTTCCCGACTGCCACTGAGCGACACGGCCGCCGCAAGCCGCCGGGCGGCCCTGCCCGCCTGACCACTCCAGCCCCACGCCCGAGCCCGCCGATGCGCATCGGCGCAGCCCCGAGCACAGGCGATCCGGTTCGCCATGCCGGGGAGGGATTCCGTAAAGCCATGCAACGTTTGTATCCACCCTTGGCCAACGCCAAGGAGTACCATACTAAGCGGAAAATGCGCTTTCTTCGGCGCAGCCTCTCCCATCGGTTCACGCACAAGGAGCTTGACATGAGGACTCTCGTAACGCGCAGCGGCCTGGCCGCCATCGCCTCGGCGGCATGGCTGGGCTTGGCTTCGGCGGCCATGGCCGCCCCGGTATCATTCAGCGTGCCCCTCACCGGCACGCAGCAGGTGCCGCCGGTGCAGACAGCGGGCAGCGGCAAGGCGGACATCACCTACGATCCGGCCACCAAGAACGTAACCTGGTCGATTTCGTACGACGGCCTTTCGAGCCCGGCCACCATGGCCCACTTCCACGGGCCGGCCGCGGCGGGGGCCAATGCGGGCGTCCAGATCTGGCTGAGCAAGCACGGCGACACCGCCGTATCCAGCCCCATTACCGGACACGCCACCCTGACCGCAGAGCAGGACAAGCAATTCGAAGCGGGCCAATGGTATGTGAACATCCATACCAAAAGCCATCCCGGCGGCGAAATCCGGGGGCAGGTCGTTCCGCCGAAACACTGACTTGGCTCAGGCAAGGCCGGCAATCAGCGCGGCAGCCCCGGCGCTCAGGCAAAACACCACAAGCGCGGCCGCAATCCCGGCAATACGGGGTTGCGGCTGAGTCGCGGGCAATGATTTCACGCCTGTAATCATGGGGCGCACGAGGTTCTGCCCTTTCAACACCGCATACAGGCCAATGGCCAGCAAATGCAGCACGATGGCGGCCAGCAACGCGTCCCATACATACACATGCATGCTGGTAAACAGATTGGCCAGCCAGGCGGGCATCAATGCGGTAAGCGGGCCGTCGTCGGCGACATCGTTGTTGACAATGACCCCGCTCAGCGACTGCCCCAGCAAAAGCAGCAGCAACACCACCACCATCCAGCCCCCGGCGGGGTTGTGGCCGCATTGCGTATCGGGTTCGCGGCGCAACAAGTGCGCCAAATGACGAAGCGCGGCGCCGGGCGCCGCCAGGAAGCGGCTGAAACGGGCGGTATCGCTGCCCATGACGCCCCACACCAGGCGAAACAGCACCAGCGCGAGCACGGCCTGGCCGCACCAGGCATGCCATGCCATCCAGTCGAACCGCCAGGTGAAATACGCGGCGGCCACCAGAACGGCCAGCAGCCAATGAAAGACCCGCAACGGCAGATCCCACACCAGCACCGCGCGCCGGCCTTCGCCGGAACCTGCGCGGCCTGCCCGGGGATCCCGGCCGGTCGAATCGCTATGCGGAACATTCGACGGCATACGAAGCGCTTCCGTTCGTGTCTGGCGTCTCCGACAGGAATCGAACCTGTAATCTTCCCTTAGGAGGGGAAAGTTATATCCATTTAACTACGGAGACGTAAGCCGGGTATTTTATCAGGACTTGCGAACACGCCCGCCGCGGTCGGCAAAAGCCGCCGGTCCGCCCGGTACGGCGTCCCTCACGAGGGCGCGCAAGCTTTCGCCCTCGACCCCATATAATCTCGAACTGGCCCATCACACCAGCCACGGGCGTCAATATTATTGCGCCACGCCCGACGCTTCGCTCGCACCCGCGGCGCCGAGCCGGCCGACCTTACAGAAGTTACCAAAGCAAGGGTTACAAAAATACTGTTGTTATTTAGCGCCGTTTTCATCTCCCCTCCCAACCGCTCTTTCCGTCCTGGCGGCAAACGACGAGGATGAATGGACATGACAACCGGCATGGCGTCGGCCGGGAAGATCCATCGCCGCCCACCTTATTGGCCACGCGCCTCCGAAACCAGTCAAAATCATGCCCGATGAAAACATCTTAAAAGAAATTGACCTTTATTTGGCCGATGAAGAACGAACCATTGCACTGGCCAGGCAGCTTGCACCCATGCTTTGCGGCACGCATCCTGCCTTCCAAGGCCAACCGCCAGGAGGCCGCATCCATCTGAAAGGCGAGCTTGGCGCGGGCAAAACCAGCCTGGTTCGCGCGCTGCTGCGGGCCTGCGGAATCACCGGAAAAATCAAAAGTCCAAGCTACGCCCTACTTGAAACCTATAAACTTTCTAACTTATACTTCTATCATCTTGATTTTTATAGGCTTAGCGACCCCAAAGAATGGCTGGACGCCGGGTTTAGAGATATCTTGCAAAAAGAGGCCATCGTTCTCATTGAATGGCCGGAACAGGCGGGGAATACATTGCCCACTCCCGATCTGGAAATACGTCTTGATTACGCCGATAACGGACGACAAGCGCACTTAACCGCCTATAGCGACAAAGGAACATCATGGCTGACATCACTCGAGCTTCCCCTTCCGGAATCTCCCCAAAAGGGATCTCCCGACGACGTCTGATCGCCAGCGCCACCACCCTGTTCATCCTGCCCGTCATTCCCAGCCTGGCCCACGCCGGCACCATACTGGCCGTGCGCACCTGGCCGGCCGACGAATACACGCGCGTCACGCTGGAGCTGGACAGCGAGCTGAAAACCGAACACTTCACGCTGGAAAACCCCAATCGCCTGGTTCTGGACATCAATGGCCTGACCATGAGCCAGACCATCAACGACCTGATCTCCAAGGTCAAGCCCAACGACCCGTACATTGCCTCGGTGCGCGTGGCGCAAAACCGCCCGGACGTCATTCGCCTGGTGTTCGACCTGAAGCAGGCGGTGGCCCCCCAGGTGTTCACCCTCAAGCCCATCGGCAACTACAAATACCGCCTGGTTCTGGACTTGTACCCCAAGGTTGCCCAGGACCCTCTGCTTGCCATCATGAACGGCAACGCCGACAACGACCCGCTGGCCGAGGTGCTTGAGAACCTGGCGCAGAATTCCCCCGACCAGGCGCCGATTCCTTCCGTACAGGGGCAAAAGCTTCCGCCCATTGCCAAAAAGAAACCGGACGAGCCCGAGGCGCTTCCACCCATCGCCTCGACCCCGGGGGTCGACCGCCCCATCCTCATCGCGCTGGATCCCGGCCATGGCGGCGAGGATCCCGGCGCCACCGGCCGCGGCGGCACGCACGAAAAAGACATCGTGCTGAGCATCGGACGGCGCCTGAAGAAGCTGATCGACGCCCAACCCAATATGCGCGCCTACCTGACCCGCGACAACGATTACTTCGTGCCGCTGCACGTGCGGGTGCAGAAGGCGCGCCGCGTCAAGGCCGACCTGTTCGTCTCGATCCATGCCGACGCCTGGATCAAGCCCAGCGCGCGCGGATCGTCCGTGTTCGCGTTATCGCAGCACGGCGCCACCAGCGCCGCCGCGCGCTGGATGGCCAAGCGCGAGAACGACGCCGACCTGATCGGCGGCGTCAACCTGGGATCGCACAACAAGCAGGTGGCGCAGGTTCTGCTGGATCTTTCCACCGCCGCGCAAATCAACGACTCCATGCGCGTCGGCAACCGCGTCCTGAATGAAATCGGCAAAATCAACCGGCTGCACAAGAACAGCGTGGAGCGCGCGGGATTCGCCGTTCTCAAGGCCCCGGACATTCCATCCATCCTGGTCGAAACGGCATTCATCAGCAATCCGGAAGAAGAGCGCCTGCTGCGCAGCCCCGCGCACCAGGATCGCATCGCCAAGGCCGTGCTGAGCGGCATCAACGACTACTTTGCCGCCGGCCCCGCCCTGGCCCGCAAGGCCTGATCCCGTTTCGCGGCAGCGCCGGCGCGCGGCCCTGACGCCTTCCAGCTTCAGGCCTGCCGCGCCCTTCTAAGCAGCTTCCACAAGCCGCCCAGCGCCACCGGCACAATGGCGGCGCTTACGCCAAGCAAGGCGATGGTGCTCAGGTGTTCCTTGATGATGGGAACATTGCCGAAGAAATAGCCCAGCGTCACCAGGCCCCCCACCCATAGAACGGCTCCGGTGATGTTGAACAATTGGAACCGCAAGATGTTCATGCTGCCCACGCCCGCCACGAAAGGTGCGAACGTGCGGAAAATCGGCACGAAGCGCGACAGGACGATGGTCTTGCCGCCGTGCTTTTCATAGAACGCATGCGTCTTCATCAGGGCGGCCTGATCCAGAAACTTGAAATGGCTGGTGAAGACGCGCGGGCCAAGATAGCGTCCGACCGAATAATTGACCGTATTGCCCAGAACCGCCGCCGCGATAAGCAGAAAAGCCAGCAGCACCGGATCGAGCGCGCCATTGGCGCCCACCGCGCCCGCAATGAACAACAGCGAATCGCCAGGCAGAAACGGCAATACCACCAGGCCGGTTTCCCCGAACACGATCAAAAACAGCACCAGATATATCCATTCGCCGTATTGGGCGATCCAGGCGCCCATAAACTGGTCGATATGGAGAATCATGTTCATAAATTCGGGCATGGCCATCACTTGCAAAGAAAAAAGATACCGCAATATAGCCCAGGCTGGCCCGGTAAAGACGAACCGGCTCCAATCCGCAGCTAAAATGACACGTTTATATTAACGCCGCGCTACCTGCCCGGCCGAACGGATGCCTTCAATGCCAGAACGTCGAACCATCGCAACGCTGCCTGACCTGCTGATCAGCCAGATAGCGGCCGGCGAAGTCATCGAGCGGCCCGCTTCGGTATTGAAGGAAATACTGGAGAACGCCGTCGATGCGGGAGCCCGCGCCATCGAAGTGCGCCTGGACGGCGGCGGCATCCGCCGCATCGCCGTCAGCGACGACGGGTCGGGCATTCCGCGCGAAGAACTGCACCTGGCCCTTACACGCCACGCCACCAGCAAAATCCATACCCTGGACGATCTGGAATCGGTCGCCTCCATGGGGTTTCGCGGGGAGGCCCTGGCTTCCATCGCATCGGTCGCGCAATTGAGCATTGTCTCACGCACCGAAGACGCTGCCCATGCCTGGCAATTGCGGGCCGAGAACGGCGCCCAGCCGGTAGCCGCCTCGGGTCCCATAGGCACGACCGTGGAGGTGCGGCAGTTGTTCGACGACGTGCCGGCGCGCCGCAAGTTCCTGCGCGCCGAAGCCACCGAATACGGCCATTGCGTCGACGCGCTGGAACGCATCGCGCTCGCCCACCCCGGCATCGGGTTCCGCCTGTTCCACAACGACAAACCGCAACGCCATTGGCGCGCCAGCGATGTCTTCCAGCGCATCCTCGACGTGCTGGGCGCCGAGTTCGTCGGCCAGGCCATCCGCGTGCAGAGGGAGCACGGCCTTATCGCCCTGCAGGGCATGATCACCCGCCCCACCTACGCGCGGGCGCGCGCCGACCAGCAATACCTTTACGTCAACGGCCGCTACGTCAAGGACAGAACCGTGGCCCACGCCGTCCGGCAGGCCTATGCCGACGTGCTGCACGGCGACAGGCAGCCCGCCTACGTGCTGTTCCTGTCCATCGACCCGGCCATGGTCGACGTCAACGTGCATCCGGCCAAGCATGAAGTACGCTTTCGCGACAGCGGAGCCATACACCGTTTCGTCAGCCAGACGCTGGGGGAAGCGCTGGCCCAGGTCGGAGGGCAGGCCGCGGCGGACAGCATGCCGCCCGGGCCGCCGGACGACGCCGGAATCGCAACGCCCGGCGCCGCGGCGCCGCCTGCGACTCCGGGCGCATTGCCTGCTGCTTATCCGGCGCCTTCGCAGCCCTACAAGCCCGCCCCCGCATGGCAGCCAGGCCAAAGCCAGCAGGCGTTCAATCTGCGCGAAACCATGCCGGGCGAAGCCCGGGACTGGCAAACCCTGTATCGGCCGCTGGAAAACGCCGTCCCGGGCGCCCCTCCCGCCCCTTCGGCAACGCCCCCGCAGGCCGCGCCATCCGGCGAATTCCCGCTGGGCATGGCGCTGGGCCAGTTGCACGGCATCTACATTCTGGCCCAGAACCAGGCCGGCCTGGTTCTGGTCGACATGCACGCGGCCCATGAGCGGGTCGTCTACGAACAACTGAAGCTTGCCATGGACGCCCGCGAGCTGCCCCGCCAGGAACTGCTGGTGCCGGTCGTGTTCAGCACCAGCGAAAAAGAAATCGCGCTGGTCGAAGAATACGAGGACGTCCTGGCTGAACTAGGCCTGGCCCTGAAGCCCGCCGGCCCCGCATCCCTGATGGTTCGGGCGGTGCCCGCGCTGCTGGCCGGCGGCGACATCGAGTCGCTGGCGCGCGGCGTGCTGCGCGACCTGGCCAGCGTGGGCACCTCGCCACGGCTTACCGAACAGCGCAACGAACTGCTGTCGACCATGGCCTGCCACGGCTCGGTGCGCGCCAACCGCCGCCTGACGCTGGACGAAATGAACGCCCTGCTGCGCAAGATGGAACACACCGAGCGCGCCGACCAATGCAATCACGGCCGGCCGACCTGGGTTCAATGGAAGCTGGGCGACCTGGACAAGCTGTTCCTGCGCGGCCAATGAGCATTCCCGTCATCTGCCTGGCCGGCCCCACCGCCGCCGGCAAAAGCGCGGCCACGCTGGCGCTGGCCGCGCGCTGGCCCATCGAAATCATCAACGTCGACTCGGCCACCATCTATCGCGGCATGGACATTGGCACGGCCAAACCCTCGGCCCGGGAACGCCAACTGGTGCCGCAGCATCTGCTGGATATCCGCGACCCGGCCGAAAGCTACTCGGCCGCCGAGTTCCGCCAGGATGCCTTGCGGCTTATCGGGCAGATCATCCAGCGCGGCCGCCTGCCCCTGCTGTGCGGCGGCACCATGCTGTATTACAAGGCGCTCAAGGAAGGGCTGAACGACCTGCCCCAGGCCGATGCCGCCATCCGCGCCCAGATCGAACTTGAAGCGGCGCAATCGGGCTGGCCCGAAATGCATCGCCAACTGGCCGGGTTCGACCCGGCCACGGCCGCCCGGCTATCGCCCAACGACAGCCAGCGCATCCAGCGCGCCATCGAAATCCACCGCGCGACGGGACAGACCATGTCGCAATTGCTGGCCGCCGAACGCCCCGCCAACGACTCGCCTTACGAGTACAAAACCATCAGCCTGGAACCGTCGGATCGCGCCGTCCTGCACGCGCGCATCGCGCAGCGCTACCGGCAGATGCTGGACATGGGCCTGGTCGACGAGGTGCGCGCGCTGCATGCGCGATCCGATCTGCACGTGGGCCTGCCTTCGGTGCGATGCGTCGGCTACCGGCAAATCTGGTCCTACCTGAGCGGGGAATGCAGCCTGGAACAAGCCGTGGAACAAGCCATCGCCGCGACCCGCCAGCTTGCCAAGCGCCAGTTGACCTGGCTGCGCGCGCAGCCCGGCCGCACGGTCATCGATTGCCTGGCCCCCGACGCCGCCGGCCAGGTGGCGGAACACGCCGCATCGATCTGGGCCCGCTGACACGCGGCCCGAAACCGCTTAAACCACCACGGTCTGGGCCATGCCGGGTTCCTGCCGGACAATGGCGCCCAGGTTGTAGACCTGCTCGCCGCAAGCGGCCAGTGTCGCGGAAACCGCCTGGGCCTTGTCGGCCGGAACCACGATGACCATGCCGATGCCGCAGTTGAAGACCCGGTGCATTTCCGAATCGGCCACGCCGCCGTTTTCCTGCAGCCACTGGAACAGCCTGGGCATGGCCCAGGCATCGCGCTGCAGGCGGGCGGCAAGCCCGGGCTGCAAGATGCGGGGAACGTTGTCGAGCAGGCCGCCGCCGGTTATGTGCGCCAGACCCTTGAGAGCCGAGCCGTGCTCGGCCAGGGCGGCCAGCACGGACTTCACGTAAATACGGGTGGGTTCCATGACCACGTCGGCCAGGGGCCGGCCATCGAAGTCCTGATCCGGCCTGGCGCCGGCATGCTCCAGGATTTTGCGCAGCAACGAAAAACCGTTGGAATGCGCGCCGCTGGAAGCCAGGCCCAGAACCACGTCGCCCGGCACGATGGACTTGCCGTCGATGATCTGCGATTTTTCGACCGCGCCCACGGCAAAGCCGGCCAGATCGTATTCGCCATCGGGGTACATGCCGGGCATTTCGGCGGTTTCACCGCCGATAAGCGCGCAATTGGACAGCTCGCAGCCCTTGGCGATGCCGCCCACCACGCTGGCCGCCGTATCGACGGACAGCTTGCCGCAGGCAAAGTAATCGAGGAAGAACAAAGGTTCGGCGCCCTGCACCAGAATATCGTTGACGCTCATGGCCACCAGATCGATGCCGACGGTGTCGTGGCGCTGCCATTCGAACGCCAGGCGCAGCTTGGTGCCCACGCCGTCGGTGCCCGACACCAGAACCGGCTCGTTGAAGCGCTTGGGCACCTCGAAAAGCGCCCCGAACCCCCCGATGCCGGCCATGACGCCCGCGCGCATGGTTTTGGCGGCCAAAGGCTTGATGCGGTCGACCAGCGCTTCGCCAGCGTCGATATCGACGCCCGCATCGCGATAGGTCAGGGGGGCGGATTGTTTGATTGTCATGAGAAAAGCCGTGGGATATGTAAGAATTGCAGGTTGAATAGAATACGGGTGTGGCGTTTGGCCAGGCCGGGAGCGGCAACGGGCTCTTTGGCACGACGCGGCGCCGCTTGGCAAGCAAGCAACGCACCCCGCGCATTTTACGCATTTTACCGCCTCCAATGACCCAGCAACTAATCCTCGACCTTCTTCCCGCGCCCGCGCCGACACTGGACAATTTCGTCGTGGGTGAGAACGGCGTGGCCATCGACGCGCTGCGCCAGTTGCGGCCGGGGCGGGCCATTTACCTTTGGGGCGCTTCCGGAGCCGGGCGCTCGCACCTGCTGCGGGCGCTGGCGGCCAACCCCTCGGCCCGGTATTTCGATGCGCAAAGCAGCGCCGCCGACATCCGCGGCATGGCCAGCGCCGAAACCACGCCGTGCCGGCTGATCGCGGTGGACGACATCCACCGGCTGGGCGAGGACGCCCAGGCCGCGCTGTTTGCCTTGTACAATCGCTGGCGGGAAACTTCCGCCGGCGAACAGGCTTTCGCCTTGCTTGGCGCCGGCGACCGCTCGCCCCGGGCCATGCCCTTGCGCGAAGACCTGCGCACCCGCCTGGGCTGGGACCTGGTTTTCGGGCTCGAGCAGTTGTCCGACGACGACCGCGCCCAGGCCTTGCGCACCCAGGCCGCCGAGCGCGGGCTGCAGTTCTCGCCCGAAGTCATCGGCTGGATTCTCACCCACTATGCGCGCGACATGGGCCGGCTTAGCGCCCTGGTCGACGCGCTGGATCGCTATTCGCTTGAAAAACACAGGGCCATTACCCTGCCCCTTTTAAAAGACCTGCTGGCCTCGAGCCGGCCCCCGAAAGAAAACTAATACCCTATGACCGCAACACGCCTGGCCTTGTTCGACCTGGATCACACCCTGCTGCCGATGGACAGCGACTACCAATGGGCCGACTGGCTGGCGCGCACCGGCCGCGCCGGCGACCCCCAGGAGGCCCAGCGCCGCAACAACGAACTGATGGAACGCTACAACGCGGGCAACCTTACCGCCGAACAGGCCGCCGAATTCATGCTCGGCCTGCTTGCCCGCGCCGACAGCGCCACCCTGGCCGAATGGCACGAGCAGTTCATGCATGAGGTCGTCCGCCCCAATATTCGTCCCGTGGCGCAAGAACTGGTGCAGCGGCATCTGGAGCAAGGCGACTTGTGCGCCGTCGTCACGGCCACCAACGAATTCGTCACCGCCCCCATTGCCCGCGCCTTCGGCATACCCCATCTCATCGCCACCGTGCCCGAGTACCGCAATGGCCGGTATACTGGCGCCATCCAGGGCATTCCCAGCTTCAAAGAGGGCAAAGTCATACGCGTGCAAAACTGGCTGTCCAGCCTGAACCTGGCCCTGGACGATTTCGAGCAGTCCTGCTTCTACAGCGATTCGCCCAACGACATTCCCCTCATGGAAGCCGTAACCCACCCGGTAGCCACCAACCCCAGCCCGTCCCTGCGCCGGTTCGCCCAGGAAAAGGGCTGGCCCATCCTTGAGATTTTCAAGGACATGCAAGATGCAAAGTCTTAAAATACCCTCATGCTAACGTCAACAATAAAAAAATTCGTCAATCGGCTTTTCACCGCACCTGCGGGCGGGCCCGAACGCTACTCGCGGGAACAGCACGGCATCGATCGCCGCAACGTTTCGCGGCACGCCATCAAGGTGTGCGAAGTCCTTCACCAGCACGGCTTTGACGCCTACATCGTCGGCGGCGCGGTGCGCGACCTCATCGTGGGCCTGGAGCCCAAGGACTTCGACGTCGCCACCAACGCCACCCCCAACCAGATCCGCCCGCTGTTCCGCCGCGCGCGTATCATAGGCCGGCGCTTCCAGTTGGTGCACGTGGTGTTCGGCCAGGAAATCATCGAGACCTCCACGTTCCGCGCGCCGGCCTCCGACGACCAGGATACCGACGAGCACGGGCGCATACTGCGCGACAACCTCTTCGGCACCCACGAGCAAGACGCGGCGCGGCGCGATTTCACGCTGAACGCGCTTTACTACGACCCTATCAAGGAAGAAGTCCTCGACTTCCACAAAGGGGTGCCCGACCTCAAGAAACGCGTGGTCCGCATGATCGGCGACCCCGCCACCCGCTATCGCGAAGACCCCGTGCGCATGCTGCGCGCCGTGCGGTTCGCCGCCAAGCTCAACGCCACCATCGATCCGGCCACGCGCCAGCCCATACAAAGCCTGGCCGAGCTCATCAAGAACGTCCCCTCGTCGCGCCTGTTCGACGAAATGCTCAAGCTGCTGACCTGCGGCCACGCCATGGACTGCCTGCAGCGCCTGCGCTCGGTGGGTCTGCACAAAGGCCTGCTGCCGCTCATCGACATCATCTTCGAGGAAAACGGCGGCCGGCAATTCGTGGAGCTGGCGCTGGAACGCACCGATGCCCGCGTGCGCTCGGGAAAAACCGTCAGCCCGAGCTTCCTGTTCGCCGCCCTGCTCTGGAAGCTGGTCGACAAGCGCCAGCAAGCGCTCGTGGCAAAAGGCGAGCCGCCCATGCAGGCGCTCATGCAGGCCGCCGACGACATCATCGAAGGGCAGACCAAAACGCTGGCCATACAGCGCCGCTACCAGGCCGACATGCGCGAAATCTGGTTCATGCAGCCGCGCTTCGAACGCGCCACGCCCAAAGGCATGTGGCGCATGCTCGACCACCCTCGCTTTCGCGCCGCGGTGGACTTCCTGCAGTTGCGCGCCGAGGCCCGCGAAGTCGACAGCGTGCAGGCGCAGTGGTGGATGGATCTGGCCAATGCCGACACTGCCGACCGCAGCGAAATGATCGACGCCTGGCAGCGCGACAACAAAGACGCGGCGACATCGAACAAGCCGCGCCGACGCCGCCGTCCGCGCCGCAACCCGGCCAGCCGCGCTCCGGCGCCCCCTGCCGAATAAGCGGTTCATGGCTCTTGCCTACATCGGCCTGGGCGCGAACCTGGGCCAGGCGCAAGCCACATTGCAGCAGGCCGCGCGCGAACTGGCCGGCACGCCCGGCATCGACGACTTGCGGCTTTCGCCGTTCTACCGGACTGCGCCCATCGACTCCAGCGGCCCCGACTACGTCAATGCCGTGGCTGGCGTGCAAACCAAGCTGGCGCCCTTGGCGCTGCTGGATGTGCTGCAGCAAATCGAACACGCGCACGGCCGCATGCGTCCTTACCGCAACGCACCTCGCACCCTGGATCTGGATTTGCTGCTGTACGGCGATATGGACATCGACACGCCAAGACTGGTCGTGCCGCATCCCCGCATGCATGAACGGGCTTTCGTTCTGCAGCCCCTGCGCGATCTTGCGCCCGGCCTGCGGCTGGCGCAAGGCTCTCTGGACGACTTGCTGGCGCTATGCGAAGGCCAGGGCCTGCAGCGCCTGCCCTGACCTTGCTTTACACGAAAACAGTTAAACCGGCATGATCGCGATTTCGGCGATGCGGGCCTTCCACTCGCGCGGGCCGGTATCGTGCACCGAGGTTCCGGTGGAATCCACCGCCACGGTAACCGGCATGTCCTTGACGTCGAACTCGTAGATGGCTTCCATGCCCAGGTCTTCGAAACCCACGACCTTGGCGCCGCGTATGGCCTTGGAAACCAGGTACGCCGAGCCGCCGACGGCCATGAGATAGGCCGAACCGTGCTTGCGGATGGACTCGATGGCGACCGGGCCGCGCTCGGCCTTGCCGATCATGGAGATCAGGCCGGTCTTTTCCAGCATCATGTCGGTGAATTTATCCATGCGCGTCGCCGTGGTGGGGCCTGCCGGGCCCACCACTTCGTCGCGGACGGGATCCACGGGACCGACGTAATAAATGACGCGGTTGCGGAAATCGACCGGCAGCGGCTCGCCGCGCTCGAGCATTTCCTGGATGCGCTTGTGCGCCGCGTCGCGGCCGGTAAGCATCTTGCCCGACAACAGCAAGGTCTGGCCCGGCTTCCAGCTTGCCACCTGCTCTTTGGTCAGCGTGTTCAGGTCGACCTGCAGCGACTTGTTGTAGTCGGGCGCCCAATTGACGTCCGGCCAATCCGACAGCGAGGGCGGCGTCAGCGCGGCCGGGCCCGAGCCGTCGAGCACGAAATGCACGTGGCGCGTCGCGGCGCAATTGGGAATCATGGCGACCGGCTTGGAAGCCGCGTGCGTCGGGAAGGTCTTGATCTTGACGTCCAGCACGGTCGTAAGGCCGCCCAGGCCCTGCGCGCCGATGCCCAGCGCATTGACCTTTTCGTAAAGCTCGATGCGCAGCTCTTCCAGCTTGTTCTGCGGGCCGCGCGCCAGCAGCTCGTACATGTCGATGTCGTCCATCAACGATTGCTTGGCCATCAGCATGGCCTTCTCGGCCGTGCCGCCCACGCCGATGCCCAGCATGCCGGGAGGGCACCAGCCGGCGCCCATGGCGGGCACCGTCTTGAGCACCCAGTCGACCAGCGAATCGCTGGGATTGAGCATGGCGAACTTGGATTTGTTTTCGGAGCCGCCGCCCTTGGCCGCCACCTGGACGTCGACGGTGTTGCCCTCCACCAGTTCGACGTTCACGATACAGGGGGTGTTGTCGCGCGTGTTCTTGCGCGTGAACAGCGGATCGTTCAGCACCGAGGCGCGCAGCGGATTGTCGGGATTGGTATAGCCCTGGCGCACGCCCTCGTCGCAAAGGTCCTGCAGGCTGCGCTGGGTATCCAGGCGCACGTTCATGCCGATCTTCAGGAAGACGTTGACGATGCCGGTGTCCTGGCAAATGGGCCGATGGCCTTCGGCGCACATGCGCGAGTTGGTCAGGATCTGCGCAATGGCGTCCTTGGCCGCGGGGCTTTGCTCGCGCTGGTAGGCGCGGGCCAGATGCTGGATGTAGTCGGCGGGATGATAGAAGCTGATGAATTGCACCGCGTCCGCAATGGACTGGATCAAATCGTTTTCTTTGATGATCGTTGTCATGACACTTTGATAGAGGAATAAAAAAACATGCCCGGCAACAGGGCTGGCCTTGCCGGACTATGACTGGCTTTGCTCGAGCTCGTCCTGCTGGAAATTACTTGCCCTGCCAGACCGGCTTGCGTTTTTCGGCGAACGCCGTGGCGCCCTCCTTGGCATCGGCCGAAGCGAAGATGTGCGCCACGCGCGGACGCTGCAGGTCGAACATGTCGGCCTGGCGCCAGTCTTTGGCTTCGTTCACGATTTTCTTGGCGGTCTGCACCGCCAGCGGACCATTGGCCGCAATGATTCGGCCCAGGGCCAGCGCGCCCTCCAGGGCCTGCCCCGGCTCGGTCAGGCGATTGACCAGGCCATGGTCGTAGGCGCGCTGGGCCGGCAGCATTTCGCCGGTCAGTATGGCCTCCATGGCAATATGGTAGGGAATGCGCTGGGGCAGGCGCAGCATGCCGCCCGAGCTGGCCACCAGGCCGCGCTTGGTTTCGGGCAGGCCGAAATTGGCGTTGTCGGCCGCGACGATCAGGTCGCAGGCCAGGGCGAGTTCACAGCCGCCCGCCAACGCATAGCCCTCGACGGCGGCGATGAGCGGCTTTTTGGGCGCCTGTTCGCACAGGCCGCCAAAACCGCGCCCCGCCACCAGCGGCCGCTGGCCGGTCGCCGCGAACGCCTTCAGGTCCATGCCCGACGAAAACGTGCCGCCAGCGCCCATCAGGATGCCCAGCGCCACGTCGTCGCGGGCGTCCAAATCTTCAAATGCCCGCGCCATTTCGTGCGCCGTTTCGTAATTGATGGCATTGCGCGCCTCAGGACGATTGATCGTGATAATCATCACACGATCGACGACATCCACCTTTACCAGATTTGACATGAATCCATCCCCTCGAATCGAGGCGCCACGCGCCGTACCATGAAAAAATTGAACCCTAAACCTATTATGATACGACCAATCGCCGCCCTCCTGAAAATCACGCGAACTGCCCGCGGCCATCGCTTGCGCCGAAGCACGGTAAAATCCTAGTCTTTGCGGTCACTCGCGTTACTGGTTTTCGCTCATGCTTACTTTTCAGCAAATTATTCTGACGCTCCAGCAATACTGGGACAAACAGGGTTGCGCCCTTCTTCAGCCCTACGACATGGAAGTGGGCGCCGGAACCTCGCACACCGCCACATTCCTGCGCGCCATCGGCCCCGAGCCCTGGCGCGCCGCCTACGTCCAGCCCTCGCGCCGCCCCAAGGACGGCCGCTACGGCGAAAACCCCAACCGGCTGCAGCACTACTACCAATTCCAGGTCGTGCTCAAACCCGCCCCCCCCGAAATCCTCGACCTTTACATCGATTCATTGAAAGCGCTGGGCATCGACCCGCAGCAACACGATATCCGCTTCGTCGAAGACGACTGGGAAAACCCCACGCTGGGCGCCTGGGGCCTGGGCTGGGAGGTCTGGCTCAACGGCATGGAAGTGACGCAGTTCACCTATTTCCAGCAGGTCGGCGGCATCGACTGCAAGCCCATCATGGGCGAGATCACCTACGGCCTGGAACGCCTGGCCATGTACCTGCAGGGCGTGGAAAGCGTCTACGACCTGGTCTGGAC